>JBPBQX010000289.1:0-8887 GCA_050955025.1 Janthinobacterium lividum
CGACAGCGCCAGGGTGGCGGCGCCGACCCAGGTGATCGGCAGGTCGCGCTCCTGCCGGGGCAGCCCGGCGCCGCCGTGGCTGGCGCGGGCGGAGGCGAGGGCGTCGCGGATGCTCGACGCCATGGGTTTGACCAGGGTCAGCACGCACCACACGCTGCCGGTCGCGATCACGCCGGCGCCGATCAGGCGGACGCGGCCGCTCCAGGCGGCCATGGCGGCGTCCGCGGCCGTGCCGGCGTGGGGGGCAGGGTCGAGGGCGGTCAGCAGCGGCACCGCGACGCCCCAGGCGATCGCCACGCCGAGCACCAGGGACAGGCAGGCGGCGATGCCGACCAGGTAGCCGACGCCCAGCAGGGCCAGGGAGAAGCCGGTGCCGACGCGGAAGACGGCGTGGCCGGCGGTGGCGGTCCAGGACATGCCGTCGCCGACCAGCCGCAGGCCGTTCACGCCGAGGCTGAACACCGCGGCCGCCACGCCGCCGCCGACGAGGGCGCGCGTGCCGTCGCGGGCCGCGTCCTGCTCGTCCTGCCCGGCGTCGGCGCCGCCGCCAAGGCGCAGCACCTCGGCGGCGGCCACGCCCTCGGGGAACGGCAGGCCGCTGTTGACCACCATCGCCCGGCGCAGGGGGATCGAGTACATCACGCCCAGCAGGCCGCCGAGCAGGCAGACGCCGGTCGTCTGCCAGAACGCGAAGTGCTGCCAGTGGCCGATCATGATCAGCGCGGGCAGCACGAGGATGACGTTGCACAGGGTGCCCGCGGCCGAGGCCTGGGTCTGCACCATGTTGTTCTCGAGGATCGAGCCGCCGCCCATCGCGCGCAGCAGCGCCATCGAGATCACCGCGGCCGGGATGGACGAGGAGAAGGTGATCCCGGTCTTGAGGCCCATGTAGATGTTGGCCGCCATGAAGACGACGGTGATCGCGGCGCCCAGCAGCAGGCCGCGCAGGGTGAGCTCGACGTGGCGCGAGGCTGTGGTGGTCATGGCGTGGGCCTTTCCGCCGCGGGTGCCGGCGGGCGATCCGGCGCCTGGGCGGGCCGCACGGTCAGGAGCGCAGCAGCTGCAGGCAGACCGAGGCGCTCGTCCAGCTGCGCACCGGCTGCCAGCCGGCACGGGCCGCGAGTGCCGCAAGCTCGTCCGGGCCGTACTTGAAGGAGGTGTCGGTGTGGATGCTCTCGCCCTCCGCGAAGGCGACGTCGCGGCCCGAGACGCGGAACCCGGCGGCCCGGCGCGCGACCAGGTGGGCTTCCACGCGCGGCGGGTGGTCGAGCACGCGCGCCTCGTGGCGGAAGGCGGCGGGATCGAGGTCGGCGTCGCGCTCGCGCGACAGGCGGGCCAGGAGGTTCAGGTGGAACGCCGCCATCAGCCCGTCCGGGTCCGCGTAGGCGCGCTGCAGCTCGGCCGGGTCGCGCGTGCCGTCGGCGGTGAGCAGGAACCAGCCGGGCGAGAGGGACTCACGGGCCCTGGCGAGGCACTCGACCATGGCGTCGGCCGTGAGGTTGCCCATGCTGAGGCCCGGGCAGAAGCCGAGCACCGGCCCGTTGTCCGGGCGTTCCGGCAGCCGGACCGCGCGGCTGTAGTCCGCGCACAGCGGCACGACCTCGAGGCCCGGGTAGTCGGCGTCGATGCGCGCGCAGGCGGCGGCCAGGAACGCGCCGGAGATGTCGATCGCGAGGTAGCGGCGCGGCGCCTGCAGCGTGTCGAGCAGGATGCGGATCTTGTGGCTGGCGCCGCTGCCGAACTCGACCAGGGTTGCGCCCGGCCCGACCAGGCGGGCGATGGCGCCGGCCTCGCGGCGCAGCAGGTCGGTCTCGCGGCGGGTCGGGTAGTAGCCGGGGCTGTCGCAGATCCGGTCGAACAGGGTGGAGCCCGCCTCGTCCCACAGGTGCCTGCCCGCGACCGCCTTCTGCGGCCGCGACAGGCCGTCGAGCAGGTCGTCGGTGTCGGCTGCAGGCTGGCTGTGGGCCGGGTCTTGCACCGCTGCTTCCTGTTCGACAATTCGCGGCGTGGCCTGGTTGGCCTGGCCGGCGCCGCATTTCCCGGCCGATGCCGGACGCTTCGTGCGGGTACCGCAGGCCTTCTCGCAGAGCGGGGCTGCTTCGGGAACGCACACTTCCATGATCGCCCAGGCGGCTGGCGCGGGTTTGCGGCACCCGGAAAGCTATGGCCCGGACATGGGGAGGGCCGGGATCGCTCCCGGCCCTCCCGTCCCGACGCGGCGGGGGTGGCGACTAGAACAGCTGCTCGCCGTGCAGCACGAGGTCGAGCCCCTCCATCTCCTGCTCGCGCTCCACGCGCAGGCCGATCGTGACCTTGATGAGCATGAGCAGGACGAACGAGATCACGCCGCTCCACACCAGGGTGACGGCGACCGCCTCGGCCTGGATCAGCAGCTGCGCGATGCTGCCGCTGGTCCCGTCCGGCGAGGCGTCGGTGGCCGACAGCGGCCCGTAGGCGAACACGCCGGTGAGCAGCGCGCCGACGATGCCGCCCACGCCGTGCACGCCCCAGGTGTCGAGGCTGTCGTCGTAGCCGAGCACGTGCTTGAGCCAGGTCGCGGACCAGAAGCAGATCACGCCGGCGGCGACGCCGATGATGATCGAGGCGCCGGGCAGCACGAAGCCCGAGGCCGGGGTGATCGCGACCAGCCCGGCCACGGCACCGGAGATGATGCCGAGCACCGACGGCTTCCCCTTGGTGATCCACTCGGCGAACATCCAGCCCAGGGCCGCCGCGGCGGTGGCGATCTGCGTGACGGCCATCGCCATGCCGGCGCGGCCGTTGGCGCCGACCGCGGAGCCGGCGTTGAAGCCGAACCAGCCCACCCAGAGCAGCGAGGCGCCGATCACGGCGAGCGCCAAGTTGTGGGGCGCCATGTTGTCGTGGCCGTAGCCGACGCGCTTGCCGAGCACGAGGCAGCACACCAGCCCCGCGACGCCCGCGTTGATGTGCACCACGGTGCCGCCCGCGAAGTCGAGCGTGCCCGCCTTGGACAGCCAGCCGGTGGGCGCCCAGACCCAGTGCGCGATCGGGCTGTAGACGATGAGCGACCACAGCACCATGAACACGCACATCGCGGAGAACTTCATGCGGTCGGCGAAGGCGCCGCAGATGAGCGCGGGCGTGATGATCGCGAACGTCATCTGGTACATCATGTAGACGCTCTCGGGGATCGTCTGCGGCGAGGGCGCGTCCGAGCCGGCGCCGAGCACGAATCCGACGTCGGCGCCCTTGGTGATGTGGGCCGCGATGCCGTCGAGGAAGAAGCGCGACATGTCGCCGAAGTAGCCGGCGGTGGCCCCGGTGCCGTTGGTGAAGGCCAGGCTGTAGCCCGCGACCATCCAGGTGATGGTGATCAGGCAGCAGATCGCGAAGGACTGCATCAGGGTGGCGAGGATGTTCTTCTTGCGCACCATGCCGGCGTAGAACAGCGCCAGGCCCGGGATCGTCATCATCAGCACGAGCGCGGTGCTGGTCAGCATCCAGGCCGTGTCGCCGGAGTCGATCTTCGGCGGCTCGGTGGCGGCGGGGGTGGCCGGCGCGGTGGACGTGGGAGCAGCGTTGGGTGCGGGCTGGGCGTCGCTGCCGGGCGTGGTGGGAGCCGTGGCGGCGGGGGCTGTGGCCGTCGAGGCCGGCTGGGCGGTGGACGGGCTGGCCGAGACCAGGGCCACCGCGCCGAGCGCCAGAAGGCCGGCCAGGCCGAGGCCCGCGCGGCGCATCAGGGAGGCGCGCGCCGGGACCGCCGGGGCGCGTTGCATCGGGACTCCGCTCAAAGCGCCTCTCCGTCCAGCTCGCCGGTGCGGATGCGCACGGCACGGTCCAGGTCCATGACGAAGATCTTGCCGTCGCCGATCTTGCCGGTGTGGGCGGCCTTCATGATCGCCTCGACCACCTGCTCGGCCAGCTCGGACGGCACGGCGACCTCGACCTTCACCTTGGGCAGGAAGCTGACGTGGTACTCCGCGCCGCGGTAGATCTCGGTCTGGCCTTTCTGCCGGCCGAAACCCTTGACCTCGGATACCGTCAGGCCCTGCACACCGAGCGGGGTCAGCGCTTCGCGCACGTCGTCGAGCTTGAACGGCTTGATGATCGCGATCACCAGCTTCACTTGCGTTGTCCTCCACCCGTCCGCCCGGTGGGCGGCGTCCGTCCCGGTTCTTTCAAGAACCGTGCCGGGCCGCGCAATGATCCGCCATGGTGGCCTGCATCCAGGGGGGCGCGACCCGCGTTGGCCTTCCGGTGCCCCTATCCCCGGGTGCCGCGCTGCAGCCTGCCGCGGCCGGCGGCGCGCGATGGGCTGTGGCAAGGCAGGCGACGATGCTTCACATGCCTGTGCAGAGGGCATCGGGTGACGGCGGCGGCGTCACATCTGCCACGACAGGTTGCACAGGAAACAGGCAGGAGTGACGACGATCCCAGGTGACACCAGCTCCGGCCTCGCCGGCGACACGGACAGCGCCCTCCCCTTCCATCCCGACGCCGGGGTGGACGGGCGCGACCTCGGCGAGGTGGACGTGTGCGTGGTCGGCGCGGGCCCGGTCGGCGGGACGCTCGCCTGCCGGTTGCAGGCCGCGGGCGTCTCGGTGGCCGTCGTCGACCGCGCCGAGCTGCCGCCGATGGAGCATCCGGACTTCGACGGCCGCGCCTATGCGGTGGCCGCGGGGTCGCGCCGCCTGCTGGAGGCCGCCGGGCTGTGGCGCGAGCTGCCGCAGCCGACCTGCCCGATCACCGACATCCGCATCTCCGACGGCCGCGTCGGGCGCCCCGCGTCGCGCCTGTTCCTGCACTTCGACGTGCGCGACCGCGCGGACCCGGGGGGCGAGGGCCCGGCCGCGATGGGCTGGATGGTGGAGGCGCGCAGCCTGCGCGTCGCGCTCAACCGCGCGCTGCGCGACCGTCCCGGCCTGAGCCTGCACGCGCCGGCCGAGGCCAGGGTGGAGCAGGCGGCGGGGCACGCGCTGGTGCATCTGCCGGGCGGCACGCTGCGCGCGCGACTCGTGGTGTCGGCGGAGGGGCGGTCCAGCCGGCTGCGCGAGGCGGCCGGGATCCGCACCACCCGGTTGCCGTATCGCCAGGTCGGCATGGTGTGCGCCATCGCCCACGCTCTGCCGCACCACGGCACGGCGCTGGAGCACTTCCTGCCCGGCGGGCCGTTCGCGCAGCTGCCGATGTGCGGCACCGAGGGGGCGGCGAACGTGTCGGCGATCGTGTGGACGGAGCGCACGGCGCTGGGCGAGCGGATGATGCGCCTGGACGACGAGGCCTACGGGCGCGAGGTGGCACGCCGGCTGGGCGGGCACCTGGGCGACGTGCGGCTGATCGGGCGGCGCTGGCTGTACCCGCTGTCGGCGATGCACGCGCACCGCTACGTCGACCGGCGGCTCGCCCTGGTCGGCGACGCGGCGCACGGCATCCACCCGATCGCCGGGCAGGGCCTCAACCTCGGCTTCCGCGACGTGATCGCGCTGTCGGGGCTGGTGATCGGGGCGGTGGCCAGCGGCGGCGATCCCGGCGATCCCGCCCTGCTGTCGCGCTACCAGCGGGCACGGCGCCCGGACAACCTGGTGATGCTGGCCGCGACGGACGGTCTCGACCGGCTGTTCAGCAGCGACAGCCGGCTGCTGCGCGGGGCGCGCGACCTCGGCATCGCCGGGGTGCAGCGCCTGCCGGGGCTCAAGCGCGCCTTCATGGCCCGTGCGATGGGCATGTGACTCCTGGTGGCGCCCAGGGCGTTCCGGCGCGCATGACGCAGGGGGCCGAGATGGCGCTTCCTTTCGACCGCGGTGCGATCCACAGTCCGGCGGATGCAGATCCATGCAAGCTGTGCGGCACGCGACGGCGCCGGCGTCCTGTTGCTCGGCCGGTCCGGCTGCGGGAAGTCGGACCTCCTGCTCCGTTTGCTCGACCAGGGCTTCGAGCTGGTGGCGGACGACCGGGTCGAGATCGACGCGGGCCGGGCGCGCGCGCCGGACACGCTGGCCGGGCTGCTGGAGGTGCGCGGGTTCGGCATCGTCAGGCTGCCCTACCGGACCGCGGCGACACTGGTCCTGGCGGTCGAGCTGGACGCGATCGCGGCGCCGCGCCTGCCGTTGCCGAGGCGCCACCCTGTGCTCGACCTGCCGCTGGTGGCGGTGGATCCGGAGCGTGCGTCCGCGGTGCGGCGTGTCGCCATAGCGCTGGACTGCGCGCTCGGCCATGTCACGCTCCTGGCCGGCGCCTTCGCGTGACTCCGCACGGGCAGGCACGACCGCTGCGGACACGCCGATGTGCGGCAATCCAGCCAGAAGGGTGGTTGCGCAACCTGACGCCTGGCATGCGTTGGCCGCAAGGCAGCCGCGCTGCAGGCTCGTGGCGGTTTCGATGCGCGGCAGGGTGCCTGGGCACGGGCGATCCACGGCTGCTTCAGGCGAGTCTGCGGATTTCTCGGGTTTTGTTGCACGACGGTGTCAGAACCCGCCGGCGCCGGTGGCTGGTCGAGCATGCGCGATTTGGTGGAATCGGCGGCGTCATGGAGGCAGCTTGTTCATCTTCCGTGCGCAGGATGGACGCGGTGCTGGACGCGCGGGTGCGGCGCCGCCATGTGAGGCCGGGCGCGAACTGGCCAATGCCGCCCGGGCACCGTATACGCGGGTTCGCACGACGTAGACGAGACCTCGGGTTCAGGATGGCGTGCGTTCCGGAGCAGCCGCCCGGGCGCGTCGGGATCGCGGCGATGATGCGGGCAGGATGCCCGGAGGACGTGCGGTCCGGCCCGTGCGTGGCGCCGGACGTGCCTTGCGGTGGCGGAAGATGCCGCGCGGCGCCCGGACGGGGCCGTGGCGGGATGGCGGGACCATCCGCGACAGGCGGCACGAAGGTCGGGCTCGATCCGACAGATCAGGCGCAGGAGGCCTGAGCAGGACCCATGATCGGAATTGTGCTGGTGACGCACGGCAGGCTGGCCGTCGAGCTGCGCTCGGCGATGGAGCATGTCGTCGGCGTGCAACGCAACGTCGCGACGATGTGCATCGGCGCCGACGACGACATCGACCGGTGCCGCGAGGAGATCCAGGCCAGGATCGCCGACGTGGACCAGGGGGACGGCGTCGTGCTGCTGACCGACATGTTCGGCGGCACGCCCTCCAACCTGGCCATCTCCATGATGGACCGCGAGGGCGTCGAGGTGATCGGCGGCGTCAACCTGCCCATGCTGGTCAAGCTGGCCAAGGTGCGTTCGCTGCAGACCCTGTCGGAGTGCGTGGACTGCGCGGAGCTGGCGGGGCGGAAGTACATCTGCGCGGCCTCGCACGCGCCGGCGCACGGTCCGACGGCGCTGGCGGAGAAGTGCCGGAAGAACGTGGCACCGCCACCGCCGGTTGCCGGACCGCTGCGCAAGGCGCAAGGCTGAGCCAGGGCCGGCCCGCAATCGCGTGCGGTCGGCCGCATGACGGGAAAGGATGGCGAGGTGGACACATGGCCGGCGTGACCGCAGAGGCAGTCGTGCGCCCGTGAGCGACCCCGCCGCCGATCCCGTGCTGGACCGCACCGTCACGGTGTGCAACCGGCGCGGCCTGCACGCCCGTGCCGCCGCCCGCTTCGTGGCCCTGGCGGAGCGCTTTGCCGCCTCGGTCGAGGTCGCGCGCGCGGAAAGCCCGGATGAGAGCGTCTCCGCGCGGTCCATCATGGGACTGATGATGCTGGGCGTGGGCCAGGGATCGGGCCTGTCGCTGCGCGCGCAGGGCTGGGACGCGAAGGAGGCCCTCGAGGCGCTCGCGACCCTGGTGGAGTCCGGCTTCGATGAGCAGGAGTGAGGACGCGGTGACCGAGGCCGCCTCCGCGGAGCGTCGGCTTTCGGGCATTCCCGTCGGCGCCGGCATCGCGATCGGCCCCGCCTTTCCGGCCCGCGAGGCCCCGGCGGAGTTCACCCGCGGCGTCATCTCGGCGGCCGGCGTGGCAGCGGAGGGCGAGCGGCTGGAGCAGGCGATCCTGCGCTCGCGCAAGCAGGTGGCCAAGCTCCGGCAGAAGCTGCTGATCCTGCCCGAGGACAGCCAGGCCGAGCTGGCGCCCCTGCTCGACGCCTACATGCAGATGCTCGGGCCGTCGCGGCTGATCCGCGGCGCGCGCGTGCGCATCCGCGACAAGCTGGTCTCCGCCGAGACCGCCGTCTCCGACGAGGCGGAGCAGGTCGCGTGCGCGCTGCTCGCCCTGCCGGGGGACGATCCCGCCGGGCTGCAGCGTCGCGCCGACGAGGTGCGCGAGATCGGCCGTCGCCTGATCCGCAACCTGGCGCAGGCGCCGTTCCGCTCGCTGGGCGGGGTGCCGGCGGGCTCGGTGCTGGTGGCCGAGTCGCTGCGCCCGGCCGATGCCGCGCTGATCGACCCGGCGCGCATCGCCGGCGTGGCCACCGAGGAGGGCGGCAGCGACGGACACACCGCGATCATGCTGCGCGCGCTCGGCATCCCCTCGGTGCTTGGGGCGGCGGGGCTTGCGGCCGCGGCGCGGGCGGGCTGCCGGATGATCGTGGACGGCAGCACGGGCACGGTGGTGGTCAACCCGGGGCCCGAGACCCTGGCGCGTGCCCGCGAGGGAGTCGCCGCCTTCACCCGCGAGCGGCAGAAGCTCGCCCGGCTGCGCCGCCTGCCGGCGCGCACCACGGACGCGGCCGAGGTCGACCTGCACGCCAACTTCGAGATCCCCGCCGAGCTGGCGCTGATCGCGCAGTCCGGCGCCACCGGCATCGGCCTGCTGCGCTCCGAGTTCCTGTTCATGAACCGCGACACTGTGCCGGACGAGCAGGACCAGTTCGAGACCTACCGCAGCGTGGTCGAGGCCATGGGCGGCGACGCCGTGACGATCCGCGTGCTCGACTGGGGCGGGGAGAAGCAGCTCGACTCGCTGTCGGCGGAGA
>JBPBQX010000290.1:0-8007 GCA_050955025.1 Janthinobacterium lividum
CGCTCCATCTCGTTGACCGACGCGGGCTTCGCGTTCAGCCCGAGGAGCATGTAGTGGCCCTTCCGGTTCTTCTTGATGCGGTACGACAGGGACCGCAGCCCCCAGTACTCGCGCTTGTCGACCGTGCCGCCGTCGGCGCCGAGCTGCTCCGCGATGGTGTCGGCCACGGTCTCGACCTGCGCCTGCGTGACGTCGTTGCGTGCGATGAGCACGCATTCATAAAGTGGCATTTCCGCCCCTATGGGTTAATTCAGCCCGAGAAGCCGGGCATAGCCGGGGCGCGCCAACGCCTCAGCAGGGAAGCGGCGGAACAAGCACGCGCGACCCGGAATTGCAACACCGCAGCCAGGCCAGGCAAGCAAGCATGGGCTCTGCCCAAACCCGCAAAGGGTCCGAGGACCCTTTGATCCCATTTACTTAAGAGAAGGCCATCCAAGGGCCCAGCCCTTGGCGGAGTTTGAGGCAGAGCCTCAACCTTGCTTCCCACCCCGGAGAACCCGCCCCCCCATGCCGACCCTCCCCTTCCGCCAGATCGACGTGTTCTCCCCCGCCCCCCTCGGCGGCAACCCGCTGGCCGTCGTCTCCGGCGCAGACGCCCTCCCCGACGCCGCGCTGGCCGCCTTCGCCCGCTGGACCAACCTGAGCGAAACCACCTTCCTCCTCGCCCCCACGCACCCCGACGCCGACTACCGCGTCCGCATCTTCACCCCCGAAACCGAGCTCCCCTTCGCCGGCCACCCCACGCTCGGCTCCTGCCACGCCTGGCTCGCCGGCGGCGGCACGCCCGGCACCGCCGGCACGATCGTCCAGGAATGCGGCATCGGCCTGGTCCGCGTCCGCCAGGAACACGGCCGCCTGGCCTTCGCGGCCCCCCCGCTGCGCCGCACCGGCCCCCTCGCCCCCGACCTCCTCGCCAGGATCGCCGCCGGCCTCGCCCTCCCCCCCGACGCGATCGTCGCCTCGCAGTGGATCGACAACGGCCCCCCCTGGATCGGCGTCCTCCTCCGCACCCGCGCCGAACTGCTGGCGCTCCGGCCCGACGCCACCCTCGCCGGCCTGTTCCTCGGCCTCGCCGCCCCCTGCGACGACGGCGACCCCGACGCCCCCCGCCTGGAGGTCCGCGCCTTCCTGGTGGGCAGCAGCGTGCCCGAGGACCCCGTGACCGGCAGCCTGAACGCCGCCTTGGCGCAGTGGCTGATCGCCGAGGGCCACCTCCCCGCGTCCTACGTCGCCCGCCAGGGCACCGCGCTCGGCCGCAGCGGCCGCATCCACGTCCGCCAGCACGACGGCGACACCTGGGTCGGCGGCGCCGTCGCCACCCTCATCGACGGCACCGTCACCCTCTAGTCCCCCGCCCCGCGTCCCCCTCGCCACGGCCCGTACGCCGCCACCCCGCCAGGCGCAGGCCCGCGCGGTCCGTTTCGTCACAAGAACCGTCTCCCGGGCCCCTGTCGTCTCGTTGCGTTTGACATCGCCGCCTCTTGGCCGCCATACCGCCGCCGCAATCCGTGCGGATGGATCCCCAGCCCAATGCCCATCCACGCCTTCATCTTCCCCGGCCAGGGCAGCCAGAGCGTCGGCATGGGCCGCGACCTGGCCGCCGCCTTCGCGTCCGCCCGCGAGGTGTTCGAGGAGGTCGACGACATCCTCGGCCAGAAGCTCGCCAAGCTGATGTTCGAGGGCCCCACCGAGACCCTCACCCTCACCGAGAACGCCCAGCCCGCGCTGATGGCCGTCTCCCTCGCCGTGCTCCGAACCCTTGAGCGCGAGGGCGGCTTCACCCTGCGCGAGCGCGCCGCCATGGTCGCCGGCCACTCGCTGGGCGAGTACAGCGCCCTGGCCGCCGCCGGCTCCCTCTCCGTGGCCGCGACCGCCGCCCTTCTCCGCCGCCGCGGCCGCGCGATGCAGGCCGCCGTCCCCCCCGGCGCCGGCGCCATGGCCGCCCTCCTCGGCGTCGAGATGGACGTCGCCCGCGAGATCTGCGCCGCAGCCGCCATCCGCCCTCCCGTCGACGGCCGCGCCACCGGCTCCGACGTGGTCGAGGTCGCCAACGACAACGGCGGCGGCCAGGTCGTCATCTCCGGCCACCTCGCCGCCGTCGAGCGCGCCCTGGCCGTCGCCCGCGAGCGCGGCCTCAAGCGCGCCATGCTCCTGCCCGTCTCCGCGCCCTTCCACTGCTCGCTGATGTCGCCCGCCGCCGACGCCATGCGCGACGCCCTGGCCGAGGCCGCGATCGCGACCCCCACGGTCCCCCTGATCGGCAACGTGACCGCGACGCGCACCACCCGCCCCGAGACGATCCGCGACAATCTGGTGCTCCAGGTCACCGGCACCGTGCGCTGGCGCGAGTCCCTGCTCGCCGCGCAGGCCATGGGCGCCGACAGCTTCGTCGAGCTCGGCGCCGGCAAGGTCCTCTCCGGCCTGACGCGCCGCGTCGCCCCCGAGTGCCGCGCGCTGAACGCCGGCACCCCGGCCGAGATCGAGGCCCTGCTCAAGGCCCTCTGAGGCAAGCATGGGCTCTGCCCAAACCCGCCAGGGCGAGCCGCCCTGGACTGGCGCTACTTAAGTGACGCGTTCCAAGGGCGCAGCCTTTGGCGGAGTTTGAGGCGGAGCCTCAACCTTTCTTCTCCCCAGGACACAGAGGCCCCCGATGTTCCGTCTCGACGACAAGGCCGCGCTGGTCACCGGCGCCTCGGGCGGCATCGGCGCCGCGATCGCCACCGCCCTGCACGCGCAGGGCGCCACGGTCGTGCTGTCCGGCACCCGCCGCGACGCCCTGGACGCCCTGGCCGAGACGCTCGGCGAGCGCGCCCACGCCTGCCCCGCCGACCTGTCCGACCCTGCCGCCGCCGACGCGCTCGTCGCCGCCGCCGAGGCCGCCGCAGGCCCGCTGCACATCCTGGTCAACAACGCGGGGCTGACGCGCGACATGCTGGCGCTGCGCCTGCGCGACGAGGATTGGGAGCGCGTGATGGCCGTCGACCTGGCCGCGCCGTTCCGCCTGGCGCGCGCCTGCCTGCGCGGCATGGTGCGCCGCCGCGCCGGGCGCATCGTCTCGATCGGCAGCATCGTGGGCACGACGGGCAACGCGGGGCAGAGCAACTACGCCGCCGCCAAGGCCGGCCTGATCGGCATGAGCAAGTCCCTCGCCCAGGAGGTCGCCTCGCGCGGCATCACGGTCAACGTCGTGGCGCCGGGCTTCGTGGACACGCCGATGACCGCGGCGCTGAGCGACACGCAGCGCGAGCGCCTGCTGGCCGCGATCCCCGCGGGCCGCATGGGCCAGGGCGCCGACATCGCCGCCGCGGTGGCGTACCTGGCCTCGGACGAGGCGGCGTGGACCACGGGCGCGGTGCTGCACGTCAACGGCGGCATGGCCATGCCCTGATCGCCTGCGAGCGCGCGCAAGGGCCGGCGGGGCGCGCCTCCCGGCAACGTGCGCGCGGGCCTCGTCACCATTGTGCCACAGGTGCGGCGGGGGACCCCCCGCATCACCTTGGCGGGGCGAGGCCTCCATGCTAATCGCGCCGTTGCCTCGTCAGCGACGCGCGACACTCCGATCCGGTCTGCCCGGCGGAGCTTGAGGACGAACTCCCCCACGGCAGACAAGGACCGAGAGCGACATGAGCGAGATTGCGGACAAGGTTAAGAAGATCGTGGTCGAGCACCTCGGCGTCGAGGAAAGCAAGGTCACCCCCGAGGCGTCCTTCATCGACGACCTGGGCGCCGACAGCCTCGACACCGTCGAGCTGGTGATGGCCTTCGAGGAGGCATTCAGCGTCGAGATCCCCGAGGACGCGGCCGAGAAGATCAGCACCGTCAAGGACGCGATCGACTACATCGAGAAGCAGAAGGCGGCCTGAGGCTCGCATGGCCTACGCGGGAATGCACGGCGGCGGCCGAAGGGTCGTCGTCACCGGAATGGGCATCGCCAGCCCGCTCGGCCTCGGCGTCGAGCACAACTGGCGCCGCCTGCTCGCGGGCCACTCCGGCATCTCCGCGATCCGCGCCTTCGATCCCTCCGACCTGCCCGCCACCATCGCCGGCGAGGTCCCTGCCGGCACCCGCGAGACCGGCGGGCTCTCGCTCGCCGAGTGGATCCCGGGCAAGGACCAGAAGAAGATGGACCGCTTCATCCAGCTCGCCCTGGTGGCGGCGGTCGAGGCGGTCGAGGACTCCGGCTGGACGCCCCCCGAGGACGACCGCGAGGGGCGCGAGAACACCGGCGTGATGATCGGCTCCGGCATCGGCGGCCTGCAGACCATCTACGAGGCCTCGCTCCAGGTCGGCGAGGGCAAGATCCGCCGCCTGTCGCCGTTCTTCATCCCCTCCGCCCTGATCAACCTGGCGTCCGGCTGGCTCTCCATCCGCTACGGCTTCAAGGGCCCCAACCACTCCGCCGTCACCGCCTGCGCCACCGGCGTCCACGCCATCGGCGACGCCGCCCGCCTCATCATGCTCGGCGACGCCGACGTCATGGTCGCCGGCGGCGCGGAGGCGGCGGTCTGCGGCCTCGGCATCGGCGGCTTCTGCGCCGCCCGCGCGCTGTCCACCGGCTTCAACGACACCCCCGAGCGCGCCTCGCGCCCCTGGGACCGCGACCGCGACGGCTTCGTCATGGGCGAGGGCGCCGGCGTCGTCGTCCTCGAGGACTACGAGCACGCCCGCCGCCGCGGCGCCAAGATGTACGGCGAGGTCTCCGGCTACGGCCTGTCCGGCGACGCGCACCACATCACCACGCCCTCGCCCGGCCACGACGGCGCCTTCCGCGCCATGCGCGCCGCCTTCCGCAACGGCAACACCGCCCCCGCCGAGGTCGGCTACATCAACGCCCATGGCACCTCCACGCCCGCCGGCGACGACCTGGAGCTGGAGGCCGTCGAGACCTTCTTCGGCGACCACGCCCGCCACCTCGCCATGTCGTCCACCAAGTCCGCCACCGGCCACCTGCTCGGCGCGGCCGGCGCGATCGAGGCGATCTTCTCGCTGCTCGCCATCCGCGACAACGTCGCCCCGCCCACGCTGAACCTCGACCACCCCTCGCGCGACAGCGTCATCGACCGCGTCGCCCACGCCGCCCAGGACCGCCGCATCGACGTGGCGCTCTCCAACAGCTTCGGCTTCGGCGGCACCAACGCCAGCATCCTGTTCCGCCGCGTGCCTTAGGCAGGGTCGCTCCTGCGCCAGGAAGCAAGGCCACGGGCTCTGCCCCTGGACTCCGCTAAAGGCCGGCTTCCGGAAACCCAATGTCCGGGCGAGGGGGCCGAAGGGCCTCACGGCCATTCGCGGGTCCGGGTACGGCTGCCGAAGGTTCCGACCGCCCGCTCTGGCCAGCGGAATGGCAGCGAAGGGGAAGCCCGTTCTCGCCCCCTCCGACCCGGCTGTCCGTGCCGCCTAGCCGACGGCGATCTGCGACGCGCCCAGGCTCGCGCCGAACAGCGTGACCCGCGTGCCGTCGGCGAACTGCAGCGCGGTGCCGAACGCCCCGGTGCTCGCCGAGCGCACCGCGGCCGACGCGTCCGCCGCGACGAAGCCGCCGCCCAGCACGAGCCGGTCGCCCGCCTTGAAGCCGATGATGGTGGCGCCGCCGCCGGCCCCCCTGGTAATCGCGTAGGTGTCCGCGCCGCTGCCCGCGAACGCCGTCACGCTGCCGGCGCCCACGTTGACCCGCGTGGCACCGGCGCCCTCCACCAGCAGCGCGCTGCCCGCGCCCGCGTTGACGACGTCCGGGCCGGTCGGTCCGCCGAACACGATGTCGCCGTTGCTGGTGCTGAACACGTTGGCGCCAGCGCCGCCGATCAGGGTGTCGGCGCCGCCCGTGCTGCCGGCGAACGTGCTGGCCGCCGTGCCGCCGAACATCAGGCAGGCGCTGCCCGCGCCGCCGACCAGCGAGGTGTTGCCGCTGCCGGCGACGATGATGCTGTTGGCGCCGCCGCCCCCGGTCAGGGTGTCGGCGCCCGCGCCGCCGTACAGGATGTCGACGCCGGCACCGCCGCCCGCGCTGTAGCTGCCGTTGCCGGCGACGAAGGTGAGGTTGCCCGTGCCGCCGTTCACCGTGGCCGAGCTGCCCGACGCGTACACGGTGACGTTGCCCGCGCCCGCGGTGACCACGTCGCCGGCCGCGGTGCTGTTGATCACGCTCGTCGAGGCCGGCGGCGGCGGCGTGCCGGGGCCGCCCCCGCCAGCCACCGGCGGCGTCGGCGGAAGCGCTGGCGCGGTCTCTGCGTTGCCGGTGCTGGTGGTGCTGATCAGCACCGCACCGAGGCTGATCACCCCGAGCCCGCCCACCGTCTGGTTGACGGTCAGCTGCGTCACCTGGAAGTCGCCGGTGGTGTAGGTTCCCGCCAGGGTCAGCTGCGCCACAACCGCGCCCTGATCGCCCGCTGCGGCATAGAGCGTCAGCGCATGCGATGATTGGTCGTAGTTGTACGACCCGAAGGCCGCATAGCCGTCGAGCACGATGGCGTCGCCTGCCTGGAAGCCGCTGATCGTGGCGCCCAGGGGCAGGAAGGATGCGTTGCTCTCCGTCACGGGATCGGACCTGACGTCGAGCAGGCCGTCATTGTCGTAGAAGTTGATCGCGCCGGTGACGGCACGGCCGTACCCGACCTTGAGCAGCCCGCTTGCGACGTCGAATGTCCCGCTGGCGGCACCCTGCAGGTCGGCCTGGCTGTAGGAGGCGGGCGCTCCCGGCACGCCGGACACGGAAATCGTGCCGGTGCCGCTGAGATTCGCGCCCACGGTGAGGCCGGAGCCTTTCCCGGATGTCGCAGAGACGAGGATGAGACCGTCGTTGCGGAAGGCGTCGTCGTTGACGTTGAAGGTGCCGGAGTATCCGCCCCACCCCAGGGTGGAGCCGTCCTGGACGGTGATGGTGGCGCCGGCGGAGTTCAGGAAATCAGCGGTGAGCAGATTCGGATCGATCGTCAGCCGGCTGTCGTTGCGGACGACGAGCTGGCCGTTGTTGGTGAATGCGCCGTTCGAGCTGCCTTTGTAGAGGTTGGCGGCAACCGTGCCGCTGGCGCTTGCCGTGCCGACCTCGAAGACGCCGTCGTTGACGAACTGGCTTGTCACCGAGAAGGTCAGCGGCCCGGCGCCGCTCACCTGCAGCGTCGACGACGCATCGAGGTCGATGTTCGTCAGGCCCAGGTTCGCGTTGGCCGCGCTGATGTCGAGGACATAGGTCCCCGATGTCAGCGAACCGACCTGGCCGCTGGCGCCCTGCGCGCCCAGGGAACCGGAATGCGCGACCAGGGTGTCGCCGGCGACGAACGCCTGGCCATCGGTGAACAGCGTCGGGTCGAGGATGAAGCCGTTGGCATAGGCCTTCCAGGTGTGTGTCGTCATGTCCCGCTCCCCGACGCCTTCTTGTGACCCTTCCGACCCGCTTACCGTGCGGGAGTGGAGGAGTCACGCGCCGGTGATCGAGTTATTGCCGCATTGCGCGTCGAAATCTCACCGCGCGATACCTGCGGCGGCGGAACCCCGGTCGACGGCAGCACCTTCAAGCCGACCCCCGGCAACACCGCCCGCGGCGGGCGGCTTCACCGCGCCGGACGCCGGGAACGCGGCAAGGAACGCGACCATGGGCACGTTCGGCAGCACGCCCGACCTGGGCGGCGGCACCGCGGGATCACCGTGTCCGGGCCGAACGTGACCGCGTCGCAGGTCAGCACCGGCCAGGGCCGCCTGGAGCGCCCGGCGCACCGCGGGCCCGCAGCCCGGGCCGGCACCGCCGCCCCGACCAGCCGGGTTCGCGTGGACAGCCCCGCCCCTGTGGCCCACAACCGGGCGGATCCTGACATGGGCCCGAACCCTGATGCGCCTGCGTGCCCTCCTCCTGCTGCTCGTCGCCATGACCGCAACCGCGGGCGCCTGGCTCGCCCTGCGCGCCTACGACGCCCCCGGCCCGCTCGCCGAGGCCCGCGACGTCGTCGTCCCCCGCACCACCACCGAGGCCCTCGCCGCCACCCTCGCCGCCCAGGGCGTCGTCGCCAGCGCCCCCGC
>JBPBQX010000291.1:0-7822 GCA_050955025.1 Janthinobacterium lividum
CGGTGCGACGCGCCCCGTTGGCCGCGAGGCGCCCGTTCTGCGCGAGCAGCGCCCGCATGCCGGTGAGCACGCCCTGGCGCATGCCCTGCGTCAGCTCGGCGTAGTCGGCGAACAGCACCTGCCCGTCCGGCTCGGCCAGCACCACGTGGCCGGTCGCGGCCAGCACGTTGGTGTTGCGGTCGTAGGTCACGCGGTCGGCGCGCACCACCTGGTCGTTCTGCCAGGCCTCCACGTGGCCTTCCAGCGTCACCAGCCCGCCCTTGCTGTCGTAGGACACGCTGTCGGCGTTGAAGGTCACGGGCGCGTCGCGCGGGCCGGTCTGGCTGGTCGCGACGTGCGCGAACGAGGAGAGCTGGGCGCGCGCGGCCGAAGGCAGCAGGCAGGCAAGCAGCAGGAGGAAGGCAAGGCCAGAGGCTCTGCCTCTGGACTCTGCCAAAGGCTCGCCTTTGGAATCCACTTGCTCAAGGGAAGGGTTTCCAAAGGCCTCGGGCCTTTGGCGGGTCCGGGCAGAGCCCGGCCTTGCTTGCTTACGCATGTGCGATTGCGGGTTCCGGCTTGGTGCGGCGCATCAGCCGTCCTCCAGGTGCAGCAGCAGGGCGACGGCGAGCATCAGGCCGGCGGCGGCCGGCGCCCAGGCCGCGAGCACTGCGGGCAGGGCGCCGGACTGCCCGAACTCGGCGGACACCTTCGAGATGGTGAACAGGGCGAAGCCGGCCGCGACGCCCGAGCCGATCATGCGGGCCACGCCGCCGCGCCGGGTCGGGCGCATGGAGAAGCCGGCGGCGACGAGCGCCATGACGCCCGACAGCAGCGGCAGCGCCAGCAGCGACTGGAAGTGCAGCCTGTGGCGCAGCGCGGAGAAGCCGGAGCGCTCCAGCAGCCCGATGAAGCCGGGCAGCGCCCAGACGGACAGCGTGTCGGGCGAGGCGAAGCTCTCCTGCACGCGGCCGACGGTGAGGTCGGTGGGCAGCGGCATGCTGCCGACCGGCTCGGGCAGGTGGTCGGGGGCGATGGTGCGCGCGTCGTCGAGCTGCCAGTGGCCGGGGTCGAGCGTGGCGCGGTGCGCCTCGATGCGCGACAGCAGGCGGTCGCCGTCGAGGCGGAACACGCTCACGTCGTCGCCGACGAGCCGGCCGTCCTTGAGGCCCACGCCGCGGGCGTGCAGGATCGCCACGCCCTGCGGCCGCAGCCCGTCGTCGGACTGTCGCAGCCAGAGCTGCCCGCCGGCCAGCGACAGCGGCCCGCCGAGCGACTTGAGGTAGACGTTGTCCAGCTCCTCCGCGCGGCCGAGCATCGCCGAGGACAGCGGGCTCACCGCGGCCGTCGCCAGCAGCCCGAAGCCCAGCGCGCACAGCAGCGGCGCCGAGAGGAACTGCCACGCCGAGATGCCGGCGGCGCGCGCCACGATCAGCTCCGACGAGCGGGTGAGGCGCCAGAACGCCAGGATGCCGCCGAGCAGCACGGCGAACGGCAGGATCTGCATGGCGATGAACGGCAGGCGCAGCACAGCGATCTCGGTGACCAGGCCGAAGCTCGCGTCGGGCTTGGTGGCCGCGCGGCGCAGCAGCTCGATGTAGTCGAACAGCGCCACCAGCCCCGCCAGCGCGGCCAGCATGCCGAGCACGGCGGCGCTGAACTGCCGGCCGACGTAGAGCGAGAGGGTGGCGGCGAGGTTCATGCGCGGCCCGCCGCGCGGCCGGAAGCGCCGGCGTCGGGGCGCAGCAGGGCGCGCGCCGCGATCTCGGCCATGGCGCGGCGCGAGCGCAGGCCGGGCACCAGCAGGCCGCCGAGGCACACCACGATCGGCAGGCCCGCCGCGAGCCACACCAGCGGCATGAGCAGCGGCTCGCGCGCGGCGATGCTCGCCACCGCGAGCCCGAGCGCCAGCAGCCCGACCACGGTGACGACGCCGACCAGCGGGCGCAGCACGTTGCCGTGGCGCTGGAAGCCGCCGGTCAGCACCGAGCACAGCGCCACGAGCGAGAAGCCCAGCGCGGTGAGCGGCGAGGACAGGCGGCGGTTGGCCTCGACCAGGAACTTGCCGCGGTCGCGGGGATTGGTGATCTCGCGCGGATCGGGGTGGAGCAGCTCGCCGATGCTCATCTCGGTGGTGTCGCGGTAGCGCACCTCGGTGGCCTTCTTCGGGTCGCTCAGGTCGATGGCGTTCTCGGCGAAGGTCAGCACGTCGAGGCGGCCGGTGGTCTTGTCGATCTCCTCGCGCGAGCCGCGGAACAGCTGGACGTGCGGCGCGCCGCCGCCGGTGTCGACCAGGCGGCCGCTCTCGGCGAGGATGGTGGCGCGGGTGTTCTTCTGCCGGTCGTCCTCGACCAGGATGCCGCGCAGCGTGCCGTTGGGGTCGCGCGAGCGGACGTAGACGGTGAGCTGGTCGCTGATCGCGGTGAATACGCCCTCCTGCAGGAGGAAGGCGGCCAGGCGGTTGCGGATCGCGAACTGGTACTCGCGGAACGCCGCGTAGCTCGAGGGCACGATCCACACGTTGAGCACCAGGCAGGCCACGGCCGTGAGCCCGGCCAGGCCGAGCGCGGGGCGCGACAGCGCGAGCTGCGACAGGCCGGCGGCGCGCATCACCGTCAGCTCGCGGTCGCCGGCGAGGCGCTGGTAGACGAACTGCACGACGACGAAGGTCGTGATCGGCAGGATCACCGACACGAAGCCCGGGATCAGCAGCCCGGTGAGGTGGAGGAACACCCGCAGCGACAGGCCGCGGTTGACCACCAGCTCCACCAGGCGCAGCGACTGCGTCAGCCAGATCAGCGCGACGAGCGCCGTCGTCGCGGCGAGGAGCGAGACGAGGAGCTGGCGGAACACGTAGCGGTCGAGGCGGGTGGGGCGGCGGCGGCGAAGGACCGCCCTGCGCCGCGCCGGCGGCGCGGCGGGGCCGGTGTCTTCGCTGTCGCGGGTGCGGGGTTCGGCCATGGCGGCCGCACCATACTAGGGATGCGCGCGCAGGCAAAAGGTTGCACGCGGGAGGGTCGAACGTGCGCGGGTCAGCCCCGTGCCTTGCCGCGCATCGCCAGGCTCGCGCGGTTCAGCGCGGGCAGGCTCGCGGGGTCGGCGGCGACGCGCTCGGCCACGGCGATCGCGGCGCGGAGCTGCGCGTCGTCGAGGTGGCGGATCGCGGGGCGGCGCACGCGCTCGTGCCAGGGCGCGCCGATCGCGCAGTCGAGGCACACGCGCATGAAGCAGTGGTCCAGGCTGATCGGCCAGCGCTGCGCCGCCGCCATCGCCGGCAGCGCCACGCGCGTCAGGTGCAGCCAGCGCGCCACCGCCTCTGCGCGCGGGTCCGGGCCGGCGCCGTCGTCGTCGGGCATGGGCGCGGGACTCCGTGACGAGGGTGCGGGCCTCGCCAGCATGGCTGGGTCCGGCGCATCGTGCCGCCATGGCCGATGAACCGCTGATCCTCACGCTGCTGCTCGACGACCTCACGCAGGGACGCTTCGAGCGCGAACGCCGGCAGCACTTCCCGGCGGCGCGCAACCACATCCCCGCGCACGTCTCGCTGTTCCAGTCGCTGCCCGGCGCGGAGGAGGCGGCGATCGCCGCGCGCCTGGAGTCGCTGCGCGGACGGGCGGCGCCCGAGGTGGAGGTGACGGGGGTGCGCTCGCTGGGCCGGGGCTGCGCCTACGAGCTGCGCTCGCCCGCGCTGGACGCGCTGCGGGGCGAGCTGGCGCGGGGGTGGTCGGGGTGGCTCGGCGCGCAGGACCGGCAGGGGCACCGGCCCCACGTCACCGTGCAGAACAAGGTGGACGCGCAGACCGCGCGCGACACGCTGGCGCTCCTGCAGGCCGGGTTCGCGCCGTGGGCGGCGCGGGGCGAGGCGCTGGTGCTGTGGCGCTACCTCGGCGGGCCGTGGGAGCACCTGCTGACCGTGGCGTTCGCGCAGGAGCCGCCCGCCGCCTGACGCCCACGCCGTCGCCTACTTCGTGTTCATGTTCGCGCCGACAGAGCCGCCGCCCGCGGGCCCGCCACCCGCGCCGGCGCCCTCGCCCAGCGTGTTCTGCTCCACGCCGCCGCCGAAGCCGCTCCCGCCCAGACCACCGAGCCCGATCGAGCCGGCGCCGCCCGCGCTGCTGCCGACGCTGGCGCTGGCGCCGGAGGTGCCGGACCCGGCGGTGGTGCCGGCCATGCCCACGCCGCCCGCGCTGGGCGAGGGGGTGTTCGACAGCGGGCTGATCGGCGCCGCGGTCATCGGGCCGGTGTGGCCGGCCGGCTCCTTGCCGCGCGTGGACACGGACGTGCCGTCGCTGTGGTGGCGCGTGACGGCCTGCGTGGCCTGCGCGAGCGCGAGCCCGCCCATCGCGGGGACGAGCAGGACGGCGAGCACGGGCAGCATGGCGGATCGGGGCATCGGGCATCTCCTGGAGGCGGGGTGGGCGGGCACGCACGCGCCGTGCCGTCCGGTTTTACACCCAGACGCCCACTAAGGCCGGCAGGGCGCGGCCGTGGCGGGATCCGGGGCGGTCGCCGGCAGCTCGAACACCGCGAGGTACTCGGAACGCGGCGGCTGCACCAGCAGCCAGTGGAACGCCACGCGCCGGTAGCCGGACGCCGCCAGCTCGCAGTCCAGCAGGGCGCGCGGCGTGCCGTGCCGTTCGGTGGCGTCGTCCACGTCCACGATCCCGAGGCGCCCGCCCGGCCGCAGCGACGGCGCCAGGTTCGCCAGCAGCGCCGCGGGCCGGGCAATCTCGTGGTACATGTGGACCATCACCGCGGCATCCACGGAACGCGGCGGCAGGCGCGGGTCGCCCGGCTCGCCCAGGCCCACGGCGACGTTGGCCAGCCCCGCCGCCGCCACCCGGTCGCGCAGCGTGGCCACGTACTCCGGCACCACGTCCTGGGCCAGCACCCGCCCGCCAGGGCCGACCGCCGCGGCCAGGCGCACCGTGTAGTAGCCGGACCCCGCGCCGATGTCGGCCACGGCCATGCCGTCGCGCACGCCGAGCCAGTCGATGACGTGCGCCGCCTCGCCGACGCGCTCGCGCGAGTCCTCGTCGCGCCAGCGGTCGGACACCACCGGCGCGACCGGGCGCACCGGCAGCGGGAAGCGCCCGGCGGGCTGCCCCGCCGGACCGAGGAAGGGTGTCGCCTCGCGCGCGCCGGCCGTGGCGGCGAACAGCGCGAGCGCGACGGCGAGGGCGGAGGGGAGATGTCGTGGCATGGCCCGGAACTGGAGGCCGGCGCGCGGCCTTCAAGGCCGGCGCACGGCGGAAGTCTCCGCGGGCAGGACCGGGGGCACACGCCTGCGCCTCCGGCCCGCGGCCTACTTGTTGGTGCGGCCCAGCTTGTCGGGGTCGACGCCGCCGCCCTTGGCACCGTCGCTGACGACGTCGCCCTCCACGGTGTTGTCGGCCTCCACCGTCTCCGGGTCGGCGCCGGTGCGGGCGAAGGCGCCCTTGGACGCGCCGATGCCCGGGTTGCGCTCCAGGTCGTCGGGCGGCCGCGGGGTGTCGGCGCCGAGGTCGTCGGGCCCGGTGGGCGCGTGCTTGGGATGCTTGGACGAGGTCATGCCGGTGCTCCTGGCGTTCTGCGAGAGGATGGTCGCGGCGCGCGGGCCTGCCCCGCCGCCGATGACGCCTGAACGCGCCACCGCGCCCGCGGTTGGCAGGCACGGCGAAGCCAGGAAAGGGAGGCAAGCAGTTCTTTCTTGGAAGAAAGAACCAAAGAACTTTGCCCATGGGGCCCGTGCCAGCCGGGCGGCACTTAAATCTTTCGGGCAAAGTCTTTTTGCTTCTTTTTCTTCAGAAAAAGAAGGCCTTGCTTGCCTTGACTGCTTCCTAGCCGCGCGGCGCCGCGGCGCGTTCTAGCCGGTCGCGGATCGCGAGCCCCAGGCCGGTCGCGGGCACCGCCATCGCCGCGATGCCGCGCAGCCCGAGCGCCGTGCCCTCGTCGTCCAGCGCGCGCAGCCCTGCGAACAGCCGCGACGCCGCCTCCGCCAGGTCGCGCCCCGCGCTGAGCTGGAACACGAGGGCAGGGGGCTCGCCGCCCGGCACCGGCCCGAACGCCAGCAGCGCCTCGCCCGCGCCCGCCGTGGCGGCGTCCAGGCGCACGGGCAGCGTGGGCGCGTAGTGCGACACCATCAGCCCCGGCGAGCGCAGCGTGCGCACGGCCTGCGCCTGCGCCGCCCCGATCGGCCGCCCCACCGGCCCGCACAGCGCCTCGATCGCCTCCGCCGCGACCCCGCCCGGCCGCAGCAGCACCGGCCGCGCGCCGGACAGGTCCAGCACCGTGCTCTCCAGCCCCACGGCGCACGGCCCGCCGTCCAGCACCGCGTCGATGCGCTCCTCCAGCTCCTGCTGCACATGCGCCGCCGTGGTCGGGCTCACCCGCCCCGAGCGGTTCGCCGACGGCGCCGCCACCGGCCCGCCCGCCGCACGTAGCAGCGCCAGCGCCAGCGGGTGCGCCGGCACCCGCACCGCCAGCGTGTCGAGCCCCGCGCCCGCCAGCAGCGCCACCGGGCAGCCCGCGCGGCGCGGCAGCACCAGCGTCAACGGGCCCGGCCAGAACGCCTCGGCCAGCAGGCGCGCCACGGGCCCCGCCTCGACGTGGGCGAAGGCGGCGTCCGCGTCGGGGTAGTGGCAGATCAGCGGGTTGAAGTGCGGCCGGCCCTTGGCGTCGAAGATCGCGGCCACGGCGCGCCCGTCGGTGGCGTCGGCGCCGAGGCCGTAGACGGTCTCGGTCGGGAACGCGACCAGGCGGCCGGCGCGCAGCAGGCGGGCGGCCTCGGCGGGGTCGGAGATCAGGAGCAAGGAAGCAAGGCCAGAGGCTCCGCCTCTGGACTCCGCCAAAGGCTCGCCTTTGGAATCCAGTATTTAAGCAAGGCCGGTCCAGGGGCGGCTCGCCCCTGGCGGGTTTGGGCAGAGCCCATGCTTGCCTGCTTCAGGCCCCGGTGCACAGGAAGTGCGGGTTCTCCCACCCCGGCTTGCCGTAGAGCAGCGTCGCCCCGTCCATGGTCCGGACGTGCCCGCCCGCCGCCTCCAGCACCGCCTGCGGCGCGGCCGTGTCCCACTCCATGGTGCGCCCGAGCCGCGGGTAGAGGTCCGCGACCCCCTCGGCGACGCGCACGAACTTCACCGCCGAGCCGACATTGCGCACCGAGGCGACCGGCCGCCCGGCGAGGAACGCGTCGAGCCGCGGGTCGCCGGCGTAGTGGCGCGAGGCCAGCACGTCGAGGCCGGCGGGCGGCACGGCGCGCACGCGGATTGGCCGCTCGCCGGCGCCGTTGCGCTTCCAGGCGCCGCGCCCGACGATGCCGCCGAACATCTCGCCGTGCGCCGGCAGCCCGACCACGCCGAGCACGACGCGCCCGTCGCGCACCAGGCCGATGTTGACGGTGAAGTCCTCGCGCATGGCGGCGAACTCGCGCGTGCCGTCGATCGGGTCGACGAGCCAGAACTCGGCGCCGTACTGCGGGTCGTGGCCGGCGGCGATCTCCTCCTCGGCGACGACGGGGATGTCGGGGGTCGCCGCGCGCAGGCCGGCGAGGATCACGGCCTCGGCGGCGTGGTCGGCCTCGGTCACGGGGGAGGCGTCGGGCTTGGTCTCGGTCTCGAAGCCGCGGGCGCGGATGGTCATAACGACCGAGGCGGCGCGTCGGGCCAGGTCGGCGGCGAGGGAGAGCAGCGCGGTGTCGTCCATGCGCGCACCATCCGACGCGGCGCTGCGCGAGGCAAGGCGCGACCCTGCGCCCGTGCCTACCGGCGCGGTCCGGCGCTTGCTAGGCTCGGGGTTCCAGTTTCCGGCGCCCGCGCGCCACGCACCGAAGGGCCGTCCCCGCATGCTCGAGATCGACTACGACCTGCCC
>JBPBQX010000292.1:0-7767 GCA_050955025.1 Janthinobacterium lividum
CCCGCCGAGGTCGCCCCCCTGCTCGCCCACGGCGTCGGCCTGCCCATCGCCTCGGTCGAGATCGCCCTCGCCCGCCTGAGCTACGGCGTCGTGCCGATCACCCCCGACATCGTCGCCCAGCAGCAGGCCATCGCCGACGAGTTCCAGGCCCTGCACCTGATCCCGACCAAGGTCGACGTCGCGAAGGACGTCTGGCAGCCGCCGTCCTGAGCCAAGCAAGGTTGAGGCTCTGCCTCAAACTCCGCCAAAGGCTCGCCTTTGGAAACCCGGACGAGGCCGCGCGACACGTTCGGAGAGCTTTCGTGACGCCCGGCCCTCCCCCGGGCCCGCTACCCTCGCATCATGCGAACCTTCCCGTGCCGCCTCGCCCTGGCTCTTGCCGCGCTGTCGTGCGGGCCCGCCCTCGCGCAGACTTCCGACGCATCGGGGGCGCCCGGCCGCGGCCACCACGGCCGCCAGGGCCAAGGCGGCGGGCGGCCGGGCCACGCGAAGGCGGCCGACATGAAGATCCCGCCGGAGATGTGGCCGCGCCTGGACCGCGGCGCCTTGCTGTGCGCGAGCCTCGACGGCCTGCGGGCGCGGGCTGCGGCGCTGGAGGACGGCGGCGGCCCGCAGCCCCTGCCGCCCGGCTGCCGCCCGATCGCCCAGGCCACGAAGGTGACGGTGCTCGACCGCGTGCCGCCCGGCGCCGCCGAGGTCAGCATCGACGCGACCCGCGAGCGGGGCTGGACCGACGCCTGGCTCCCCGACAAGCCCCCGGGCCGCTGATCTTCCTGAGTCGTGGATTCCAAAGGCGAGCCTTTGGCGGAGTTTGAGGCGGAGCCTCAACCTTGCTTCCTTCCCGCCCTGCACGACGTGACCACCCCGCGCGTTGACCCCGCCCGGCCCTGGTGATAGCACCCGCGGCCAGCGCAATTGCGACGCGGTCGCATCAACTTCGCGCACGGAGCCGCCATGACCCAGTCCCGCCGCGCCGCCCTTGCCCTTGGCCTTGCCGTCCTGGCGCCGCTGCCGGCGCTGGCGGCACCCGCGCCGCTGACGATCTATGCCGCCCAGCACCACCAGCTCGTCGACATGGTGGCGCAGGCGTTCACGAAGGAGACGGGCATCCCGGTGCGCTCGCGCTTCGGCGAGGCGCCGGAGCTGGCGAGCCAGATCGTGCGCGAGGGGGCGCGCTCGCCGGCCGACATCTACTTCACGGAGAACTCCCCCGAGCTGACGCTGCTCGACGAGAAGGCGCTGCTCGCCCCGGTGCTGCCTGCGACGCTGGCGCAGGTGCCGGCGCAGCACAGCAGCGCGGACGGCCGCTGGCTCGGCGTGCTGGCGCGCGAGAACGTGCTGGCGTACGACCCGGCGAAGCTGAAGGAGGCCGACCTGCCCGCCTCGCTGCTCGACCTCGCCAGGCCGGAGTGGAAGGGCCGCGTCGCCGTCGCGCCGTCCGACGCCGACTTCCTGCCGCTGGTGCAGGCCGTGGTCGTGCTCAAGGGGCGCGACGCGGCGCTGGCGTGGCTCAAGGGGCTCAAGGCCAACGCCCAGGTGTTCGACGACGACGAGGGCGTGGTCTCCGCCGTGGAGCGCGGCACCGTGGCCGCCGGGGTGATCAACAGCTACTACTACTACCGTGCCCGCGTGGAGCAGGGCGCCGACAAGACGCGCTCCGAGATCCACCACTTCGGCGGCGGCGACGTGGGCGGGCTGCTCAACATCTCGGGCGCCGCCGTGCTGAAGGCGTCGCGCAACCAGGACGAGGCGCAGCGCTTCCTCGCCTTCATGGTGAGCCGGCCGGTGCAGGAGATGCTCGCCCGCAGCGACATCGACTTCGAGTACCCGCTGGTGCCGGGCGTGGCACCGAACGAGGCGCTGAGGCCGATGGACCAGCTGCAGCCGCCGGCCCTGACCCTGCAGCAGCTCGGCGACGACCAGGACTCCGCGAAGCTGCTGCGCCAGTCCGGGCTGCTCTGACCCGCCCGTGACGGCCCTCGCCCGCAAGCCCGCGCCCGCGCTGCCGGCGCCCGCCTCGCTGCCGGCGGTCGCGGCCGCGCACGCGGTTCTGCTGCCCCCCGCCGGGGCGCGTCGCGGCTGGCCGCGGGCACGGCTGTCCGGGCGGCGGCGCCCGCCGGCGGCGCTTCTGCTGGCCGGCGCGTGCGGCTCGCTGCTGGTGCTGCTGCCGCTGGTGTGGACCGTCGTGGAGGCGTGCGGCGCCGACCCGGCCGACGCGCGCGACATGCTGCTGCGCCCGATGGTGGGCGAGCTGCTGCTCAACACGCTGGGCCTGGTGCTCGCCACCACCGCCTGCGCCGGGCTGATCGGCACCGCCTGCGCCTGGTGCATCGAGCGCACCCGCCTGCCCGGCCGCGCCGCCTGGGCGGTGCTCGCCGCGGTGCCGCTGGCGATCCCGCCGTTCATCACCTCCTACGCCTGGCTGTCGCTCGCCCCCTCGCTGCAGGGCTTCGGCGGCGCGCTGCTGGTGGTGACCTGCGCCTACACCCCGTTCGTCACCCTGCCGGTGGCCGCCAGCCTGCGCGGCATGGACCCCGCGCTGGAGGAGTCCGCGCGCTCGCTCGGCCACGGCCCCTGGCGCTCCTTCTTCCGCGTGGTCCTGCCGCAGCTCCGCCCGGCGCTGCTCGGCGGCATGCTGCTGGTCGCGCTGAACACGCTGGTCGAGTTCGGCGCCTTCACGCTCCTGCGCTTCCGCACCTTCACCACCGAGCTCTACGCCGAGTACCGCACCGGCCTGGACGGCCCGGACTCGGCGCTGCTCGCCGTGGTGCTGATCGCGCTCTGCGTCGCCTGCCTCGCCGTCGAGGCCCGCGTCCGCGGCCGCGCCCGCTACGCCCGCGTCGCCCGCTTCACCGGCCGCCGCGCCACGCCCGCGCGCCTGGGCTGGCGCGCGGCCCCCGTGCTGGCCGGCTTCGCGGCGCTGGCGGCGGTGACGATCGCCGTGCCGCTGTGCACGATCCTGTTCTGGCTGACGCGGCACAACTCCGCCGCCTTCTCCACCGTGGCCGCGTCCGGGCCGCTGCTGCTCGACGCCGCGCTGTCCTCGATCTCGCTCGGCCTCTCGGGCGCGGCACTCACCATGGCGCTGGCGATCCCGCTCGGCGTGCTCACCGTGCGCTACGACGGCCCGCTGATCGCCGCCCTGGAGCGCGCCGCCTGGCTGGCGCAGGGCGTGCCCGGCATCGTCGTGGCGCTCGCCCTGGTCTCGCTCACCATCCAGGCCGCCCAGCCGCTCTACCAGACGTCGGCGCTCCTCGTGGTCTCATACGCGATCCTGTTCCTGCCGCTGGCCCTGGTCAGCGTGCGCGCCGCCCTCGCCCAGGCGCAGCGCGGCCTGGAGGAGGCCGGCCGCTCGCTCGGCCTCGGCTGGGCCGCGACCGCCTGGCGCGTGATGCTCCCGGTCGCCGGGCCCGGCCTGGGCGCCGCCGCCGCCCTGGTCTTCGTCTCGGTGATGACCGAGCTGACCGCGACCCTGCTGCTCTCGCCCATCGGCACGGAGACGCTGGCGACCCGGGTGTGGGCCAACACCTCCACCCTCGCGTTCGCGGCCGCGGCGCCCTACGCGGCGCTGATGGCGGGCGTCTCGCTCGTCTCCACCTGGGTGCTGGCGCGGCGCTTCGGCGCGACGGCGCTGGCGGGGGGCGGAGGGGCGTGAAGAAAGCAAGCATGGGCTCTGCCCAAACCCGCAAAGGGTCCGAGGACCCTTTGATCCCCTTACTTAAGTCAAGGATTCCAAAGGCGAGCCTTTGGCGGAGTCCAGAGGCAGAGCCTCTGGCCTTGCTGGCTTCCTGAGCGATGTCCGACGTCCAGATCCAGGCCCTGTGCAAGTCCTTCGGCGCGTCCCCCGTGCTGTCCGGCATCGACCTGTCCGTGCGCTCCGGCAGCCTGGTGGCGATCCTCGGCGCCTCCGGCAGCGGCAAGACCACGCTCCTGCGCCTGCTGGCCGGCTTCGAGCGCGCCGACTCCGGCCGCATCGCGGTCGCCGGCGAGCCGGTGTGCGACGCCGGCCTGCACGTCGCCCCGGAGCGCCGCCGCATCGGCTACGTGGCCCAGGAAGGCGCGCTGTTCCCCCACCTGAGCGTGCAGGACAACGTGCTGTTCGGCCTGCCCCGGCGCGAGCGTCGCGACGCGGCGCGGGCGGCGGGGCTGCTGGAGCTGGTGGGCCTGCCCGCGTCCTACGCCGCGCGCGGCCCGCACCAGCTGTCCGGCGGCGAGCAGCAGCGCGTGGCGCTGGCGCGTGCCCTGGCGCCGAAGCCGCGGCTGGTGCTGCTCGACGAGCCGTTCTCCGCGCTGGACGCGGCGCTGCGCACCGAGACCCGGCGCGCCGTGGCCGCGGCGCTGTCGCAGGCCGGCGCCACTGCGCTTCTCGTCACGCACGACCAGTCCGAGGCGCTGTCGATGGGCGAGCAGGTCGCGGTGCTGCGGCGCGGCCGCCTGGTGCAGATGGCCGCGCCCGAGACGCTGTATCGCCGCCCCGTGGACGCCGAGCTGGCGCGCTTCGTCGGCGAGGCGGTGCTGCTGCCCGGCCGGGCGGAGGGCGGCGCGGTGTCGTGCTGCCTGGGCCGCCTCGCCCTCGCGCAGCCGGTGGGCGCGCAGGCCGCGCCGCAGGGCGAGGTGGACGTGCTGCTGCGCCCGGAGCAGCTGCGGCTGGACGGCGCGGGCGGCGTGGCGGCGGTGGTGCGCGAGGTCACCTTCTACGGGCACGACGCCAGCGTGGCGCTGCGGCTGGACGGCGGCGTAGCCGTGACCGCGCGTGTGAGCGGGCACGGCGTGCCGTCGGTGGGCGAGACCGTGCGCGTCTCGGTCGCCGGCGCCGTCACCGCCTTCGCCCCGGCCCGGGCCGGCGAGGCCTGAGGCCGCCTCACCCCTCGCCGCCGCCGAGCGCCACGAGCCGCGCCGCGATGGCGTGGAGCGGCAGGACCTCCGCCCCCGTGGTGGACAGGGCGGACAGCGGCATGCTCGGCGCCGCGGCTTCCCGGGGGTCCTGGACGATCCTGGCGCCGCCTGCCCGCCCGATCGCCGCCAGCCCTGCGGCGCCGTCGCCGTCCCACCCGGTGAGCACCACGCCGACCACCCGCTCGCCGTAGGCCAGCGCCGCGGACTCGAACAGCAGGTCCACCTGCCGCCCGCCCCGTCCTTCGTCCGAGACCGGCAGCGTCACCCTGTCGCCCTCGCGCAGCATGCGCCCGCCCGGCGGCACCACGTGGACCTGCCCGGGCACGACCTCCTCGCCGTCGCCGGCGTACACCGCGCGCAGCGGGCCGGCGCGGCCGAGGATGTCGGGCAGGTCGCGCACCGGGTCGCCCTCCAGGCTGAGGCTGACGAACACCGCCGCCCCGAACCCCGGCGGCAGGCGGCCGACCAGCGCGCTCACCGCCTCCACCCCGCCGATCGAGGCGCCGATCACGACGATGTCGCGCCTGGGCATCACGAGCCTCCTGACGATTTAACCGGGTGCTGCGGGGCGCGCGCCGGCCCCGATGCCCGAGGAACGCACCGCTCCTCGCCCGGCGACAACAACACGGCACCGCATCGAACGCCACACGAAACGACGGGCAGGCCCGGCCGCCGGGGCACGTGCGTCGCGCAGCCCCGCTCTGCCGCCCGATCGCGCAGTGTTCCCACGCCCTGCCCGAAGCGGTGGCGGAGCCCGTCCGGCAGGCCGCGGTGCCGATCACATTCCTGTGGACCGGCGTCGCGCCCCGTCCATACTCTCCCGCCGCACAGAGCCGCCTTCCTGACCACGGGGAACCACAGCCGCATGACCGCTCGCCGCCGCACTGCCCTATGCCCCGCCGCCGCGCCGCTCGCCGCCGCGGCCCTGGGCGCCGCCCTGCTCGGCGCGCTGCCGGCCCGCGCCGCGGACCGGGTGATCCGCCTTGGCGTGGACCTGTCGCTGACCGGCGCCGACGCCGACAGCGGCAACAAGGTCAAGGACGGCGTGCTGCTCGCCATCGACGAGGCCAACGCCCGCCACCTGATCCCCGGCGTCACCATCGAGCCGGTGCTGCTCGACGACGCCACCGCCACCGCCGGCCAGTACGACCCCGCCCAGGCCGCCACCAACGCCCGCAAGATGGTCTCCGACCACGACGTGATCGCCGCCATCGGCCCGCAGATGAGCGGCGCCGCCAAGGCGATGGCCCCGATCCTGAGCATGGGCAACCTTGCGATGATCACGCCCGAGGCCACCAACCCCGACCTCACCGACCCGAAGTTCGCCGGCCAGTACCGCCCCTCCGGCAAGGTCACCTTCTTCCGCACCGTGACCACGGACGCCTACCAGGGTCCGAACATGGCCAACTTCTTCGCCGACACCCTGCACGCGAAGAAGATCTACATCCTCGACGACAGCGGCGCGTTCGGCGTGGGCCTCGCCGACCGCTTCGCCGCCCAGGCCAAGGCCAAGGGCATCGAGGTGCTCGGCCGCGACCGCCTCGACCCCAAGGCCGCCGACTACAGCTCCGTGCTGACCAAGATCAAGTCGCTCGGCGCCGACAGCCTCTACTACGGCGGCGTGTCCGAGGCCGGCGTGAAGGTCATCAAGCAGTCCTACGACATCATCCCCGCCGCCATGAAGGGCGGCGGCGACGGCCTGCTCGACGGCGCCGTGCTCACCGGCGCCGGCTTCCCCGCGGCGCAGGGCTGGTACGTCACAATCGCCGCCCCCCACATGCTGGAGGACACGCGCCTCGCCACCTGGACGAAGACGTTCAAGGACAAGTACGGCGTCTCCGCCGGCGACTACTCCATCACCGGCTACGACGGCACGCAGGTGATCCTGGCCGCCATCAAGGGCCTCGTCGCGGCCAAGCAGGACGTCACCCGCGAGTCCGTGCGCGCCGCCATCGCCGCCTCCTCCACCGACACGCTGCAGGGCCCGGTCGCGTTCGACGCCAACGGCGACGTCAACTCCAAGGTCGTCAGCGTGTTCCAGGTCCGCAAGGACACCGCGGCGCCGCTCGACGACGTGGCGTCGCAGTTCAAGTACGTGGGCACGGCGCCCGCGAATTGACCGGCGAGCAGGCAAGGCCGGGCTCTGCCCGGACCCGCAAAGGGCCGGGAGGCCCTTTGATCCCATTGCTTAAGTTAAGGATTCCAAAGGCGAGCCTTTGGCGGAGTCCAGAGGCAGCGCCTCTGGCCTTGCTTCCTTCATGACCGCCGGCGACCTGCTGCTGCAGCAGGTGATCAACGGCCTGAGCCTGGGCGCGATGTACGCCCTGCTCGCGCTGGGCTTCACCCTCGTCTACGGCATCCTCGAGCTGATCAACTTCGCGCACTTCAACGTCTTCATGATCGGCTCCTTCATCGGCCTGTGGACGCTGCAGGCGTTCGGCCTCTCCGGCCAGGACGTGCTGATGACCGGCCTGCCCCTCGCCGGCGTGCTGCTCGCGACGCTCGCCACCAGCATGGTCGGCGCCGGCGCGCTCGGCGTGCTGGTCGAGCGCGTGTGCCTGCGCCCGCTGCGCGGCGTGCGGGGGCCGGCGGCGATGATCACCACGATCGGCGTGTCCTACATCCTGTTCAACCTGGTGCTGCTGTTCGTCGGCGCCGACGCCAAGAACTACCCCAACCCCCTGCCGCCCATGGACTTCGCGATCGGCGGCGCCGTGCTGCGCCTGCGCGAGATCCTGATCTGGGTCGTCTCGCTGGTGCTGATGGGCGCGCTGTGGCTGTTCGTGCAGCGCTCGCGCCTCGGCCGCGCCATGCGCGCAACCGCCCAGGACCCGGAGGCCGCGCGCATGATGGGCGTCGAGGTCGACCAGG
>JBPBQX010000293.1:0-7671 GCA_050955025.1 Janthinobacterium lividum
GCCCCCGAGACCAGCGAAACCACATGAGCGAGCCCGGCTCCCGCCTCGCGCCCAACCTGGCGTCGATCCCCGCGACGCTGCCGTTCCTCGACACCCTCGCGCAGCACTGCCTGTCGCGCGCCGGCGACGACCCGCTGGCCCTGTCGCGCTCGCTGATCCTGCTGCCCACCCGCCGCGCCGTGCGCGCCCTCGCCGAGGCGTTCCTGCGCCAGTCCGGCGGCCGCGCCCTGCTCCTGCCGCGCATCATGGCGCTCGGCGCGCTCGACGAGGCGCCGTTCGCCCTGGCCGGCGCGCTCGACCTGCCGCCCGCGATCGAGCCGATGCACCGCCTCGCGATCCTCTCGCGCCTGATCCTGGCGCTGGACGGGAAACACGGCGCTCCCCGCACCGCCGACCGCGCCTGGACGCTCGCCGCCGAGCTGGCCCGCCTGCTCGACGAGGCGCACCGCTCCGAGGTCGACCTCGCCGAGGCCCTGCCCGCCGCCGTGGACGCGGGCTTCGCCGAGCACTGGCAGGTGACGCTGGAGTTCCTCTCCATCGTGACACGCCTGTGGCCCGCCCTGCTCGCCGAGCGTGGCCAGATGGACCCCACCGCCCGCCAGGTCGCCCTGCTGCTTGCCCAGGAGGCCGACTGGGCCGGGACCCCGCCCGACCACGACGTGATCGCCGCCGGCACCACCGGCGCCATCCCGTCCGTGGCGCGGCTGCTGCTCTGCGTGGCGCGCCTGCCCCGCGGCCTGGTGGTGCTGCCCGGCTTCGACCCCACGCTGTGGCCGGAGCCCGGCGCCGCCCCGCCCGCCGAGTCCCACCCCCAGGCCGGGATGCAGCGCCTCCTCGCCGCCATGGACGCAGGCCCCGGCGACGTCGCCCGCTGGGAAGGGCCGGCGCACATCCCCGACCACGACCCGGTCCCGGACGCGCGCAGCGCCCTGCTCCGCCTCGCCCTTCTGCCCGCCGACCGCCTTGCACAATGGCGCGACGCCACCCCGACGGACGCGGCGCGCAACCACGCGGCAGACGCGACCGGCCCCCTCGTGCCGGCGACGGGCCTCGACGGCCTGCACCGCCTGGTCACCGCGGACCAGCAGGAGGAGGCGGCCGCGATCGCGCTGGTGCTGCGCGAAACCCTGGAACGGCCCGGCGAGCGCGCCGCCCTCGTCACCCCGGACCGCGAGCTGGCCGCGCGCGTCGTGGCCGAGCTGCTCCGCTTCGGCGTGGTGGTCGACGACAGCGCCGGCGAGCCCCTCGCCGAAACCCCGCCCGCCACCTTCCTGCGCCTGCTGGCCCAGGCGGTGGCCGAGTCCTTCGCCCCGGTGCCGCTGCTGTCGCTGCTCAAGCACCCGTTCTGCGCCGCCGGCCTGTCCCCCGCCGACTGTCGCGAGGCCGCGCGCACCCTGGAGCTGGCGTGCCTGCGCGGCCCTCGCCCTGCCCCCGGCCTCGCAGGACTGCGCCAGGCCCTCGACGCCCGCGCCCGCGCCGACCTCCTGCGCGAGGCCGCTTCGCCCCGTGCCCTGCCGCAGCCCGGCGCGCCGCAGCCCGCGACGCCCGGACGCCGCGCCACCGCCCTAAGCGAAGCCGGCGCCCTGGTCGACCGCCTGGAGCGCTGCGCCGCGCCCTTGCTGACGCTCGCCGCCCACCCCCTGGCACAGCCCGCGGACGCGCTCGACGCCCTGGTGCGCTCCGCCGAATCCCTGGCCGCCACCGACGAGGAGGACGGCGCCGCCCGCCTCTGGCACGCAGAGGACGGCGCCGCCCTGTCCGGCCACCTCGCGGCGCTGGCCGACGCCCTTGCCCCCGGCGTCGCCGACCTGCCGCCGCAGCCGCTCGACACCCTGCCCGGCCTGCTCGACGCCTCCATGGAGGGCCTCGTGGTGCGCTCCCGCCGTGCCCTGCGCGGCCGCGACGGCACCGAGCACCCGCGCCTGTTCATCTGGGGCCTGCTCGAGTCCCGCCTGCAGACCGTGGACCTGTTGGTCCTGGGCGGCCTCGCCGAGGACGTCTGGCCCGGCGTCGCCGACCCCGGCCCCTGGATGAGCCGCGGCATGCGCGCCGCCGTCGGCCTGCCCTCGCCCGAGCAGCGCGTCGGCCAGGCCGCGCACGACTTCGCCGCCGCCTGCTGCGCCGCCCCCACCGTCGTGCTGTCCTGCCCACGCCGGCGCGACGGCGCCCCCGCTGTCCCCTCGCGCTGGCTCGCCCGCCTCGACGCCCTGCTCGCCGGCTCCGGGCAGAGGCTGCCGGCCCACCCCGCGACGGAGTGGGCGCGCGCCCTCGACCGCCCGAAGGACGGCGCCCGCCCCGTGTCGCCCCCCGCGCCGCGCCCCCCCGTCGCCCTGCGCCCCCGCCGCCTCAGCGTCACGGAGATCGAGACCTGGCTGCGCGACCCCTACGCGATCTACGCCCGCCACGTCCTGCGCCTGCGCGCCCTGCCGCCGCTCGAGGAGTCCGCCGACGCCGCCGACTACGGCAGCGTGGTGCACGGCGGCCTGGCAAAGTTCCTCGACTCCGTCGGCACCGCCTGGCCCGCCGACGCCGCCGCCCGCCTGCGCCTCGCCGTGGACCAGGCGCTCGACGAGCGGGGCCTGCGCCCTGCCCTGGCCGCCTGGTGGCGCCCCCGCCTGCGCCGCATTGCCGACTGGGCCGCCGACGAGGAGGTCCGCCGCCGCGCCGATGCCCCCGCCACCGCCGTCCGCCCGGAGATCTCCGGCACCATCAGCATCCCCGCCCCCGCCGGCCCGTTCGAGCTGCGCGGCCGCGCCGACCGCATCGAGCGCCGCGGCGACGCCCTGTCGATCCTGGACTACAAGACCGGCGCGCCCCCCACCGGCAACGACGTCGCGGAAGGCTGGGCGCCGCAGCTCACCCTGCAGGCCGCCATGGCGCTGCGCGGCGCCTTCGGCCCGGAACTGGCCGGCCACGTGATGGAGCTGGCGTACTGGCACCTGTCCGGCGGCTTCGTCCCCGGCGAGGTCAGCGACCCGTTCCGCAGCGACGTGGCGAAGATGCAGGACGCCGCCGAGGTGGCCTGGAACAGCCTGTGCCGCCGCATCGCCGAATACGACGACCCGGACCGCGCCTACCTGTCGCAGCCGCACCCCGGCGAGGCGCCGCGCTTCTCCGACTACGCGCAGCTCGCCCGCGTCGGCGAGTGGGCACTCCTGGACGACGCGGGGTGAACGCGGCGGCGAGACAAGGAAGGCAAAGGGCTCTGCCCTTTGATCCCGCCAAAGGCGAAGCCTTTGGAAACCACGACTCAAGGCCTACGAACCCGCCTCCCTATGACACGCCCGGACGCCTCCCGCGCGGGCACCGGCCTGAAGTCGAAGGTTCCAAGGACTTGTCCTTGGCGGAGTCCAGAGGCAGAGCCTCTGGCCTTCCTTGCCCCACGCCATGAGCACGCTCGTCACCCTGGACCCGAGCGCGCGCGCCAACGCCGAGCAGGCCGAGGCCTCCAACCCCGCCGTCTCCGCCTTCGTGTCTGCCAACGCCGGCACCGGCAAGACCAAGCTCCTGATCGACCGCCTGCTGCGCCTGATGCTGCCGCGCGAGGTCGAGACGCCCGGCGGCCCGGCGGTACAGGCCGGCGCCGACCCGTCGCGTATCCAGTGCCTGACCTTCACCAAGGCCGCGGCGGCGGAAATGTCGATCCGCCTGCAGAAACGGCTGGGCGAATGGGTCACGATCAACGACGCCGCGCTCGACAGGAAGCTCGCCGAATTGTCCGTGCCGCGGACGGCCGTGACCCGGGCCGCCGCGCGCTCGCTGTTCGCGCGGGTGCTGGACCTGCCGGGGGGCATGCGGATCGGCACGATCCACGCGTTCTGCCAGTCGCTGCTGCGCCGCTTCCCGCTGGAGGCCGGGCTGTCGCCGCACTTCCGGGTGGTGGAGGACGCCGACGCCCGCGCGAGCCTTGAGGAGGCGCGCGAGGCCATGCTGCAGAGCCCCGACCCGGTGGCGCTCGACACGCTGGCCGGGCTCGTCAGCGCGTCCGGGTTCGGCGGCCTGGTCTCGTCGCTGCAGGGCCAGCGCGACCGCCTCGAGAAGGCGCTTGCCCTGCCGCCCCCGGCGCTGCTGGCGGCGCTGCGCCGGACCGTGGGCGTGACGCAGCCCGACGACGCGGCGATCCTCGCGGAGGCCGCCGGCGCCGACCTGTCGCCGGTGGCCGACGCGCTGCGGGTGGCGCGCGCGGAAGGCTCGCCCGGCGTGCAGGACAAGGCGGCCCGCATGCTCGGCTGGCTGTCCCTGCCGCAGGAGCTGCGCGCCGAGCACTGGGAGGAATGGCTCGTCGAGCTGCTCACATCCGGCAGGCCGCGCGGCCCCACCGTGTTCGCCAACAAGAAGCTGTCCACGGCGAAGCCCTGGGTGCTCGACGCCTGCCTCGCGGAAGCCGAGCGGGTCGCCTCGGTGCAGGACGCGCGGCGCGCGCTGCGCCTGGCCGAGGCGACCGCGGCGCTGCTCGCCCTGGCCGGCCCGGTGCTGCGCGACTACGCCGGGCGCAAGGCCACCGGCGCGAAGCTGGACTACGACGACCTGATCGGGCGCACCTCGAGCCTGCTGATGAACCCCGGCGCCGCCTGGGTGCTCTACAAGCTCGACGGCGGCCTCGACCACCTGCTGCTCGACGAGGTGCAGGACACCTCGCCCGCGCAGTGGCGAATCGCCGGCTCGCTCACCACCGACTTCTTCGCGGGCGAAGGCACGGAGCGCGACGCCCCCCGCCGCCTGCACGCGGACGGCGCGGCCGGACCCGAGGCGGGACCCGCGGCGCGCACCGTGTTCGCCGTGGGCGACAGCAAGCAGTCGATCTACTCGTTCCAGGGCGCCGACCCCGAGCAGTTCGACCACTGGCGCGGGCTGTTCCGCGACCGCGTCCGCGCCGGCGCGCGCGAGTGGCGCGACACCACGCTCGACGTGTCGTTCCGCTCCACGGTGCCGGTGCTGGCGCTGGTGGACGCGGTGTTCGCCGACACCGCCACGACCCCGGGCGTCACCTCGACCCGCGAGCAGCCGCACGTGGCGCACCGCCTGGGCGAGGCCGGCCGCGTGGAGCTGTGGCCGCTCGCCCCGGTGCCGGACGACGCGGTGGCCGAGCCCTGGCCCGCGCCATCGCGCAACGCCGGGCTGGTCTCTGCGCCCCAGCTCCTGGCCAACGAGCTGGCCGCCTGGATCGCCGGCCAGATCGCCACCGCCCGGCTGGAAAGCAAGGGCCGTCGCCTCCACGCGGGCGACGTGCTGGTCCTGGTGCGACGCCGCAACGATTTCGCCCGCGCCCTGGTGCGCGCCCTCAAGACCCGCAGCGTGGCGGTGGCCGGCCTCGACCGCCTGGTGCTGACCGACCAGCCCGCGGTGCAGGACCTGATGGCGCTGGGCGACGCGCTGCTGCTGCCCGAGGACGACCTGACGCTGGCCTGCGTGCTCACCTCCCCGCTCGGCGGCGTGTCCGACGACAGCCTGATGCGCCTCGCGGCCGAGCGGCGCGGCTCGCTGTGGCGCGCCCTGCGCGAGCGCGCCGCCGAGCAGGACGACTGGGCCGCCGCCTGGGCGTTCCTGTCGACGCTGGCCGCGCGCGCGGACTTCGCCGGCCCCCACGCCCTGCTGGCCGAGGCGCTCGGGCCGCTCGGCGGACGCGCCCGCCTGTTCGCCCGCCTCGGCCCGGAAGCCGCCGAGCCGGTGGACGAGCTGCTCGGCGCCGCGCTGGCCTACGGGCGCGCGCACCCCCCCTCGCTGCAGGGCTTCCTCCACTGGCTGCGCCAGTCCGGCGCCGAGGTGAAGCGCCAGGCCGAGGAGGCCGGCGACGCCGTGCGCATCATGACCGTGCACGGGGCGAAAGGCCTGCAGGCGCCGCTGGTAATCCTGCCCGACACGACCTCGATGCCGCCCGACGACGGCGCCCTCGCCTGGACGCACGACCCTCTCGAGGGCATCGCCCTCCCCCTCTGGGCGCCGCGCAGGGAGTTCGGCTGCACGGCGCTGCAGAAGGTCCGCGACGACGGCGCAGCCGCCCGCACCGCAGAGTACAACCGCCTGCTCTACGTCGCCCTGACCCGGGCCGAGGACCGCCTCGTGGTGTGCGGCTGGCAGGGGCGGCGCGAGGTCGACTCAGCGTGCTGGTACCGCCTGGTCGAGCAGGGCATGCAGACGCTGCACGCCGCGCCTGCGCCCTTCCCCGCCTGGGGCGGCGAGGCCCTGGTCCACGACTCGCCGCAGCGCGCCGCCGTGCCCGCGCCGCGCGGCGACGAGGCCACCGACAACGCCCCGCCGCCGGCCTGGCTGGGAAGCGCGCCATACTGGCGGCCGCACGACCCGCCGCCCGAGCCGTCTCTGCCGCGCCCGCTCGCGCCGAGCCGCCCGGAAGGCGTGGCATTCGGCCCCGTGCCGCGCGCCGCCTCGCCGCTGCGCGAGGCCGCGCCGGGCGGGGACCGCTTCCGGCGCGGCACGCTCATGCACACGCTGCTGCAGCACCTGCCCGCCCTGCCGCCCGACGCGCGCGAGGCCGCCGCCCTGCGCCACGTCTCCGGCGCCGCCCAGGACCTCACGCTGGCCGAGGCCGCGGCCCTGGTGCGCGAGGCGCTCGCGGTGCTCGGCACGCCGGCCCTGGCCGCACTGTTCGGGCCGGGCAGCGTCGCCGAGCAGCCGCTCACCGGCCTCGTCGGCAGCCTGGTGGTCACCGGCCGCATCGACCGCATGCTGGTGCGGGACAACGAGATCCTGGTCGCGGACTTCAAGACCGGCCACGACGCGCCGCCGGACGTCGCGGACACCCCGGTACCCTACCTGCGCCAGATGGCCGCCTACCGCGCGATGCTGCGCCTGATCTGGGATGCCCGCCCGGTGGTCTGCGCGCTGGTGTGGACGCGCGGGCCCACGGTCGCCGTGCTGCCGGACTGGCTGCTGGACCGGCACGTGCCGGAGGGCTGAGAGAAGGAAGTAAGGCCAGAGGCTCTGCCTCTGGACTCCGCCAAAGGCTCGCCTTTGGAAACATCCTCGAAGGAAAAGAAGTGCCGTCCGTGGCCTCCGGCCCCAAGGAGTGGTTTCCAAAGGCGAGCCTTTGGCGGAGTTTGAGGCGGAGCCTCAACCTTGCTTCCTGCCTCAGCCGATCAGGAACCAGGCCCGGAACAGCAGCGTCTCCTGCCAGGTCTGCCGCCGCAGCCCCTTGAGCCGCAGCACCAGCAGCCGCCGCCCCGGCCCGCCCTGCATCGCGCCGGCGATCACCTCGACGTGGCGCCGCGCCTGCGGGCTGAGCAACTCGGGCTGCTCCAGCAGCGTGGCGAGATGGCTGCGGAACACCCCCATGAACACGTCCGGCCCGCGCCGCAGCGCCGCCAGCCCGCGCCGGCTGAGCGAAAGCGGGGCGCCCACCGCATTCGACGCGTGCTGCCGGTAGAGCACCACCGGCGTGTCGTCGACCAGCAGACGCCCGTCGGCGCCGGCGACCAGCAGGTAGCTCCACCAGTCGTGCAGCGACGCCAGCGGCGCCCGGCTCCGCGCCACCAGCCCGGCGGCCAGCGGGTTGAGCATCATCGTGCAGCCTGTCGCCACGTTCTGGGTCAGCGAGGCGAGGAAGTCCGGCGCCCTGCGCAGCCGGAACGACAGGCCGAGCCGCTGCAGCCGCTCGTCCACCAGGATCTGGCGCGCGAAATACAGCGCCGGCCGGTCGTCGCCCGCACCGCGCAA
>JBPBQX010000294.1:0-7624 GCA_050955025.1 Janthinobacterium lividum
CCCAGACCGCCGCAGGCACCTACGTCGCCACCGGCACCGCGGCCCAGATCAACGCCGACCTCGCCGCCGCGAGCTTCACCGACACCCGCGCCTCCGGCACCGCCACCGACACCATCACCCTGGCGGATACCGCCACCGTCGCCGCAACCAACGGCGCATCCCTCCACCCCGCGCTCACCACCGTCAGCATCAACGTCACCCAGCCCGCTCCGGCGCCTTGCTACGCGTCCGGCACCCTCATCCTGACGGACCGGGGCGAGGTCGTCGTCGAGGCCCTTGTCAAGGGCGACATGGTGGTGACCGCCTCCGGTGCCTTGCGGCCCATCCGCTGGCTCGGCCACCGGCGGGTCGACTGTGCACGCCACCCGGATCCGGACAGCGTGCGCCCGGTTCGCGTCCGTGCTCACGCCTTCGGCCCGGGCGTTCCGCGTCGCGACCTGGTGCTGAGCCCCGAGCACGCGCTGTTCCTCGACGGCATGCTGGTTCCGGTACGCGCCCTCGTGGATGGGCTCTCGATCGTTCAGGAAGCCTGGGAGCGCGTGACCTACCATCACGTCGAACTGGACAGCCACGACGTCCTGCTTGCCGAGGGTCTCGCGGCCGAGAGCTACCTCGACACCGGCAATCGCGCGCAGTTCGCCAACAACCCTCTGGTTGCCCTGCACGCGAGCTTCGGGCCGGGCACGGCACCCGCCGAGCCTTGCGCCCCTCTCCTGGTCAATGGTCCGCGTCTGGAGATGCTGCGCGACACCTTGCACAAGAGGGCACAGGCCCGTGCCGCCTAGTTTGTCGTCCGGGCCTGTTCGAGAACGTCGACGGCATGGGTTTCGGGTTCGTGGCGGACGCTGATGGACGCGGACGGCAGCACACCGGCATCGATCGGCAGCCATTGAGAAGCGAACCCGGCGTTGCCCGACCGGCCTGACGGACGCGGAATGGCTGGCAATGCAGCCACTCCTGTCCCGCCCTGCTCGCACCGGCCGCAAACGCCAGGTTGACGTGCGTGAGGTGCCGAACGCGATCCGCGGCCTGGCGGGCGGCGTATTGGCGCCTCCTGCGCCGTCCGCTGTTCCGGACCACCCGCGACGTGGCGCGGCTGGCAAGGATGACAGCCCTTGTTCGGCGCGAAGGAAGCAAGGCCAGAGGCTCTGCCTCTGGACTCCGCCAAAGGCTCGCCTTTGGAATCCTTGACTTAAGTCAAGGGATCAAAGGGTCCTCGGACCCTTTGCGGGTTTGGGCAGAGCCCATGCTTCCCTGTGCTACAAGCCCTCCATGCGCTCCCTCGCCTCCCGCCTCCTGGCCCTGTGGGCGATGTCCCTCCTCGCCTGCGCCGCCGTGGCCTTCCTCCTGCTGCGCCTGCACGACCAGTCCGCCACCGCCCGGGTGCAGCGCGCCGAGGCCGTGGTCGCCGCCGCCTGCGGCCTGATCCGCGACCGCTATTCCTTCTACGTCGCCGGCTGGCCCGGCGGCCCGCTCGACGACGCCACCCGCGCCGGCCTCGCCGACGTGACCGCCGCGGCACTCGCCGACGAGCCCGGCGTGGAGGGCGGCATCTGGCAGAACGACGCCTCCCTCGCCTACGCCTTCCCCACCTACGGCGGCGCCCGCAAGACCGACCTCCCCCCCGCCGAGCTGCCCCGCATCGCTTCCGCCAACCGCGCCGCCCGCGCCGAGGACGCCCCCATCTCGCGCAGCGCCGCGTCGGGCTCCGAAACCATCCTCCTCGCCGCCTGCCCGCTCCCCGGCCCGCTCGACAGCCTGACCGCCTGGGCCATGACCCGCGTGCGCCCCGTCTCCGGCCTCGGCCCCCTGCGCGCGGGGCTGGGCGTGCTGCTGGCCCTGGTCGCCGGCATGTCCGCCTGGCTCGCCTGGCTGGCGCTGTCCTGGCGCCGCAGCCTGCGCGCCATCGAGTCCGCCCTGCTCGCCCACGACGCGGGCGCGCTGCCGGAGCTCCCCCCCACCGGCGAGCGCGAGCTGGACCGCATCGTCGCCGCCCTCAACGACACCGGCCGCCGCCTCGCCGACTCCCGGGCCACCGCCGACGCCCTCGCCCGCCAGGTCGCCGCCTCCGAGCGCCTGGCCGCGCTGGGCCGCGTCGCCGCCGGCGTCGCCCACGAGGTCCGCAACCCGCTCGCCGCCATGCGCATCCGCGCCGAGTCCGCCCTGCGCGGCGACGACGCCCGCCGCGCCCGCGCCCTGCCCGTGATCCTCGACCAGATCGCCCGCCTCGACCGCCTGGTCACGGAACTCCTCGCCATGACCCAGCGCCGCGCCCCCAACCCCGCCGACACCGCGCTGCCCGCCCTCCTCGAGTCCGTCGCCGCCGCCCACCGCCCCCAGGCCGCCGAGGCCGGCGTCGCCCTGCAGGTGGACGCCGCCGACACGCGCGCCACCCTCGACCCCGACCTGCTCGCCCGCGCCCTGGAGAACCTCGTGCTCAACGCCGTCCAGCACACGCCCCCGGGCGGCACCGTCACCCTCTCCGCCGCCCCCGCGCCGGGCGGGCGCCTGCACGTCGAGGTCCGCGACACCGGCCCCGGCGTCGCCCCGGCGCTGCGCGACACCCTGTTCGAGCCGTTCGTGACCGCGCGCCCCGGCGGCACCGGCCTCGGCCTGCCCATCGCCCGAGAGCTGGTCGACGCCATGGGCGGCCGCCTCGCCCTCCTGCCCGCCGACGGCCCGGGCGCCCGCTTCCTCGTGGACCTCCCCTGATGACAGGCAAGGCAAGCAAGGCCAAAGGCTTCGCCTCTGGACTCCACCAAAGGCTCGCCTTTGGAATCCTTAACTTAAGTCAAGGGATCAAAGGGTCCTCGGACCCTTTGCGGGTTTGGGCAGAGCCCATACTTGCTTCCTCCAGGGCGCGCCCCTGATGCCCACGATCCTGGTGTGCGACGACGACGCCGCCCTGCGCGAGGGCCTGGCCGAGGCGATCTCCGACCTGGGCCACCACGTGGTGGAGGCCGCCGACGGCCATGCCGCGCTGGACGCCGTGGCCGAGGGCGGCATCGACGCGGTGCTGCTGGACCTGCGCATGCCCGGCCCCGACGGCATCGAGGTCCTGCGCCGCATCCGCGCCCGCCCCAGCCCGCCGCCGGTGGCGATCCTGACCGCCGTCGCCACCGCGCAGAACACGATCGAGGCCATGCGCGGCGGCGCCGTGGACCACCTGGCCAAGCCGATCGGCCCCGACGAGCTGGCCGACGTGCTCGCCCGCATGCTCCAGGCCCACCCCCCCGCCTCCACCCCCGCGACCGAAACGCCCGACGCCGACGCCTTTATCGGCACCAGCGCCGCGATGCGCGCCGTGCAGAAGTCCATCGGCCTGCTCGCCGACGGCACCGCCTCCGTGCTCGTGACTGGCGAGACCGGCACCGGCAAGGAGGTGGTCGCCCGCGCGCTGCACGCCCACGGCCGCCGCGCGCCCCACCCCTTCGTCGCCGTCAACTGCGCCGCGATCCCCGCCGAGCTGCTGGAGAGCCAGCTCTTCGGCCACGCCCGCGGCGCCTTCACGGGTGCCACCTCGGACCGCACCGGCTCGTTCCGCGAGGCGCACCGCGGCACGCTGTTCCTCGACGAGATCGGCGACATGGCCCTGCCCATGCAGGCCAAGCTGCTGCGCGTGCTCCAGGACCGCACCGTGACCCCCGTCGGCGGCCCGCCCGTGGCCATCGACGTCCGCATCGTCTCCGCGACCCACCGCGACCTGGCCGACGCCGTGGCCCAGGGCCGCTTCCGCGAGGACCTGTTCTACCGCCTCGGCGTCGTCCCCATCGCGCTCCCTCCGCTGCGCGAACGCCTCGCCGACCTCATCCCGCTCGCCGAGCACTTCCTGGCGCTGGCCTCGCCCGGCGCCCCGCCGCGCCGCCTGGCGCCGGACGCCTGCGCCCGCCTGCTCGCCCACCCCTGGCCCGGCAACGTCCGCGAGCTGCGCAACGCCATGGACCGCGTCGCCGCCCTGCTCCGCCACCCCACCGTCACCGCCGCCGACCTCGACTTCCTCCGCGCGCCCGACGCCCCGCCCGACGCCACAGACTGGCTCGAAGGCGACCTGCCCACCGCCCTGGCCCGCCTGGAATCCGAGATGATCCGCCGCGCCCTGCACGCCGCCGGCAACAACCGCGCCGAGGCCGCCCGCCGCCTCGGCATCAACCGCCAGGCGCTCTACGAGAAGCTCCGCCGCCACGGGCTCGGGGACGCCTGAAGCAAGCAAGCGTGTTCTTTCTTGAAAGAAAGAACCAAAGAACTTTCCCCCTAAAGAATCCTGCCCGCGTGGCGCCCCGACCTCTTCCGGGCAAAGTCTTTTTGCTTCTTTTTCTTCAGAAAAAGAAGCCCTTGCTTGCTTGATCTTTCGCGAAAACCTGCCCCGACGCCAGGCAGGCAACACGCGCCCTTGCCCGGCGCACCGCCGATAACCACTCTCTCCGCGAGGGACGAATAAGGGAGAGCCCCGTGCGAACGCCCGACACCTACTCGCCGGCCGAGGTCAGCGCCGTCACCGGCGCGTCGGTGCGGGCGGTCCACAAGGCGATCGGCGAGCGCCTGCCGGGCGGCCTGTCCGTGCGCCACGACCGCCAGCAGTACCTCACGCGCTGGGGCACGGTGTGCTTCGTGATCGACCGCGAGATGCCGAAGGACGTGCCCGTCGCGGTGCGCCGCCAGCTCTACGCGACGATCCTCGAACGCCCTTCCGCCGTTCGCGTGCAGCACGACCGCGGCATCCTGTCGTACGTCGTCGACGTGAAGGCTGTCGCGGACCGCGTGGACGGGGACTTCGCCCGCTACCGCGACGCCATGGCCCTGGTCGTCGAGGACGCGGCCGTCCAGAACGGCGCCGCCACCTTCCGCGGCACGCGCATCCTCGTGCACCAGATCGCCGCCCTGCTCGCCCAGGGCGCCGATGCGGCCGAGCTGCACGCCGACTATCCCCGCCTGACCCCGGAGATGCTGGCCGCGGCCCCGGTCTACGTCCGCGCCCACCCGAGGCGCGGACGCCCGAGAACGCCTGCCTGGCGCAGGAACGCGCCGGCCCCGCAGCACGGCGATTGACCGCCCCACGCTTCCTCGTCGACGAGAACCTGTCGCCTGCCCTGGTCGATCCCGCCCGCGAGCGCGGCTTCGAGGCGATGCACGTCAACCACCTCGGCCTGCGCACCGACACGGACTGGGACCTGCTCAGGGTCGTCGCCGAGCAGGACTGGGTGCTCGTCACCAACAACGCCATCGAGTTCCGCGGCCGCTACGGCAGGATCGAGCTGCACCCGGGCGTGGTGTTCCTCCTGCCTGCCGTCCGCCGCGCGCAGCAGATGCGGCTGTTCGAGGCGGCGCTGGACCACGTCCGCAGCCACCCCGACCTGACCAACCGGGCCCTAGACGTCGCCCTCGACCCGCTCGGCCACGTCACGGTGACGCCCTACGACCTCCCCTGACACCCGGCGCCCCGCCGCAGCCCACCGACACCCCCGCCGTCCGGAATCCCGACATCCCCGTCCGAACCCCCGACACTCCCCGCCCCAACCTCCACCCAACTCCTCAACAATATCAACGCTCTACCCTCTGGCACGCCCCGTGCTCTTCCTGTCCCAGCCCCGCAAGACCGGGGCCCACAGGAGCCACCCGCACCATGCCCATCCCCCGCCTTTCCTCGCGCAAGACGCTTCTGCTCGCGGCCGGCGCCACCGCCCTCCTCGGCGCCGGCCTCGCCGTCGCCCAGACCACGACCTACGACCCCGCCCAGCTCCCCGAGACCAAGGGCGTGGTCGCCCAGTACGACCTCACCCCCCGCGGCGACGTCGACGGCGTGATCCTGCAGGACGGCACCGAGGTCCACATGCCGCCGCACCTGTCCACCGAGCTGGCCGCCCTGGTCCGCCCCGGAGCCGCGGTGACGATCCACGGCCTGCGCGCCAGGTCCCTGCCGCTGGTGCAGGCCATGTCCATCACCGACGACGCCTCCGGCCATACCGTGACCGACACCGGCCCCGCCGGCGGCCCGCCCCACGGCCCGCCGCCCCCGCCGCCCGGCGGCCCCCACGGCGGTCTCCCCGGCGGCCCCCGCGACGAGGGCCGGCCGCTCGACGCCCAGGGCACCGTGAAGATGCAGCTGCACGGCCCGCGCGGCGACCTGAACGGCGTGCTGCTGGACAACGGCACGATGATCCACATGCCCCCGCCCGAGGCCGCGCGCCTCGCCGCCGACCTCGCCGTGGGCAAGACCGTGGCCGCCTCCGGCTTCGGCACGCAGAACGCGCTGGGCACGTCGATCGCCGCCCGCCGCCTCGGCGCCACCGCCGACGCCATGTCGCCGCTCGCCGTGCCGCCCCCGCCGCCCGGCCCGCACGGCGGCCCCGGCGGCCGCCCGCCCGGCCCGCCGCCCGCCCCGGGCGCCATGGACCAGGCTCCCGGCGCTCCCGACGCCGCGGCCCCCGGCGGCCCGGACGCCGTGTCTCCCCCGCCGCAGCGCCCCTGATCCGGGCGCCTGCGGAAGGGCGGGGCCGGCACGTCCGGTCCCGCCCACCGCGTCCTCGTTGCAACACCCGCCCGGTTTCCCCGCGCCGCGCGGGAACCCGCCCCCTGCCCCGCGTGTCATGCAGGCCGCGCACGCGAAGCGGGCCGCCCCTCCCGGAGACCCGACCTTGCCCGACTCCCCCGCGCCCCTGGCCTGGCTCCACCTCGGCGACCTGCACATGACCGCCGGGCACCCCGACCGACGCGAAACCCTGGCGCGCATCGTCGCCGACTGCCGCCACATGGCCGCGACCCTCGACTTCGCCTTCCTCCCCGGCGACATCGCCGACAACGGCACGCCCGCGCAGTACGCCCTGGTGCGCGACGCCCTCGCCCCCCTGCACCTCTCCCTGCGCGCCATCCCCGGCGACCACGACTTCGAGCCCCGCAGCCTCGACGCCTTCCGCGCCGCCTTCGCCGCCCCGCTCCCCGCCGCCGAAACGGTGCGCGGCCAGCGCTGCCTGTTCCTCGACATCGTCTCCGCCGGCACCGGCGGCCCCGACTTCCGCCTCGGCGCCCCCCAGCTCGCCTGGCTGGAGCGCGAGCTCGCCGGCGCCGCCGCCCGCGCCCAACCCGTCGCCCTGTTCATGCACAGCTACCCCGCCGACCTCGGCCCCGACGCCGCCCCCCTGCTGCGCCTGCTCGCGCGCCACCCGCCCGCGATCGTCGACATGGGCCACACCCACTACAACGAGCTCGCCAACGACGGCCGCACGGTCTACGCCGCCACCCGCTCCACCGCGCAGATCGAGGAAGGCCCCCCCGGCTTCTCCGTCGCCGCGCTCGACGCCGGCACCGCGAGCTGGCGCTTCAAGCCGCTCGACGCCCCCTGGCCGCTGGTCCTCGTCACCACCCCCGCCGACGCCCGCCTCGCCACCCCGCAGGCGCCCGCCCGCGACACGATCCGCGCCCGCGCCTGGCACCCCGGCGGCATCGCCCGCGCCACCTGCCGGATCGACGACGCCCCGCCGACCGACATGCACGAACAGGACAGCGTCTGGTCCTGCCCCTGGCGCCCCGACGGCGCTCCCCACCGCATCACCGTGCGCGCCGAGTCCCCCTCCGGCGCGTGGGCCGAGGACACGGTCCACGCCGGCCCGCCCCCGGCCCCCGCCGACGC
>JBPBQX010000295.1:0-7604 GCA_050955025.1 Janthinobacterium lividum
TCCGACAGGCCCTCGCGCGGGTAGGCGGGCACGCAGGCGCGGCCGCCGCGCGACAGGGACTCGTCCATGATGCGGCCGAGCAGGCGGGCGCTGCCGGTGGCCAGCGGGGTGTTGAGGGCCGCGATCGCCAGCGGCTCGAGCAGGCGACGCGACAGCTCGCCGCGCGGCAGCATCTCGGCGACGGTGGCGGTGGGCGAGGCGCGTCGCAGCGCCAGCAGGGCGGCGAACTCGCGCAGGCCGGCGCCGGGCACGCGTCGGCGCGGCGAGAGCACCCACCAGGGGACGCGGCCGGCGTTGGGGCGCACGGTCCAGCGCTCGCCGGTGGCGACGTCGATGAACGGGAACAGCGCGCTGGCCGGGCCGCCCATGGTGTCGCGGGTGCCGATGCGGTCCATGAACGCCCAGGACTCGCGGTTGCCGGACAGCAGCAGGTGGTTGCCGTTGTCCAGGCGGCAGCCCAGCTCGCGGTCGAAGTAGGAGCGGCAGCGGCCGCCGGCCTGGGGGCCGGACTCGTGCACGGTGACGCGGCGGCCGGCCTCCACCAGCGCCATCGCGGCGGACAGGCCGGCGAGGCCGGCGCCGACCACGTGGACCATGCTGTCGCCGCCGGGGATGTCGCGCGGCATCTCAGGCGGCCACGTGGCGAAGGGCGATCGCGAGCTTGCGCCAGGCGGGCAGGGACACGCGCCGTTCCGGGTGCTGCCAGCCGCGCTGCTCCAGGCGCGAGAGGATCGCGTCGTAGGTGTCGGCCATCAGGCGGGCGGGGCGCATGGCGCGGCGGTCGCAGGCGCGCATCGCCTCGCGGGCGTCGGCAAACCGGCGGTGGGCGAGCACGGCGCCGCGCGCGCACACGCGGGGCAGGGCGGGGTGGCGCAGGGCGAGCGCAGGGTCGTGCGGCACGCCCTCGGCGTCGAGCCACTCGCGGGGCAGGTAGAGCCGGCCGCGCTCGGCGTCCTCGGCGACGTCGCGCAGGATGTTGGTCATCTGCAGGGCGCGGCCGAGCGACCAGGCGACCTGGTCGGCGGCGGGGGAGCTGTCGCCGAACGCGCGCACGGAGAGGCGGCCGACGGCGGCGGCGACGCGGTCGCAGTACAGGTCCAACTCGGCCTCGGAGGGGGCGACGATCACGGTCTCGCAGTCGGTCTGCATGCCGTCGATCACGGCCATGAAGTCCTCGCGCCGCAGGCCGAAGCGGTCGGTGGCGGCCAGCAGCACGCGGCTCACCGCGTCGTCGGCGCGGCCCTTGAGGACCGCGTCGATGCGGGCGCGCCATTGCGCGAGGCGGGGGAGCTTGGTGGCGAACGGCGCCTCGTCGTCGGCGATGTCGTCGACAACGCGGCAGAAGGCGTAGATCGCGTACATCGCGGCGCGGCGGTCGGGCGGCAGGACCTTCATGCCGCGGTAGAACGAGGTGCCGGACGCGAGCACCAGGCGCTCCACCTCGGCGAGGTCGGACGGCGCGGCGCCGAGCGGCGTGGCGCGGCGCGGCGGCAGGAGCGAGGGGAGCGCGCGCAGCAGGCTGCCGGCGGCGTCGGCGCGGCCGAGCTTCACGCGGCCGGCGACGGGGTCGGCGCGGCGCAGGTGGCGGGCGAGGCGGCGCGACAGGGCCACGATGACCGCGGTTTCCAGGCGCAGCCTCGGGTCGCGGACCAAGCGTGGCAGGGCGGCGGCCTCCTGGTTCAGGGCGTCGCAGCGGTCGAGCAGGGCGTCGAAGACGGCGCGCAGGCCGGGGGTCGCGGCGGGGAGGAGCACGTCCTCCACGGTGGCACCGTGCCGGGCGAGCAGGTCCTGCGGCAGGTAGGAGCGGTCGAGGCGGCGCAAGTCCTCGGCGCAGTCCTGCAGGTGGTTGAGCACCTGCAGCGCGGCGCACAGCGCGTCGGACGGCGCGAAGGTGGCACGGTCCTCGCCATGCAGGTCGAGCACATGGCGGCCCACGGGCATCGCGGAGAAACGGCAGTACTCCAGCAGCTCGGGCCAGTCGGCGGTGCGCAGCGTGGACGCGTCGCGTCGGAAGGCGACCAGGAGGTCGGTGGAGTGGGCCGAGGTCACGCCGGTCGCGGCGAGGCTGCGGCGGAGCGCGGTGGCGGAGGGCGCGCCGGCGTCGGCCTGGCCGAGGAGCACGGCCTGCATGTGGTCGAGGCGGGCGACCTTGTCGACGGCGGGCAGGGTTTCGCTGTCGGAGATGTCGTCGGCGTTGCGGGCGAAGGCGTAGTAGGCGTGGACGTGCGGGCGCAGGCTGGCGCGGATCAGCACGCCGACGGGGAAGTTCTCGTCGCCGCGGTCCTTGCCGGACCACTGCTCCACCGAGGCATCGGTGGGCAGGGGTGGGGTGTCGATCGGGGACGGCCTGGTCGCCGTGTCCCCGGCTTGCGCGGTGTCGTGCATCATGTCCCCTGGTACGCCCGGCTTTTCCAGACGACGCCGCGTCCGCGGTGGTGGTCGAAGGCGGAGCCCAGCGTGGCGGCGGTGTAGAACACGGCCACCAGCGGCAGAAGCGGCGCCCACAGCGGGCTCTGCCCGAAGCGGCGCAGCGTGGGCAGGTAGGCGCCAGCCGCGGCGGCCCAGGCGGCGAGCCCGAGCCAGCGCGTGGCACCATGGCCGAGCAACGCTGCCAGCGGCGGCACCATCCAGACCAGGACCATGCCCGCCACCGTGCCGAGCAGCAGCAGCGGCGAGTGGCGCAGCTGCACATAGGCGGTGCGCGCCACCATGCGCCACACGTCCGCGGCACCGGGGTAGGGGCGGATGGAGCGGGCGAGGCGGCTGTGGCCCAGCCAGATCCGGCCGCCGCGCTTGACCAGGCCGGCGAGGGTGACGTCGTCGATCAGGGCGCCGCGCATCGCCTCGAGGCCGCCGATGCGGGCCAGGGCGTCGCGCCGGATCAGCACGGTGCCGCCGGCGGCCGCGGCGGTGCGGCTGCGCGGGTCGGCGACGCGGCGGAACGGGTAGAGCAGCTGGAAGAAGAACACGAAGGCGGGCACGAGGGCGCGCTCGGCCGGGCTTTCGCAGTTCAGGGCGACCATCTCGGAGACCATGTCGAAGCCGCCGCGCTCCATCTGCGCGACCAGCGTGGCGACGTGCTCCGGGGCGTGCTCGATGTCCGCGTCGGCGAGCAGCACGAGCTCCGCGTCGCCGCTCGCCGCCACGCCCTGCGCCACGGCCCACAGCTTGCCGCTCCAGCCGGGAGGACGCGGCCGGCCGTCCAGCACCGCCAGGCGGGCGTCGCCGGGCGCGAGCGCGCGGGCCAGCGCGCCGGTGCCGTCGGTGCTGCCGTCGTCGACCAGCACGATGCGGAGCGCGCCGTTGTAGCGCTGCGCGAGCAGGGAGCCGAGGGCGCGGGCGATGCCGCCGGCCTCGTCGCGGGCCGGGACCACCACGGCGACCGGCAAGGGCGTGCGCGGCGCGGCAGGGGCGAGCATGGGGCCGGCGGACCAGAAGCGGCCGTGCGCCAAGAGCAGGTAGGCCCAGACGAGAACGGAGAGCGCGGCCAGGGCGGTCATGCGGGGCGGCCGGACGGGAAGCGAGCATGGGCTCTGCCCAAACCCGCAAAGGGTCCGAGGACCCTTTGATCCCTTGACTTAAGAGAGGGATTCCAAAGGCGAGCCTTTGGCGGAGTCCAGAGGCAGAGCCTCTGGCCTTGCTTGCTGGCCGGCGTCATCCGGCGGCCCTGGCCGGGGGGACCATGCCGTGCTCGCGGAACCAGGCGACTGCGTCGCGCACGGCGTCCTCCGCGGGGCGGGGCGCGTAGCCGAGCTCGGCGCGGGCCTTTGCGGAGGAGAAGAACATCTTCTTGCGCGACATCGCCAGCATCTCGCGCGTCACCAGCGGCGGCACGGCGGCGACCTTGGCCAGGGCCTCGCAGGCCAGTGCGAGGGGGTAGAGCGACTGCCGCGGCAGGCGGATGCGCGGCGGGCGGCGGCCGGCGATGCGGGCGACGGTGGCGAAGAGGTCGCCCAGCGAGAAGTCCTCGCCGCCGAGGATGTAGCGCTCGCCGACGCGGCCGCGCTGCATCGCGAGGAGGTGGCCGGCAGCGACGTCATCGACGTGCACGACGTTCAGGCCGGTGTCGACGTAGGCCGGCATGCGGCCGGCGGCGGCGTCGGCGATCATGCGGCCGGTGGGCGTCGGCTTGATGTCGCGCGGGCCGACGGGGGTGGAGGGGTTCACGATCACCACAGGCAGCGCGCGCTCGCGCACCAGGGCGAGCACGGCCTGCTCGGCGCGGTACTTGGACTGCTTGTAGGTGCCGATCACGGCGTCTGGGTGCACGGGGGTGTCCTCGTCGGCCACGGTGCCGTCGTAGAACACGCCCAGGGCGGCGACGGAGCTGCAGTAGACCATGCGGGGGACGCCGGCCTCGGCGGCGGCGGTCAGCAGCGTGGTGGTGCCGTCGACGTTGGCGCTGAGCATGGCGGCGGGGTCGGGCACCCAGAGGCGGTAGTCGGCGGCGACATGGTACAGGCCGGAGCAGCCGGCGACGGCGCGGCGCAGGGAGGCGGCATCGGTGAGGTCGCCCTCTGCCAGCTCGGCGTCGAAGCCGGCGAGGTTGCGGCGGTCGCCGTTGGGGCGGACCAGCAGGCGGAGGCGCTCGCCCCGAGCCGAGAGCGCACGGGCGACGGCCGAGCCCACGAAGCCGGTGGCGCCGGTGACCAGGACCGGACCCGGGGAGGAGCCAGCGTCGGGCGGCGCGTCGGGCCGGGGAAGGTCAGGCGATGCGGTCATGGCGGGTCTATAAACCACCAGGGCCGCCGAGGTGTAGGGGCTGCGTCGCCCGCCGTGCCGCCTTGAGGGCAGGGCGGCGGGCGACGGTCGGGATCAGGGCGTCACGGCCGCCTTGGTGCCGGATGCGGCGCCGGTCACGCCGCGGCCGAGCGAGCTGACGTCGGCGCCGGCGCCCTCGACGGTGTTGCAGGCGGACAGCGAGGCCGCCGACATCGCCAGCAGCGCCAGCAGGAGGACGCGGCCGGCGAGCGAGGAGCGGGACAGGGTGGCGGTGGTGCTGGTCATGGCGGAATTCCCTGATGCGGACAGGCCGGCTCGGGTCCGGCTGTGCGCGTGAACGTGCGACAAGGCGAAATGTTCATCAAGGCCGGTTGCGCCGGCGCCGGGTTCCACACGCACCGGCAGGGCGCGGCGTTGCCCCGGGGCCACGGCTCGGCCACGCTCGCGCAGGACGCGGCCGGCCGGAAGGGTCGCGCGGAGCCGAAGGAGGGGCGATGACGCGCAGCGACGAAGAGCACGGCGGGCCGCCGGGCCTGGGCGCGCTGTTCCTGTGCTTCCTGCGGCTCGGCCTGCAGGCGTGGGGCGGCGGGCTGAGCGCGTGGATGCGGCGAGAGGTGGTGGTCAGGCGCGGCTGGATGGCCGACGGCGCGTTCCTCAGCGGGCTGGCGCTGGCGCAGGTCGCGCCGGGGGCCAACGCGGTCAACCTGGCGGTGTTCATCGGCACCACGCTGCGCGGCGGGCCGGGGGCGCTGGCGTCGCTGGCCGGGCTGATCGGGGTGCCGGCCGCGCTGGTGCTGGCCGCGGGCGCGGTGCTGCTGCGGCAGGGGGAGAGCCCGGTCGTGGACGCGGCGCTGGCCGGGCTGGGGGCGGCGGCGGTGGGGCTGATCCTGGCCAACGGGGTGCAGATCACCCGCGACAGCCTGCGCGGCGTGCGACAGCTCGGCATCGTGGCGGTGCTCAGCGTGGGCGTGGGCGTGCTGGGCTGGCCGCTGGTGCCGACGCTGCTGGTGGCGATCCCGGCGAGCGTGGCGCTGATGGCGCTGGGGGCGGGGCGCCCGTGAACGCGACGCTGCTCCAGCTGCTGGTGCTGTTCGGGTCGCTGTCGCTGGTGGCGGTGGGCGGGGGCAGCGGGGTGCTGCCGGCGATGCAGCGCGCCGCCGTGGATCAGCACCACTGGATGAGCGCGCAGCAGTTCCTCGATGACTTCGCCCTGTCGCGCGCGGCGCCCGGGCCGGGGTCGCTGATCGCGGTGCTGGTCGGGCAGAAGGCCGCGGGGCTGGCGGGCGCGCTGGTGGCGGCGATCGGGATGTATACGCCGTCGTGCCTCGCGGTGTTCCTCGCGGCCAGGGTGTGGCGCCGGCACGAGCATGCGGCCTGGCGCCCGGTGGTGGAGAGCGCGCTGGCGCCGGTGGCGGCGGGGATGATCTTCGCGAGCGCGCTGGTGCTGGTGCGCGGCACGGAGGCCGGCTGGGCGGGCTGGGCGACAACGGCCGCGGCCACCGTGCTGCTGGGGTTCACGCGGATCAATCCGCTGTGGGTGATGGCTGCGGCGGCGGTGGGGTTCGTCGTGGTGCGCCCGTGACTGCGCCCACGATGGCGCCGGGGCTGAGCACGTTCTGCGACCCGGGCGCGGACCTGCAGACGCCGATGGACGCGGCCGTGGTGATCCCCAGCGTGCTGCGGCCGTCGCTGCACCAGGCGCTGCTGTCGGTGTTCGCCCAGGCGGCGGGAGGGTTCGCGGGGCGGGTGCACGTGCTGGTGGGCGTGGACGTGGCGGCGGGCGGCCTGGGGATGGTCGAGGCGGCGTGCCGGCACCGGCCTGCGGGGTGGGTGGTGCAGGTGCTGTGGCCGGGGTACTCGACCTCGGTGCGCCACGGCGGGCTCGGGCGGGCGCGCGACGGGGGCGTGCTTCGCGGCGTGCTGACGCATCTCGCGAACAGCCGCTGGGTCGCCTACCTCGACGACGACAACTGGTGGGACACGCTGCATCTGGCCACGCTGAAGGCGGCGCTTCTGCAGACCGGGTCGGACTGGGCGTTCTCGCTGCGCTGGTTCGTGCATCCCGCGACGTCGCGCCCGGTCTGCGTCGATGACTGGGAGTCGGTGGGGCCGGGGAGCGGCGTGTTCGCCGAGCGGTTCGGCGGGTATGTGGACACCAACTGCCTGCTGGTCGACAAGCTTGCTTGTCCCGCGGTGCCGTGGCTGTGGACCGAGCCGCTGCACGACGACCCAAGGGGCATGACGGCCGACCGACGGGTGTTCGAGGGCCTGAGCCGGCACAAGGGCGTTGGCACCAACCTGCCGACGGCGTTCTACCGCATCAACCCGGGCGACGACCTGCACGAATGGCGGGTTGGACGGATGGGCGAGGCCTGGGTGCAGGCGGGCTGATCCGGGGCCGCCAGCAAGAAAGCATGGGCTCTGCCCAAACCCGCAAAGGGCCCGAGGCCCTTTGATCCCTTGACTTAAGTTATGCGTTCCAAGGGCGCAGCCTTTGGCGGAGTTTGAGGCGGAGCCTCAACCTTGCCTTGTCTCGTCCCGCAGCGACGTGACCCGTGGCGTATGCGCGACCCGGCAGCCGTCGTCCTCGCGCAGCACGTGGTCCTGGGTCTTGTCGCTGAGCAGCGGGCTGTAGAACGGGTCGCCGTCGCGCAGGAGGCCGGCCCAGCGGTCGAGCAGGCGGGCGGTGTCCTCGGGGTGGAACACCTGCTTCGTGGTGGAGCGCGTGGCGCTCTCGTGGTGGTAGAGCATGGTGTGGCCGTCGTAGAGCACGCGCAGGCCGGCGGCGCGCAGGCGCAGGCAGAAGTCGGTGTCGTTGAAGCCGATGGCGAAGGTCTCGTCGAAGCCGCCGACCGACTCGAAGGCGGCGCGTCGCGTCATCA
>JBPBQX010000296.1:0-6864 GCA_050955025.1 Janthinobacterium lividum
CGAAGCCACGCTCGTAGCCGCGCGCGACCATGCCCCCGACCAGCTTGTCGCGGAAATGGCTGACGCCGCCGGTGACCTTGAAGGTCGCCATGGAGCGGCGGAGCTGGTCGGCCTCGCCCGGCGTGAACCCGGCGCACACGATGGCGACCTGCATCGCCTGCTCCTGGAACAGCGGCACGCCGAGAGTTTTGCCCAGCACCGCCTTGAGCTCGGGTGTGGGGTATTCCGGATCCTCGATGTTCTCCCTGCGGCGCAGGTAGGGGTGGACCATGTCGCCCTGGATCGGGCCGGGGCGCACGATCGCGACCTGCACCACCAGGTCGTAGAACTTCGCGGGCTTGAGCCTGGGCAGCATCGACATCTGCGCCCGGCTCTCGATCTGGAACGTGCCCAGCGTGTCCGCGCGGCGTATCATCGCGTAGGTCGCGGGGTCCTCGGCCGGGATCGTGGCGAGGTCCATGTGGCCGCGGCCGTGCGCCTCGAGCAGCTCGAAGCCACGGCGCATGCAGCCGAGCATCCCCAGGCCGAGCACGTCGACCTTCATGAAGCCGAGCGCGTCGATGTCGTCCTTGTCCCACTCGATGATGTGGCGCCCGGCCATCGCGGCGGGCCTGACCGGCACCAGCTCGTCCAGGCGGTCGCGCGTCAGCACGAAGCCGCCGGGGTGCGTGCCGAGCTGGCGCGGGAAGCCGACCAGCGCGCGGGCCAGCCGCAGCGCGAGGCGCAGCCGGCGGTCCGCGAGGTTGAGGCCCAGCTCGGCCGCGTGCTCCTCGCCGACACCGCCCTCCGACCAGCCCCAGACCTGCGACGCGAGGGCGGCGGTGACGTCCTCGCCCAGCCCGAGCACCTTGCCCACGTCGCGCACCGCGCCGCGCGCGCGGAAGCGCATCACCGTGGCGCACAGCGCGGCGCGGCTGCGGCCGTAGCGCTCGTAGACCCACTGGATCACCTCCTCGCGCCGCTCGCTCTCGAAGTCGACGTCGATGTCGGGCGGCTCGCGTCGCTCTGCGGAGATGAAGCGCTCGAACAGCAGGCCGGAGCGCACCGGGTCGATCGAGGTGATGCCGAGCACGTAGCAGACCGCGGAGTTGGCGGCCGAGCCGCGCCCCTGGCACAGGATGCCGCGCGAGCGGGCGAAGCGGACGATCGCGTTCACGGTGAGGAAGTACGGCGCGTAGTCCAGCTCCGCGATCAGCCGCAGCTCGTGGCGCAGCTGGCGCCCGACGTCGTCGGGCAGGCCGCCGGGGTAGCGCAGCGGCACGGCGTCCGCGACCTGGCGTTCCAGCGCCTGCTGCGGCGTCTCGCCGGCGACGTCGGACTCGTCGGGGTACTGGTAGCGCAGCTCGGACAGGCTGAAGCGGCAGCGCGCGGCGATCTCCCCCGTGCGCGCCACCGCCTCGGGGTAGCGGGCGAACAGGCGCGCCATCTCCGCGGGGCCCTTGAGGTGGCGGTCGGCGAAGCGCTCGCGCCGGAAGCCCGCGTCGTCGATGGTGCAGCCCTCGCGGATGCAGGTGACCACGTCCTGCAGGATGCGCCGCGACGGCACGTGGTGCAGCACGTCGCCGGTGACGACGGTCGGCACGCCGGCCGCCTGCGCCATGTCGTCGAGCCGACGGAGCCGCACCTGGTCGCCCGGGCGGCGGCGCAGGGACAGCGACAGGTAGCAGCGCCCTGCGAAGCCCGCGCGCAGCCGTCCGAGCTGGGCGCCGAGGTCCTCGTCCGGCGCGTCGGGCAGCAGGACCAGCAGCAGGCCCTCGCCGTGCGCCACGAGGTCCTGCCAACCGAGGTCGCAGCCGCTTCCCCCGGTGCGTTCCTTGCCCAGCGTGAGCAGACGGCACAGGCGCGCGTAGGCGGCGCGGTCCGTGGGGTAGGCCAGCACCGGAAGGGCGTCGCGCAGGCCGAGCCGGCAGCCGACGACGAGGCGGATGCCGACCTCCGCCGCCCGGGCGTGGGCGCGCGCGATGCCGGCCAGCGTGTCGTGGTCGGTGACGGCCAGGGCGGACAGGCCCAGCGCCTGCGCGGCAAGGAACAGCTCCTCGACGTGGCTGGCGCCGCGCAGGAAGGAGTAGTTCGAGGTGACCTGCAGCTCCGCGTAGCCGGACATGCGCGGGCTCAGCCGGCGTGGTTCATGGTGCCGCCCGTCGGGAGGGATGCCGCCATCAGAAGAAGCCGTGCAGGAACCAGGACAGCCCGCCGGTCGCCGGGTCGACGCCGTCGCCCTGGCGGAACAGCCAGAAGCGCCGCCCCGCCTCGTTCTCCACGGTCCAGTAGTCGCGCAGGGCCGCGACCTCGCCGTCGCGTCGCCACCACTCGCCGGCGATGCGTTCCGGCCCGTCGGCGTGGCGCACCAGGTGGCGCACGCGCCGCCAGGTGAACGCGCGCGGCGGGTGGTCGGGCAGCGCGCCCAGGGCCGACACCGGCTCCGGCCGCGCGAGCAGACGCACCGGGCGCGGCCACGGCGACGCCCAGGCCGCGGCGACGACGCCGGGCGCGTGGAGGTCGGGCGCGTCGAACGCCACCGGACGCTGCGAGCGCTCCGGCACGTCGCTCTGCACCGGAAGCAGGCGGTAGACACTGCCCGTGCCCAGGCGGTTGCTCAGCCGGTCCACCAGCGCCGACAGGTCCGGCTCGCCGGGCGCATCCCCGGCCAGGCCGCCGTCCTGCTGCGCGGGGTGCAGCGGCTCGGCCAGCGGCAGCACCAGGCGCATGGCCTCCACGCCGGGCCCGGGATCCACCTCCGCGATCCGCTCGCGCAGCAGCCGGCCGAGGTGTGCGGCGTCGCGCACCGGACGCGCCGTGCCGACGCGCACGACCTGCAGAGTCGCGTCGACGCGCTCGAACACGAGGTCGAGCCGGCGCGCGCCCTCGCCCCGCGCCGCCAGCAGCCGGCAGGCCTCCGCGACCAGCACGGCGATCACCGCGGCGAAGGCCTCCGCCGTGGCGATTGGCTCCACGAAGCCGCGTCGCACGACGATCGCGTCCGGCGGCACGACCGGGCGCACCGGCTCCGGCACGCGGCCCAGCGCCTGGTCGAGGCGCAGCAGCAGCCCCGGGCCGAAGCGACGCGCCAGCGGGCCGCGCGGTGCCGCGTCCAGCTGCCCGACCCGCTCCAGCCCGAGGCGGCGCAGGCCGTCCTCCGCCGCGGCCTCGATGCGCAGCGCCGCCACCGGCAGCGGCGCCAGGGCGTCCGCGGCCCCGCCCGGGGGCACCACGGCGGGCGGGCCCTCCCCGAAGCGGGCCAGCGCGTGGGCGGCACCGGGCGTGTCGGCGATCGCCACCCGCCCCGTCAGCCCCTGCCGCGCCAGCTGCGCCACCAGCGTGTCGAGCAGCGGCCGCTCGCCGCCGTGCAGGGGCGCGCAGCCCGTGGCGTCGATCCACAGCCCGTCCGGCGGGTCGGCCGCGGTCAGCGGCGACAGGCGCAGGCACCAGGCCGCCAGCCGCTCCAGCGCCCGCGCGTCCTCGTGGGCGCGGGCGTCGGCCACGGCGAGGCCGGGGACCATGGCCTGCGCGTGGGCCAGCGCCATCCCCGCCCGCAGCCCCAGCGCGCGGGCCTGCGGGCACGCGGCGGCGATCACGCTGCGGCGGCCGTCGTGGGCGCGGGTGACGAGCGGGCCATCAGCCGGCGGCGCGGGCGCGAGACGGCGCAGCCGCTCGATCGGCCAGAACGGCAGCCACAGCGAGACGACCCTGCGCATCGCAGCCCTCCACGGTCCAGGACGCGGGTTCGCCGCCGCGGCAGCGCAGCAGGTCCAGCCGCCACAGCGGCCGGTGCAGCCCCGCGACGTCCGGGGCATGGGCCAGCGCCGGGGGGGACGGCAGGGCGCCGACGCGCCAGCGCGTGGTCGCCGCCGTGGGCTGGCCGAGCGCCGGGTCGTCGAAGCGCCGGGAGCGGCGCAGCAGCAGGCCGAGCACCTGCGATCCCTCGGCGGCGAGCTGCAGCCGCCGCGACGCCGCCAGGTCGAGCCCGCCTTCCAGCTCGCACACCACGCCGGCGACGTCGGGGTGGCCGAGCGCCTCCTCGGTCGCCGGCAGCACGCCCCTGCCCCCGCTTCCGCCCCCGCCCTTGGCCGCGTCCACGAACACGACGCGCCACGGGTCCAGCCCGGCCTGCTGCAGCGCGTGGGCGAACACCCCGCCGCGCCGGCCGACCCAGACCACGGGGCCGGGGCGGCGGGCCAGCACGCCGGCGGCGAACAGGGCCGGCGCCGCGCCGAACTCCGTGTCGGCGCCGGCCGCCTGCAGCTCGTGCACCGCGCCGAGCAGCAGGCCGCCGGCGGGCAGGTGCCGGTCGATGGCCGCCACCCCGAACGGCAGCGACGCGGCCCGCGACGGCGCCCGGCCCTGCCGCTCGGCGGCCGCGATCCGGGTACGCAGCGCGTCGACGACCTCCGCGCGAGTGTTCAGGACGTCCATGTGCAAGCGCTCCTAACTTGGAACGTAACGTGAACATGGGCGTGCTGGGAAGGCTGTTCCGTGCTGTGGCAGCACGGAGCTGTCCGAAAGCCTATTGCATCAAGCGGATGGAGCGCGGCCCGGAGGCGCTTCGGCAGGGCGGCTGCGAACCCCGACGCCCTCCGCGCAGGCCGCCCTGCCCACGGGCGAGGCGAGCTTCGCCGTGCGCGGGCGGGTCGGTCGGCGACAGATCCGTTCCGGCACCGCAAGACATGCGACGCGGTCCGCGCGTATCGCGACCGTCGCACGGGCGGCAGGCCGCACCTGGGGCGTGGCCGCCGGCCGTCAGCCTGCGCTTTCATCGGCGCTGCAGCGGGAAAGCGGGGTTTCATGCTCCCGGCCGTTCGGCTGAACGGCCCACTTAATCATGCCTTCAGAATCAATCCGTAGAATACAGGCAAGACCATAACACCAGAATCGTGCACGGCGATGGAGAACGGCGAAATGGCGGACAGCAACGTGCCCGAACAGCGGGGAGAAGCCGGCTTCACCCTCATCGAGCTGATGATCGTGGTCACCATCATCGGCATCCTCGCCGCCGTGGCGATCCCGCGATACATCACCTACATGCGCTCCAGCCAGACCGCCGAGGTCGGCAACATCGGCGGGCTGATGGTCAGCGCCATGCAGTCCTACGCCGACGCGCAGAGCCTGGCCTCGGGGACGGTCGTGACCATGTTCAACGGCACCTACCTCGTGCCGGCCGGCGGCACCGCGCCGAGCGGCGGCACCGCGCTGAGCAACGTGCTGCCGCAGCTTACCCTGCCCGGGAACGCCAGCTTCACCTACACGGTCAGCGCGATCGCCGCGACCGCCGGCCCGCAGAGCGGCGACGTCGCCTACTGCATCCTCGCCGCCCCCGCGAGCGGCGCGTCGGTGATGTACTCCTCCTCGCCGATCAGCCCCACGGGCACGGCGGCCAAGAACGGCTGGACGGGGCGCGTGTTCAACCAGTCCTACGTGAACGGCGCGGCTTCCCTGACCGGCGTGGCCGGCGGCTACTGCAGCGCGACCGGCGCCGCCCAGGCGAGCTACAGCTAGCCTCCGGGCGCGCAGCATGTCGCAAACCACCTCCCCGCCCGGCGCCTTCCACGCCGCGGCCGACCGCTACACCGGCTGGGAGCTGGTGGGCGCCGGCGGCACGGCCGAGGTGTTCCGCGTGTTCGACCGCGACCTCGGCATCCCGCTCGCGGTGAAGATCCTGCGCCCCGAGCTGTGCGCCGACAGCACGCAGATCGACGCCATGCGACGCGAGGTGCTGATCTCGCGCGCGCTGCGCCACCCCAACATCTGCCCCATCCACGACCTCTACGAGGGCCCGCAGGGCGTGGGCGTCATCATGGACCTGCTGGAGGGCCAGGACCTCAAGCAGTGGCTCGCCGCCAGCCGCGGCCGCCTGCTGGAGACCCTGCCCGAGCGGCTGACGGCGTTCCGCCGCGTCGCCGAGGCGCTGGTGATCGCCCACGGCCGCATCATCCACCGCGACCTCAAGCCCGCGAACATCTTCCTGTCCGCGGGCGACATCGGCCGGCCGCTGATCATGGACTTCGGCCTGTCGCTGCACGGCGTGGCGGGCGGGCGCGAGTTCGCCGGCGGCACGCCGAAATACATGGCCCCCGAGCAGTATCTCGCGCCGGCCTCGGTGGACCGACGCGCCGACCTATTCTCGCTCGGCGTGTGCGCCTACGAGATGCTGACCGACGGGCACATCCCCGAGACCAGCCTGCAGCACCTGCCGCGCACCGGCGTGGTGCCGCGTGTCGCCGACGCGGAGCTGACGCCGCCCAGCCGGTTCTGTGCCGCGATCCCCGCGGTGCTGGACCGCCTGGTGCTGCAGCTCGTGCAGACCGACCCCGACAGCCGCCCCGCCTCGGCGCAGGAGGTGTGCGACGTGCTGGAGCACGTGGAGCTGCGACTCGCCGTCACCGCGTCCGCCTCCCCCCGGGCGCAGGCGGAGTCCGTCGAGGTGCCCGCCGGCTCCTTCGCGCTGGTCGCCCGCCGCGCCGGCGCCGACCGCACGCGACGGCGCGTGTCGCTCTCCGCCTTCCGCATCGCCCTGCAGCCGGTGACCAACGAGGCGTACCGCGCCTTCCTGTCCGTGACCGGGTACCGGCGGCCGGAGCTGCTCGACCACCCCGTGTTCGGCCTGCCCGACGCCCCGGTGGTGGCCGTGAGCTGGGACGACGCCGTCGCCTATGCCGCCTGGTCGGGCGGGCGCCTGCCCACGGAGGTCGAGTGGGAGGTCGCCGCCAGCGCCGGCGATCCCGCGGCGGACTACCCCTGGGGCGAGGGCCCGCCGCTCGCCACGCAGTCCAACCTCGACCGCATCTGCGACCACACCACCCCGGTCGGCAGCTACCCGGCCGGGCGCAACGGCTGGGGCCTGTGGGACATGTGCGGCAACGTCTGGGA
>JBPBQX010000297.1:0-6609 GCA_050955025.1 Janthinobacterium lividum
ACGGCGCCGCGCTGGTGTTCCCCCTGATGTGCGCCACAGGCTCGGCGCTGCTGTTCACCCACAGCCACGCCATCGCCAACGTCAAGGACCAGCTCCTCATCGAGCTGACCCACACCCCCATCGCGCTCGGCGGCATCGTCGCCGGCTGGTCGCGCTGGCTCCAGCTCCGCCTGCCGCCCGGTCGCACCACGCGCATTGCCGGCTGGGTGTGGCCGATCTGCTTCGTCCTGATCGGCGTCGCGCTGCTGCTCTACCGCGAGGCCTGAGGCCCCGAAGGCAGGCAAGGCCGGGCTCTGCCCGGACCCGCAAAGGGTCCGGGGACCCTTTGATCCCATGGACTTAAGGGTGGCGTTGCAGGGGCGCGGCCCTTGGCGGAGCCGGAGGCGGCGCCTCCGGCCCTGCCTGCGCCACGCCCGGTTGCAGTCTCCCAACCGTCACGCCGCCTGCCGTTGCGCAGTGCAGCATTCCCGCCTAGGAATGAGGCACCTGCCGTCCCCTGTTCTGGCCTCGCCGGAGCGCCCACTCCTCCGAAAGGCCGACGCCCATGTCCCCCGTGACCGTCACCGGCGCCAACCACGCCATCCTCACCGTCTCGATGGACGGCACCACGAACCTCCAGCTCGCCCAGCAGTTCGCGACCCTGGTCAACAACGCCGCCGCCGCCAACACGCTGGCGGCCTCGCTCCTCTCCGACATCACGGCCGTCCTGCCGGTCCCCGCCGGCTTCCTCGGCGAGGCCGAGATCGACGCCCCCTCGCTGAACCTGGCCTGGCCGACCGGCGAGAGCGCGATCGTGGACGTGGCCACCGGCCCGACCACCATCTCCGCGGCCATCGTCACCCCGCCGATCAGCATCCTGTCCGCCAGCGGCGGCACCACCTTCTTCGCCGGCGCGTCGCAGACCATGTTCATCGCCGGCGGCGGCAACAACATGTTCAGCGGCTTCGTCGCGCCGGCCGGCCTCACCACCCTGCCCGGCACCGGCTCGTCCACGCTCAACATGGTCGCCACCGGCGCGGGCGACGACACCATCTCCACCGGCACCGGCAACTTCGACGTCGACCCCGGCACGGGCCGCAACGTCGTCACGCTCGGCACCGGAACCACCTACGTCAACTCGCTGGGCCAGGACCTGATCACCGGCGGGCCGGCGCACACCACCGCGGGCGTGCCCGACATCGGCACGATCTACCTGTCCGGCACCGGCGCCACGGTGCAGGGCGGCACCGGCGCCCTCGCCATCCTCGCCAGCAACGGCATCACCAGCCCGGGCGGCGGGCTCGACGTCGTCACCCTGGGCAGCGGCGGCGGCAGCATCACCGGCGTGTCGAACAGCACCTTCAACCTGGCCGGCACCGCCAGCGTCACCGGCGCCGGCAACGACACGATCAACCTCGGCAGCGCCACCGCCACCGTGACGGCCGGCATCGGCGGCAACCGGTTCGTGATCGGCAGCGTGGGCTCCTCGCTGACCGGCGGCGCCGGCGGGGCGAACACCTACGAGTTCCAGGCCACCGCGACCGGCGGCGCCACCGACGTGATCGGCGACTTCAAGGTCGCCGACAAGCTGTCCATCACCGGCTACGGCACCAACGGCTCCGCGGTCCTCGCCAATTCCACCGTAACGGGCGGCTCCACCACCATCACGCTGTCCGACCAGACGAAGATCGTCCTGACGAACTTCGCCAGCCTGACCGGCGGCAACTTCTCGTAACCCGGAAAACAGCCGCGGCCCCTTGCCGCGGCTGTTCAAGGCCTGCGGAAGAAGAGCGCATTCCCCCCGAGGAAACTCCCGCCCAGGGGCTCCGTCCCGCCCCGGACGCGCATCCCCACCCAAGTCGCAAAGTCTTTTTGCTTCTTTTTCTCCAGAAAAAGAAGGCCTTGCTGCCTTCGCCTTCCTCCCGCCGCACCCGTCGGGCCTTCTTTCCGCCCCGCCGTCCCGCCATGCTGCGGCCTCGCACCGCACCGGAACCGGACGCCCCCGACGCATGGCCAGCCAGCTTCCCCACCTGCTCCTCGTCATCGCCGTGCTGCTGATCGTGATCAGCGCGGTGCAGCCGATCGCGCGCCGCCTTGCGCTCTCCGACAGCGTGCTGCTCGCCGTGGTCGGCACCCTGATCGGCGGCGGCGCGGTGTTCGTGCTGGAAACCCCGCGCGTCACCGCCTTCGACGGCATCGCCGCCGCCCTGGTCCACCTGCCGATCGGCTCCGAGGCCTTCCTGTTCGTCTTCCTGCCGCTGCTGGTGTTCCACGGCGCGCTGTCCATCGACGTCCGCCGCCTCGCCCGCGACGCCGCCCCGGTGCTGATGATGGCGGTCGTCGCCGTCCTCGTCAGCACGGCCGCCGTCGGCTTCGCGCTCGCCCCGCTCACCACGCTGCCGCTGGCCGCCTGCCTGATGCTCGGCGCCATCGTCGCCACCACAGACCCCTCCGCCGTGGTCGCCGTGTTCCGCGAGATCGGCGCCGACGGCCGCCTGACCCGCCTGGTCGAGGGCGAGAGCCTGCTCAACGACGCCGCCGCCATCTCGATCTTCGCCATCCTGATGACCCAGCTCACCGACCACGAGCTGCCCAGCGTCCTCGGCGCCTGCTGGATCCTCGTCTCCTCGCTCGCCGTCGGCCTCGCCATCGGCTTCGTCATGGCGCGCGCCATGCTCTACGCCGTGCCCCTGCTCGGCGGCAGCCGCGCCGCCGAGGTCTCCCTCACCCTCGCCCTGCCCTACGTCGCCTACATCACCTGCGACGAGTTCCTGCACGCCTCGGGCGTGGTCGCCGCCGCCGCCGCCGGCCTCACCGTCTCCGCCATCGGCCCCTCCACCTTCCGCCCCCACTCCTGGGCGTTCCTCACCGACATCTGGGCGCAGCTCGCCTTCTGGGCCTCGTCGATGGTGTTCATCCTCGCCTCCATGCTGGTGCCGAAGCTGATGATCGGCACCAGCCGCCACGACCTGCTGCTGCTCGCCGTCGTCATCGCCGCAGCCCTGGCCGCCCGCGCCGTGGTGCTGTTCGGCCTGCTGCCGCTCCTCACACGCCTCGGCCTGAGCCAGCGCGTGCCCACGGCCTTCCGCGTCACCATGCTGTGGGGCGGCCTGCGCGGCGCCATCACGCTGGCCCTCGCCCTCTCCGTCACCGAGAACGACGCGCTGAGCCCGGAGATCAAGCACTTCGTCGCCATCCTCGCGACCGGCTTCGTGCTCGCTTCCCTGCTCGCCGGCGGCACCACGCTGGGCCTGCTCGTCGGCTGGCTGCACCTCGACCGCCTGCCCGCCATCGACCAGGCGCTGCGCCACCAGGTCGTCGCCATCGGCCTCGGCGAGGCGCGCGACCGAGTCCGCCAGAGCGCCGCCGAGCTGGGCTTCGCGCGCGGCGTCACCCAGCGCGTGCTGGAGCGCTTCACCGCGCGCATCGAGCACGAGACAGGGGCCAACGAGTTCGACAGCGCCATCACCGATCGCGACCGCATCACGCTCGGCCTCATCACGCTGGCGTCGCAGGAACGCTCCGTGCTGCTGGAGATGTTCAAGGACCGCGCCCTGCCGCGCTCGATCATGGAGCACCTGCTCTGGACCGCGGAGAGCATGATCGACGGCGCGCGCTCCGGCGGCCGCCTCGGCTACATACGCGCCGCCCGCCGCCGCCTGCGCCCAGGGCTGCGCTTCGCCCTCGCCCAGTGGCTGCACCGCTCCGCCCACATCGACGCGCCGCTGATGAACCGCCTCGCCGAGCGCTTCGAGATGCTCCTCCTCATGCGCCTCGTGGTCGCATCGCTGACCCGCTTCATGCGCCGCCGCATGGAGCCCGTCCTCGGCCAGCGCGTCAGCGAGATCGTCGCCGAGATCCTCGAGCGCCGACGCGAGACCATGGAGGACGCCGCCGAGACCCTGCGCGTGCAGTACCCCGGCTACGCCGAGGCCCTGGAGCTGCGCGTCCTCCAGCTCATCGGCATGCGCATGGAGACCGACGCCTACGACACCATGCGCCGCGAGTCCCTGATCGGCGACGAGCTGCACGAGGAGCTGCTCCGCGCGCTCGAGGAACGCCGCGACCACCTGTCGCGCCCCCTGAAGTTCAGCCTCCAGATCGGCCTCGACACCCGCCTGCGCGAGATCCCGCTCCTGTCCGGCCTGCAGGAAGCCGTCCTCCACGACGTCGCGATGAACGTCACCGTGCGCTTCGTCATCCCCGGCGAGGCCATCGTCCGCCGCGGCCGACGCGCCCGCGCCGTGTTCTTCATCAGCTCCGGCAGCGTCGACGTCACCGCCGACGGCGCCACCCGGACGCTCGGCCGCGGCGAGTTCTTCGGCGCCACCGAGGTCCTGGAGCACAGCCGCCGCCGCATCGCCGTGCGCGCCCGCAGCTTCAGCCACCTGATCGAGCTGCGCGGCGCCGAGTTCCGCCGCCTCGTCGACGAGAACCCCGAGCTGCTCGCCCGCCTCGACGCCCTGCGTGCGCTCCGCACCCCGGCCGAGGTCGGCGAGGACGGGCCGCTCGCGCTCATCGGCTTCGAGCCGGCCGAAAGCAAGGTTGAGGCTCCGCCTCAAACTCCGCCAAAGGCTGCGCCCTTGGAACGCATCCCTTAAGGAAGTGGGATCAAAGGGTCCTCGGACCCTTTGCGGGTTTGGGCGGAGCTGCCGAAGGTTCCGACGATCCGCTTGGATCGTTGGGATGGCAGCGGAGGGGGAGCCCATGCCTGCTTCCTCCCCCTGGCCTTCCCGCCCCGCGTCGGCCACCATCGCCCCCATGATTCGCCTGCTCCAAGGACCGCTCGGCGCGCTTCTCGCCGCCCTCGTCGTGCTCGGCGCCCTGTGGCCCGCCGCCCCCGTCCTGCCCCTCTACACCTTCGACCAGCCGTTCTACCTCGGCATCGCCCACGACCTGCGCGCCACCGGCCGCTTCACCGACGGCTACATGTTCGCCGAACCCGGCCCCGACGGCGCCCGCCCCCCCGGCATGCGCTTCGCCCCCCTCTACCCTGCGCTGCTCGCCGCGGTGTCCCTCGTCGACCCCGCCCTGCGCACCGGCATGGACTGCGAGGCCCTGACCCACGGCCAGGACCACGCCTGCCCGCGCGACGCGCCGGTGATGCGCCGCCTGCAGGGCGCCATGCTCGCCGCCTTCTTCGTGCTGGTCTGGTGCATCGGCCTGCTCGCCACCGGCAGCCGCCGCGTCGCCTGGACCACGCTGGGGCTCGCCCTGCCCACCGCCGGCGTGCTGCTGCGTTCGGTGGACACGCTGATGACCGAGGTCACGGCGCTGCTGCTCACCACCGCCTGCCTCGCCGCCGTGCTCGCCGCCTGGCGCCGCCACAGCCTGCCCTGGCTGGCCGCCGCCGGCGCCGCCCTCGGCCTCGCGATCCTCACCCGCCCCGCCTTCCTCTACCTGCTCTACGCCACCATCCCCGCCGGCCTGGCCCAAGCCGCCGCCGCCTGGACGCCCCGCTCCCGCCCCGCCCCCGCCGCGGACGCCGCCGCTCTCCCCACCCCCCGCGCCCTCCGTCCCGACGAGGCCGCCGACCCGCGCCCCGGCCCCCGCGCCCTGGCCGCGCTGGCGGTGTTCGTGCTGTGCGCGTCGGCCGTGGTCACGCCGTGGATCGCGCGCAACGCCCTGGTGGTCGGCCACGCGGCGCTCACCCGCGGCTACGACAGCCACACGCTGGTGCAGCGCATCTCCTTCGACTCGATGAGCTGGCGCGAGTACGGCCTGAGCTACCTGTGCTGGCTGCCCGACGGCACCGGCCTGGGCCACCTGCTGGTCGGCCCGCACGCCTGCGACCGCTTCGCCTGGGACGAACGCCCGGACACCTTCTACAGCATCGGCATGGGCCCGCTGATGCAGTCCACGCTCGCCGCCGCCGGCGGCTGGAACCATCACCTCACCTACCTGCTGACGCACTACATCCTGCGCGAGCCGCTGTGGCACGCCGCGGTGACGATCCCGCTCGCCCTGCGCGCCATGTGGATCGACCACTACTGGGGCCTGCTGCTCGGCCCCTGCTGCGTGCTGCTCACCCTGCACGCCCTGCGCGGCCGCTGGCGCCGCACCCGCACGCCCGCCGCCGCCCGCCCCGCCGCCCTGCACCGCGAGACCCGCGACCACGCCACCCCGAACCACGACGCCGCGCCCACGAAACCGCCGCGCCCGACCGGGTCCGCCACGGCCATGCCGCCGCGCCCGTCCCCCCTCGCCGCCGCCCCGCCGCAACCCCCGCGCCTGCCGCGCCGCCAGCTCCCCCCGACCGACGCGCCCTGGCCCGCCGACGGCGCGTGGCAGGCGCCGTTCCTGCTCCTGACGCTGCCCGCCTGGTTTATGCTGGCCTTCAACGCCGCGGTGGCCGTCAACCAGACCCGCTACAACCTGATGCTGATCCCCGGCTTCGCGCTCGCCGGCGCCCTGGTGCTCGACCCCGCGCTGCGCCGCGCCGCCGCCTGGCCCCCGCTGCGCGACCGCCTCCGCCCGCGCGGGGGGGCAGGAATCAGTTCAGACGCGTCCGCAGCTCCTCGACCTCCAGGCGCACCCTGGCGGCATCCGCCCCTTGCGGCACGAGCGTCAGGAAGCGCTCGAAGCAGTGCAGCGCTGCGGCGACGCGGTCCTCGCGCTGGTTGAGCCGCC
>JBPBQX010000298.1:0-6346 GCA_050955025.1 Janthinobacterium lividum
ACGCGACCGACTGGCCGTCGCTCAAGCCGCAGGTGCTGGGCTCGGTGATGGAGCACTTCGTGTCCGGGCGCGCCACCATCGAGGGCGAGCAGGTCGCCGCGACCACGACGGAGATCGACCCGGCGGATCGCGAGATCGTCGACCAGATCAAGGAGTTGCTGGACACGCGCGTGCGCCCGGCGGTGGCCGGTGACGGCGGCGACATCGTGTTCCACGGCTACAGCAAGGGCGTGGTGCTGCTGCACATGCAGGGCGCGTGCTCGGGCTGCCCGTCGTCGCGCGCCACGCTGAAGCACGGTATCGAGAACATGCTGCGCCACTACGTGCCCGAGGTGACGTCCGTGGAGCAGGTCGAGCTCTAGGCGATGCTCGCGCCGGACGCGCTCGACACGCTGTTCCGCACGGCGCGGTCCCGCTACCGCTGGACCGCGCAGCCGGTGGGCGACGACATGCTGCGCGCGCTCTACGACCTGATGCGCTTCGGGCCGACGTCGGCGAACTGCAGCCCGGCGCGTGTCCTGTTCCTGCGCACCACCGACGCCAAGGAGCGGCTGCGCCCCGCGCTGTCGGCCGGCAACGTGGACAAGGCGATGTCCGCGCCGGTGGTCGCCGTGGTCGCGCACGACCCCGCGTTCTTCGAGCAGCTGCCCAGGCTCTACCCGCAGGGCGAGGACGCGCGGGCCTGGTTCGCCGGCAACGCGATGCTCGCCGACGAGACGGCGACCCGCAACTCGACGCTGCAGGGCGGCTACCTGATCCTGGCGGCGCGCGCGGTGGGGCTGGACGCGGGGCCGATGTCGGGCTTCGACCGCGACCGGGTGGACGCGGCGTTCATGGCCGGGCGCGGCTGGCGCTCCAACTTCCTGGTCTGCCTCGGCCATGCCGACGCCACCGCCGAGCACGAACGCGCGCCGCGCCTGGAGTTCGACGAGGCCTGCGTCCTGCTGTGACGCGCCCGTCGGGGGCGGCAGCGTTGCCGCGCGTGCTGGTCATCGACTGTGCCCTGCCGCTGTGCCGCGTGGCGCTGCTGGACGGGAGCGACGTGCTCGCGGAGCGCGAGCTGGAAGCGCGGCACGGGCAGGCGGCGCTGCTGCCGGGCCTAGTCGCCGAGCTGCTGGCGGCGCACGGCCGCTCGCTCGATCGCATCGTGGCCAACGTCGGGCCGGGGAGCTTCACCGGGCTGCGGGCGGCGCTGTCGCTGGCGCACGGGCTGGCGCTGGCGAGCGGGGCGGCGCTGGTCGGCGTGACCGGGGGCGAGGCCCTGGCCGGCGTGGCGACGGAGGGGCGGGCGCTGTGGGTGGCGACGCCGGCGCGGGCCGGGCGGGTGTTCCTGGAACGCGGCGGCGTGGCGTGCTCGGCGCCGCTCGACGCGCTGCCGGCGGCGGAGGGCCCGGTCCTGGTGGCCGGCGCCGCCGCGGCCGAGGTTGCGCTGCTGATGCAGCGCCGCGGCGACGACGTTCGCGCGGGGGCCTGCGCAGGCCCCGACGCACGGGCGCTGGCCGCCGCGGCGCAGCGCCGTGTCGAGGGCGCGCTGCCGCCGCGCGCCGTGCTGCCGCTCTACGTCGACGCTCCCGAAGCCAGCTTGCCGCGCGGCGGCCTGCGCCCCGGGCCGGCGTGACCGGGCGGGCCGGCAGCTCCCTCCCGGCCGGGATCATCGTCGCCGTCGCAGCGCACGCCGGGGCTCTGGCCGCAATCCACGGCGCCGCCTTTCCGCCGGCCGAGCGCTGGGACGCGGGTGCGATCGCGGCCCTGCTGGCCACGCCGGGGTGCTTCGCCCTGCTGACCGAGGCGGGCGGGATGGCGATGCTGCGCCTGGCCGGCGACGAGGCGGAGGTGCTCACCCTGGCCGTGCTGCCGGCGGCGCGGGGCTGCGGCCTGGGCGGCGCCCTGCTGGCGGCCGGCCTTGCGGAAGCGGCGCGGCTGGGCGCGGCGGCGGTGCTGCTCGAGGTGGCGCCGGGCAACGCGGCGGCGCGGGCGCTCTACGCGCGGGCGGGGTTCCGGGAGGTCGGGCGGCGGCGGCGGGGGTACTACCCCGACGGGGGAGACGCGCTGGTCATGCGGAGGGAAGACCGGGCTCTGCCCGGACCCGCAAAGGGTCCGAGGACCCTTTGATCCCTTGACTTAAGAGAAGCCATCCAAGGGGCTCCCCTTGGCGGAGTCCAGAGGCAGAGCCTCTGGCCTTGCCTTCCTTCCCTTGCGCAGAAGCAGCGTCACCACCCCGTCCGCGTCGCTGCTCTGTGCCAGCACCTCGTGGCCCTGCGCGGTGGCGGTGAGCGGGACGTTGCGGCGCGGCTCCTCGCCCCGCAGCGTGACCCGGAGCACCTGCCCCGGCGCCAGGCGGTCGAGCGCCAAGCGGGTGCGCACGAAAGTCATCGGGCAGGTGTCGCGCGTGATGTCGACCGCCATGTCCGGCGCATCCACCTCGGCCATCGGCCCCGTCCCTCCGGCGCACTGCCGCGCCAAGCGGGGCGTATATCGGGCGCGGGGAAGCGCGGGCAAGGCGGACGGCGTCGTCTGGGACGGGGTCGGGGGTGGCCGCGCCTGAGTCGACAACACGGCGCAGGATCGGCTACCCCGTTGATGCCGGGCGATCCGCCCGCGCACGGGATGCGACCGGCGGCGGGGCATGGCTGCGCCGGGGGCGTCCCGGACCTCGCCCGCCGCCCGGACCGCGTCACCGACTGCTTGGAATCCCGATGGAATCGCGCATCGAGCGCCTGTGCGTCGACAAGGGCCTGAAGATGACGGGGCAGCGCCGCGTGATCGCGCGCGTCCTGTCCGATGCCGAGGACCACCCCGACGTCGAGGAGCTGTACCGCCGGGCGGCCGCGCTGGACGGCCGGATCTCCATCGCCACCGTCTACCGCACGGTGCGGCTGCTGGAGGAGAACGGCATCCTGGCGCGGCGCGACTTCGGCGGCGGCCGCGCCCGCTACGAGCCCACCGAGCACGGCAGGCACTACCACTTGATCGACGTCGACACCGGGCGGGTCATCGAGTTCGAGGACAAGGAGCACGAGGCGCTGATGGCCAGCATCGCGGCGCGCCTGGGCTTCGACCTGGTGTCGCACCGCCTGGAGCTGTACGGCCGCAAGCCGGTGGCGCCCGCCGCCCCTGCCCCGGCCGCCTCGCGCCGCCGCGCCGCGGCGCCGGCCGTGGCGACGGCCGTTGCGCGCGCCCCTCGAGCCAAGCCCGCTGCGCCGCGCGGGGCGCCTGCGGACGAGCGCGGCGCGGTGGCGGCGGCTCCGGCCGGCGACGCCGCCCCACGGCTGGGCCGGACGCGGTGACCGCGCAGTCGCGCGTGGCGGACGGGCCGGGGCGCGAGCGGCCCGGCGGCTTCGGCGAGCTGCGCGCCGGCCACCTGGGCGTGCGGATCGCCACCTCGGCGGCCGAGATCGACGCCGTGCAGTCGCTGCGCTACCGCGTGTTCTACGAGGAGATGGGCGCGGAGCCCTGCGACGAGGCCCGCGCCAGCCGGCGCGACACCGACGCCTACGACGAGGTCGCCGACCACCTGCTGGTGGTGGACCACGCGATCGGGCCGGGGCCGGAGGGCGTGGTCGGCACCTACCGGCTGATCCGCCAGCACGCCGCGGCCCAGCTCGGGCGGTTCTATTCCGAGGACGAGTACGACATCTCGCCGATCCTGCGCTTCGGGCAGTCGCTGGAGCTGGGACGGTCGTGCGTGACCACGGCGTACCGCTCCGGCGCGGTGATGCAGCTGCTGTGGCGCGGCATCGCGGCCTACGTGTCGCTGCACCACATCGAGGTGATGTTCGGCTGCGCCAGCCTGCCCGGCACCGACCCGGACCGGCTGGCCACCGAGCTTTCCTACCTGTACTACAACCACCTTGCGCCGCCGGCACTGCGCCCGGTGGCGCTGCCGGGGCGCAGGATCGACATGCGGCGCATGGCCCCCGAGCTGATCGAGGCCGGCAAGCCCCCCGTCCTGCTGCCGCCGCTGATCAAGGGCTACCTGCGGCTGGGCGGCTTCGTCGGCGACGGGGCGGTGATCGACCGGCAGTTCAACACCACCGACGTCGCCGTGGTGGTCAAGACCGACCTCGTGACGGACCGCTACTACCGGCACTACCAGCTGCGCGACGCGCACGACTGAGCGGTGGGGGTGTTCGTGCCGCGTCCGTCCGGCGCCTGCCCGTGCTTCGGGTTCGCGCCGCCTTCCTCGTGCCCGGCCGGCTGTCGCCCGCGTCGGCCCGGCCATGTCTGAGCGCGGGCGGCCGGCCCTGGCGCCGGAGCGCGCGCCGGGGGCGCCGGGCCACACGCGCGGGGCGCTCGGGACCGGGCCGCTCGGCCGGCTGCGGCGCGGCCTGTGGCTGCTGGGGGGCTGGCGCGCGGACCTCGTGGCGCTGGCGCTGGGCGCGCTGTCGGCGCTGGCGCTGCCGCCGCTCGGGGCGCTGCCGGTGCTGCTGGTCGCCTTCCCGGGGCTGCTGACCCTGATCGACGCGGCGCCGCGCCCGGGCACGGCGTTCCGGCGCGGCTACGCCTTCGGCTTCGGCCACCACCTCGTCGGGCTCTACTGGATCACCGAGGCGATCCTGGTGAAGGCGGACCAGTTCTGGTGGCTGGTGCCGTTCGCGGTGCCGGTCACGGCGGCGGGGCTCGCGCCGTTCATCGCCCTGCCCTGCGCGGCGTCGCGCCTGGCGCCGGCGGGCTGGCGGCGCGCGATGCTGCTCGCCGGGCTGTGGACGCTCGCCGACATCGCGCGGCAGTTCGTGCTCACCGGCTTCCCGTGGAACCCGCTGGGCAGCGTGTGGGCGCTGTCCGGGCCGCTCGGGGACATCATGATCCAGCCGGCGTCGGCGGTCGGCGTGCACGGGCTGACGCTGGCGACCCTGCTGGTGGCGGTGGCGCCGGTGCTGGGGCGGCGCGCGGTGCTGGCGGGGGTGGCGGTGCTGCTGTCCTGGGCGGGCTTCGGCATCGTGCGCCTGGCCAAGCCGCTTCCGCCGGCGCCCGGCGTCGTCGTGGTGCTCGCGCAGGGCAACGTGTCGGAGGCGGAGAAGCACGACCGGGCCTGGGCGGTCGCCACCTTCCGGCACTACCTCGCCCTCACCCGGCAGGGCATGGCGCAGGCGGTACCCGGCGTGCCCGCGGACGCCGGTCGCGTGGTGATCTGGCCGGAGACGGCGAGCCCGTTCCTGCTGACCCAGGACGACAACGCCCGCGTGGCGATCGCGGACGCGGCGCGCGACGGCGGCGTGCCGGCGCTCGCGTCGCTGGTGGGCACGGTGCGCTTCGACGCCGCCGAGCGCCCGCGCAACAGCCTGGTGGCGATCCTGCCCACCGGCGCGATCGCGGCCACCTACGACAAGTCGCACCTGGTGCCGTTCGGGGAGTACGTGCCGTCCTGGCTGCCGCTGCTGCAGCTCGTGCCCGGCGGCGGCTTCGCGCCAGGACCGGGGATCGTGACGCAGCACGTGGCCGGGCTGCCGCCGTTCGGCGTGCTGATCTGCTACGAGACCATCTTCCCGAGCCAGGTGGTGAACGAGGCGGACCGCCCGGACTGGCTGGTCGAGGTGACCAACGACGCCTGGTTCGGCCTCGGCACCGGCCCGCGCCAGCACCTCGCCGCCGGCAGGATGCGCGCGGTGGAGGAGGGCCTGCCGCTGGTGCGCGCAGCCAACACCGGCATCTCCGCGGCGTTCGACAGCTTCGGGCACGAGCAGGGGCGACTCGGGCTGCAGGTCGCCGGCACGCTGGTGGTGCCGCTTCCGGGACACCTGCAGACCACCGCCTACGCCCGCCTCGGGCTGCTCACGCCGATCCTGCTGTCGCTCGCCGCGGCCGGGCTGGGGCTGGGCATGGGGCGTCGCAAGGCCGCTGCGGCGTTCAGGATTTAAGGAATAGTTACTTTTTTGGACTTCGGCTGCCAATGCGTGAGATCGTTGACAATTCAGGGTTGTGGCGTTAACCTTCTTGCACTCATCAAAAAGACAGAGTCACAACCCGTTACCGCGCACGTCGATTCGGTGCGTCTCCCCGAAGGATTGTTTGCTCATGGCGCGACCCTCAGACCTCGGCAAGGACACGCTCCCGGGCGAGACCGGCGAGCGTGAAAGCCGGCCCAGCCCCATCGACGTCCACGTCGGCAGCAGGATACGCCTGCGACGCACCCTCATGGGGATGTCGCAGGAGCGGCTCGGCGAGGCGCTCGGCCTCACCTTCCAGCAGGTGCAGAAATACGAGCGCGGCGTGAACCGAGTCGGCGCCTCGCGGCTGTTCGACCTGTCGCGCGTGCTCGACGTGCCGATCAGCTTCTTCTTCGACGACATGCCCGAGCAGCTCACCGCGTCGCACGGCGCCTCGCCGCGCTCCGCCTACACGGGCT
>JBPBQX010000299.1:0-5923 GCA_050955025.1 Janthinobacterium lividum
TGTCCTTGCCGATGATCACGCGGTGGCGGTGCGCGCCGCGCATGAACATCAGGCCGGCGGCCTGGCCGAGGCGCAGCGCGGTCTCGGCGGTCATCGGGTCGACGTTGGCGGTGCCGCGGATGCCGTCCGTGCCGAACAGGCGCCGGGCCGGGACCGGCGGCGCGGCGTCCGCGTCGGGCTCGGCCAGCGTGTGTGTCATGCCATCGGCCATGGGCGCTCCTTTCCTGCACCGGCCGCGGTCCCGCGGGCTTGCCACGGGCCTTGGGTGGTGTGTCCGCCACCCTGTCATAGCCGGGAAAGGTCATCAAACCGTTGCCGGGAGTTCGAGGCGCGGAAGCGGAGCCCTGTCCGCGGGACTCATCGCCTCGTGGGCGTCGTGTTCCGTGGCAGGTTCAGGGCACGGCGGGGCCCGCCAGCGCCTGCCAGACGCGGACCGCCTGCACCGTTTCCGCGACGTCGTGCACCCGCAGGATCGAGGCGCCGCGCGACAGGGCGTACAGGCCCGCGGCGAGGGAGCCGGGCAGCCGCGCCTTCGGCTCCACCGCCGCCCCGCCCTCGTCCAGGAACCGCTTGCGCGACACCCCCACCAGCACGCGGCAGCCGAAGCCGAGCAGCATCGGCAGCCGCCGCAGCAACTCCGGGTTCTGCCCGGCGCGCTTGGCGAAGCCCACGCCGGGGTCGAGCGCCACGTCCGCGCGTCGCACCCCTGCCCGCTCGGCGCGCGCCAGGCTCTCGCCCAGTTCGGCGCACACTTCCGCGGCCAGGGCGCCGTACTGCGCGAGCCCCGCCATCGTGCCGGGCGTGCCGCGCATGTGCATCAGCACCACCGGGCATCCGGCCCGCGCCACCACCCCCGCCGAGCCAGGGTCGTGCCCGAGGCCGGACACGTCGTTGATGATCGCGGCGCCCGCCGCCAGCGCCGCCGCCATCGTCACGGCGTTGCGCGTGTCGACCGACACCGGGACGCCACAGCCTGCCAGGCCGGCGATCACCGGCAGCACGCGGCGCAGTTCCTCGTCGGGCGGCACCGGCTCGGCGCCGGGCCGCGTGCTTTCCCCGCCCACGTCCAGGATGTCCGCGCCCTGCGCCACCATCGCCAAGCCGGACGCGACGGCGTCGCGCGTGGCGAACTGCTCGCCGCCGTTGCTGAAGCTGTCGGGGGTCACGTTGACGATGCCCATGACCAGAGGACGCGCCGGCAGGCCGGCCCAGGGCGGCGGCGTCGGCAGTCCCGTGGTCAGCGCGGCTGCCGGCAGGACCTGCCCGTCACGGCGCGCCATGGTGAAGGCGAGGCCGTTCGGCAGGGGAAGCGCGAGGCCGAGGCGGACGGCTTCGGCGGCGTCCTCGCCCTGCAGGAGGCCGAGCGGCTCGATCATGGGGGCTCCAAGAAAAGGGCCGCACCGGAGGAGACCGGGCGGCCCAGAAGCGAGGAAGGTCGGGCTCTGCCCGAACCCGCAAAGGGTCCGAGGACCCTTTGATCCCGTTACTTAAGAGAAGCCATCCAAGGGGCTTCCCTTGGCGGAGTCCAGAGGCAGAGCCTCTGGCCTTGCTCCTCAGCCCGGCTGCGGCTGCGGGCCGAGGCCGCCGGTCGGGATGGACGGGCGCGGGGTGCTCGGCACGCTGGCGCGCCGCGTCTCGGGCGCCGGCTCGTCGACCACGACGCGCACGACCTTCTCGCCGCGCAGCACGGTGCGGATCTCGTCGCCGGACAGCGTCTCGTACTCCAGCAGCCCGTTAGCGAGGCGGTGCAGCTCCTCGATGTTCTCGGTGAGGATGTGCTTGGCGGTCGAGTAGGCGTTGTCGATGATCGACTTGATCTCGGCGTCGATCTCGCGGGCCGTCACCTCGGACACGTTCTTGTTCTGCGTGACGGAGTGGCCGAGGAACACCTCCTGCGAGTTGTCCCCGTAGGCGATCATGCCGAGCTTCGTGCTCATGCCCCACTCGGTGACCATGCGGCGGGCGATGTCTGTGGCCTGCTTGATGTCGCTCGATGCGCCGTTGCTCACCTTGTCGTCGCCGAAGATGATCTCCTCGGCGACGCGGCCGCCCATGGCCATCACCATCTTGGCGCGCAGCCAGCTCTTGCTGTGCGACAGGCGATCGTTCTCAGGCAGGCTCATCACCAGGCCGAGCGCACGGCCGCGGGGGATGATGGTGGCCTTGTGCACCGGGTCGCACTCGCTCTCGTGCATCGCGACCAGGGCATGGCCGCCCTCGTGGTAGGCGGTCATCTTCTTCTCGGCGTCGGTCATGACCAAGCTGCGGCGCTCGCTGCCCATCATCACCTTGTCCTTGGCGGACTCGAGCTCGTGCATCGCGACGGTGCGCTTGCCGAGGCGGGCGGCCAGGAGCGCGCTCTCGTTGACCAGGTTGGCGAGGTCGGCGCCGGAGAAGCCGGGGGTGCCGCGGGCGATCACCTTGGGATCGACGTCGGACGCCAGCGGCACCTTGCGCATGTGGACGCGCAGGATCTTCTCGCGGCCGTTCACGTCGGGGTTGGGCACCACGACCTGGCGGTCGAAGCGGCCGGGACGCAGCAGCGCGGGGTCGAGCACGTCGGGGCGGTTGGTCGCCGCGATCAGGATGACGCCCTCGTTGGCCTCGAAGCCGTCCATCTCGACAAGCATCTGGTTGAGGGTCTGCTCGCGCTCGTCGTTGCCGCCGCCGAGGCCGGCGCCGCGGTGGCGGCCCACGGCGTCGATCTCGTCGATGAAGATGATGCAGGGCGAGTTCTTCTTGCCCTGCTCGAACATGTCACGGACGCGGCTGGCGCCGACGCCCACGAACATCTCCACGAAGTCGGAGCCGGAGATGGTGAAGAACGGCACGTTGGCCTCGCCGGCGATGGCGCGGGCCAGCAGGGTCTTGCCGGTGCCGGGGGGGCCGACGAGCAGCACGCCCTTGGGAATCTTGCCGCCGAGGCGCTGGAACTTCTGCGGATCCTTCAGGAACTGGACGATCTCCTCCAGCTCGGACTTGGCCTCGTCGATGCCGGCGACGTCGTCGAAGGTCACGCGGCCCTGCTTCTCGGTGAGCAGGCGCGCCTTGGACTTGCCGAAGCCCATGGCGCGGCCGCCACCTGACTGCATCTGGCGCATGAAGAACACCCACACGCCGATCAGCAGCAGCATCGGGAACCAACTCAGCAGGTAGTGGAGGAGGGAGTTGCTGTCCTGGTCCTCGGGCTTGGCGATGACGCGCACGCCCTTGGCGGTCAGGTTGCTGACCAGGGCGGGGTCGTCCGGGGTGTAGGTCTGGAAGGCGTGCCCGTCGGTGAGCTGGCCGCTCACGGTGTGGCCCTGGATCACGACGTCACGCACGTGCCCGGTGTTCACGTCCCCGAGGAAGTCGGAGTACGCGACCTGGGCGGCCGGATGTTGCGTTCCGGCGGGCTGAAAGATGTTGAAGAGCACCACCAGCAGAAGCGCGATGATGACCCAGAGAAGCAGGTTCCGACCGAAATTGCTCATATGATCCAGTACCAGGCCCGACGAGGGCGGCGGCTGAGCCGCGTTGACTGACGACATGGGGTCGGCGGCGTTCTTATGCAGCCCCGGAGGTTAACGCCGTATCAGCGTGCGACGGTAGAGGCTTCGGGGCGCTGCGTCACCCCGTTGCCGGCAGGGTCGAACGGCGCGCCGGCGGCCGGGACGGGAGGGTCGAACAGCACGCGGCCGTGCCAGGAGTCGCCGACGTCGGCCTCGTGGGGGATGGAGACGACGCGGCCCTCGCGGCGCAGGGCAGGCAGGGTCGCGCGGACCACGGCGGGCAGGCCGTCGCGGGAGCCGTGGCCGGCGTCGGGGCCGAGCGCGCCGAAGGTGAGAGTGGGGTCGCCCTGCCCCGCGATGCGGAAGCGGGCGTCCCAGGTGGCGCCGGCGTTCGCCGCGACGGGCGGGGCCATCGCGGCGGCCTCGCGGACAAGCAGCCAGCCGGGGCCGAGTCGGCCGGCGGGCAGGAGACGCACGCCGCCGAGCGTGGCGGGCTGCGGCGCGTCGGCCAGGCGGGCGACGCCGCGTGGGTCGGGGGGATAGGCGCGGCCCCCGATGGTGCGCAGCGCGGCGGACAGGGCGGCGGGCGGCCAGGGTCCGGCGGACAGCATGGCGAAGCCTTCGGGGCGGAAGGTGGCGATGCGGGCCAGGGCAGAGGCCGTGGCGGTTTCCGCGGCGTGGCGTCGCAGGGCGTGGGCGTCGGCGCCGGCGAGCAGGGCGGGGGTTTCGCCGGAGGCGGCGATGCGGCGGCGCAGGCGGGTGCGCAGCGCGGCGGGGTCGCGGTTGGAGGGGTCCTCGACCCAGGCGAGGCCGGCGTGGCGCAGGGTGGCGCGCAGGCGGTCGGGGGGGATGGCGAGGAGCGGGCGAAGCAGGCGGCACGGGCCGCGGGCGGACAGCGGCGCCATGCCGGCGAGGCCGTCCGCGCCGCTGCCGGACAGGCGGCGCATCAGCACCGTCTCGGCCTGGTCGGCGGCGTGGTGGCCGAGCAGGAGGTCCGCCAGGCCCATCCCCGCGCAGACGGCGAGGAGGGCGGCGTAGCGGGCGCGGCGGGCGCGCTCGGCCAGCGCGGGGCCGCGCGCCAGGCCGTGCAGGCGCAGCGTGCGGGCGGGCACGCCGAAGCCGGCCAGCACGGCGGCGGTCGCGGCGGCCTCGGCGGCGGACTCGGGGCGCAGGCCGTGGTCCACCACCAGGGCGCGCGCGTCGCCCCAGGAAGCGGCCAGCCAGGCGAGGCACAGGCTGTCGGCGCCGCCGGAGACCGCGACGGCGAACGGCCGCCCGTGGCCCCAGGGGCCGAGGGGGGCCATCAGGCCGGCGAACTCGTCGCGGGTGACGGGGGCGGCCACGGGTCAGGGACGGAGGGCGAGGGTCCGGGAAGGACAGGAAGCAAGCATGGGCTCTGCCCAAACCCGCAAAGGGCCGGGAGGCCCTTTGATCCCTTGACTCAAGAAGAGGATTTCAAAGGCGAGCCTTTGGCGGAGTCCAGAGGCAGAGCCTCTGGCCTTGCTTGCTCCGGGCGCGTTCACCCGTGGCAGGCGCCGTTGCGGCGGGCCGCGGCGACGCCCTCGCGGACGTCGGCGCGGGGCGAGGGGAACTCGGAGCGCAGCTTGTCGAGCGCCTGGCAGGCGGAGCGCTTGTCGCCCAGCGCGATCAGGGAGTTGGCCACGCCGAGCAGGGCCTCGGACGCCCGGGCGGCCTTGGGCGCGCGGTTGTAGGCGTCGTAGTAGTCGACGGCCGCCTGCTGGTTGTTGTGCTCGCCGGCCTCGGACTGGGCCAGGATGTACTGGGCGTCCACGGCGCGCGGCGAGCCCGTGTGGGACAGGACCTCGCGCGCGGCGGACTCGGCGGCGGGGTAGTCGCGGCGGGCCAGGGCGGCGTTGGCCTCCTGGATCGACAGCTCGGGGGTGCGGTGCGAGACGGCGGGCGCGGGGGGTGCCACGCCGAGCACGCCGGCGGAGGCAGCGGCGCCGGCGGCCGCGCCGGCCGCGGGCGCGGCGTAGGTGGGGGCGGCGGGCGGGGCGGCGGACTGGGACTGGCGGAAGGACAGGTCGCCGAGCTGCTTGGCGAAGTCCTGCTGCTGCTGGGTGAGCTGGTTCTGGAGCTGGTCGACGCGGCCGCGGAGCGAGCGGGTACGGTCCTCGAGCTGGCTCACGCGGTCCAGGAGCTGGGCGGTCAGGTCGGCGGAGCCGGGGGCGGCGCCCTGAGAGGGCTGGGGGGCGGAGCGCTGCGGGGCCTGCTGGCCGCCGCCGCCGCCGCGCTCCAGGTCCTGCAGCTCGCGGCGCAGCTCCAGGATCTGGTTCTGCAGGGCGATGCCCTCGCGGCTGTCCATCTGCGCCCGCGCGGGGGCCGGGCACAGCGCCAGGAACAGCCCGCCCAGCAGGACAGGCGCACAGGGGACCAATCGCCGCATCGCGCACTCCATTGCCGCAGGCCGG
>JBPBQX010000300.1:0-5908 GCA_050955025.1 Janthinobacterium lividum
GGGAGCTCGCGGTAGAAGAAGGTCATCAGCAGCGAGGCGATGTGGGCGCCGTCCACGTCGGCGTCGGTCATGATGATGACGCGGCCGTAGCGCAGGCGGGTGGCGTCGAAGCGGTCGCCGACGCCGCAGCCGAGGGCTTCCACGAGGTCCTTCAATTCCTGATTCTGACGGAGCTTCTCGGTGGAGGCGCTGGCGACGTTGAGGATCTTGCCGCGCAGGGGGAGGACGGCCTGGGTGGCGCGGTCGCGGGCCTGCTTGGCGGAGCCGCCGGCGCTGTCGCCCTCGACGAGGAAGATCTCGGTGTCGGCGGCGTTCTCCTTGGTGCAGTCGGCGAGCTTGCCGGGGAGACGCAGGCGGCGGGTCGCGGACTTGCGGGGGGTGTCCTTGGCCTCCTTGCGGCGCAGGCGGTCTTCGGCGCGCTCGATCGTGAAGGCGAGAAGGGCGTCGGACTGGGCGGGGTGGGCGGCGAGCCAGTGGTCGAAGCGGTCGCGCAGGGCGGTCTCGACCAGGCGGGCGGCCTCGGGGCTGGTGAGCTTCTCCTTGGTCTGGCCCTGGAACTGGGGGTCGCGGATGAAGGCGGAGAGCTTGGCGGCGAGCACGCCCGAGAGGTCGTCGTTGGTGACCTGGGCGGCGCGCTTGTTGCTGCGCTGCTCACCCCAGGCGCGCAGGCCGCGCAGCAGGGCGGCGCGCAGGCCGGCCTCGTGGGTGCCGCCCTGGGGCGTGGGCACGGTGTTGCAGTAGGAGTGCAGGAAGGCCTCGCCGGACTCCATCCAGGCGAGCGCCCACTCGACGCGGCCGGTGGAGGCGCCTTTCGGGTCGGGGGGGAGGGCGGCCTCGCCGGCCCAGATCTCGGGGATGGCGCGGGGGGCGTCGGCGATGTCGGCGTCCAGGCTGTCACGCAGGCCGCCGGGGAAGTGCAGCTCGGCCTCGGCGGGGACGTCGGTGGGGCGGGGCAGGGCGGGGTCGCAGGACCAGCGGATGCGTACGCCGCGGAACAGGTAGGCCTTGGAGCGGCACAGGCGATAGAGGCGGGCGGGGGCGAACTGCAGGGCGCCGAAGATCTCGGGGTCGGGGTGGAAGCGGATCTGCGTGCCCCGGCGGTTCTGCACGGGGCCGGCGTTCTGCAGCTTCGTGGTGGGCTTGCCGCGGCTGTAGGTCTGGCGCCAGAGGACGCGGTCGCGGGCGACCTCCACTTCCATCAGGTCGGAGAGGGCGTTGACCACGGAGGAGCCGACGCCGTGCAGACCGCCGGAGGTTTCGTAGGACTTGCCGGAGAACTTTCCGCCTGAATGCAGGGTCGTAAGAATGACCTCCAACGCACTCAGTTTCTTGTATTTCGGGTGGGGATCGACAGGGATGCCGCGGCCGTTGTCGCGCACGGTGAGGGTGTTGCCGGCCGACAGCGTCACCTCGATCAGGCTGGCGTGGCCGGCGACGGCCTCGTCCATGGAATTGTCGAGGATCTCGGAAGCGAGGTGGTGGAGGGCGTTCTCGTCGGTGCCGCCGATGTACATGCCGGGGCGGCGGCGCACGGGCTCCAGGCCCTCGAGCACCTCGATGTCCTTGGCGGTGTAGCTGTCGCGGTTGTCGTCGGGCGGGGTGAACAAGTCGTTCATGCTGCGTTCCCTGTCTCGTCGCACCGTAACTGCGGTGGCGGGCGGGAACAAGCAAGGCAGGCGACGGCATCGGCTCGCGTCGGGCGCACGCGGCATGGCGGGAGGCGCCATGCCGCGTGGCCCGGTCGGCGGCGCGACCGGTCCGGTCGGCCGCCTCGTCTGGAAGGGCTAGCGGGTGCCCTTGCCGTCGCCGTCGCGCATCTCGCCGGTGGGCTCCTGGACATGGGCTTCGAGGAACCACAGCTGCTTGTCGATGCCGCGAGAGACCTCGGTGAGCAGGTCGGCGGTGCCGGCGTCGCCCGCCTCGTCGGTGTCGTCGATGTTCTCGCGCACCGCGTTCGCGAACACGGAGTAGCGGTCGATCAGGGCCGCGAGGTGGTCGGCGACGGCGTAGGTGTCGACGGGGTAGGGCGTCAGCTGCGACTTGGCCGCGACCTCGGCGGCGGTGCCGCGCGCGGTGCCGCCGAGCTGGGCGATGCGCTCGGCCATCATGTCGTTCCACTCGTCCTGGTCGGTGCGGAAGCCGTCCAGCATGAGGTGGACGCCGATGAACTGCGGGCCCTTGAGGTTCCAGTGGGCCTGCTTGGTGATCAGCGACAGGTCAATGCCGTCGGCGAGGCGGGCGCTCAGGCACTCGATCGAGGCGGCCTTGGCGTTCGACTTCGTGGCGTTGCGGGTCTCGTGCATGTGGGTGCCGTCGGTGCTCTGCGACTTGAGCTGCGAGGGGTCGGAAGCGGCCATGGGAAGGCTCCTGTGCATGTTCGGGGGGCCAACGCGGGGGTGGCGGGGGCGTTTCCTCGGGCACGGGATCGTCAGGGAAGGAAGCAGGGCCGGGCTCTCCCTCCGCTGGCCCTTCCAACGACCCAAGAGGGTCGTCGGAGCCTTTGGCCAGCCTCGCCCTGGACTGGCCTGACTCAAGTAGCGCGTTCCAAGGGCGCAGCCTTTGGCGGAGTTTGAGGCAGAGCCTCAACCTTGCTTCAGTTCCGGGGCCGGTGGATGTCGTGGACGACGATGCCCTCGTCGCCGCCGGGGACGTGGAGCCAGTGGCCCTGTTCCAGGGTGCGGCGGGTGTCGCGCAGGCCGGCGTCCCAGTGGTCGCGCATGGAGGCGGCGCTGAAGTCGAAGTCCTTCATCTGCCCCTCATGCGCCGCGCCCTGGTAGATGAGGTGCAGGATGGTGAAGCCGGGCAGGTGCTCCAGCTCGGTGCGCAGGGCGCGTTCCTCGTCGGTGAGGTCGGCGGCGGGCAGGCGGGCGAGCAGGCGGCGGATCTGGACCTTCCGGCGGTGCTGCTCGCGGTAGTACTCGGTGACCAAGCGGGTGCGGCTCGAGTACATGATGTCCTTCTGGCGGGCGAGGACCTCGTCGATATCGCGCGGGATGGCGCCGCGGGCGCTGAACAGGTCGACCTGGAACACCAGCATGCTGTCGTCGCCGGCGTGGTCGAGCAGGTGCTGCAGGGGCGTGTTGGAGACGAGGCCGCCGTCCCAGAACCAGTCGTCGCCGATCTGCTGCATAGGCAGCGCGGGGGGGAGCGCGCCGCTGGCCTCGATGTGGACGGGCTCGATGCGGGTGTCGGCGCTGTCGAAGTAGGCGAAGTTGCCGGTGGCGACGTTGACCGCGCCCACGGCGAAGCGGATGGCGCCGGAGTTGAGCAGGTCGAAGTCGACGACCTCGGACAGCGTCTGGCGCAGCGGCGCGCTGTCGTAGAAGCTGGTGGCGCCGGTGGCGCCGCGGCCGGAGAACCACGGGCCGGGCATGTGGGGCGTGAAGAAGCCGGTCTGGCCGAAGGCGGTGGTCACCATCGAGGACCAGGTGTTGTAGAGGCGGCGCGCGAAGTCGCCGTCCGGGGCGGGGCCGGCGATGGCGGGCGAGGTCACGGACTCCCAGAACTGGCGCAGGCGTTCCAGGCGGCGCTCGCGGGGGTTGCCGGCGATGATGGCGGCGTTGATGCCGCCGATGGAGACGCCGGCGATCCACTCGGGGTCGAGGTCGGCCTCGTGGAGGGCCTGGTAGACGCCGGCCTGGTAGGCGCCGAGCGCGCCGCCGCCCTGCAGGACCAGCGCGACCTTGCCGGCGTGGGGGGTGGGGGTGGGCGGCGGCATGGCGTTCATGGGCGGCGGGTCCGTTGGGCCTGGGCGGGCCCGCGGCGGCACGCCCCGGGCGGGCTGCCGGCCGGGGCCTGCGTCTTGTTGCGTGCCTCATATGGGCCGAGTCGGCGGCCGGGGCGATGGGCAGGAAGCAAGGTCGGGCTCTGCCCGAACCCGCAAAGGGTCCGAGGACCCTTTGATCCCCTGACTTAAGTGGCGCGTTCCAAGGGCGCAGCCTTTGGCGGAGTTTGAGGCGGAGCCTCAACCTTGCTTGTCTGCCTGCGGTGCCGGGCGGCTAAGCTCCGGGCGCGCAACGAGGGAGACTTCCGATGGTCCTTGCGGGACGGGTGGCGCTGGTGACGGGCTCGACGAGCGGCATCGGGCTGGGCATCGCGCGGGCGCTGGCCGGGCAGGGGGCGTCGGTGGTGCTCAACGGGTTCGGCGACCCGGCGCAGGTGGAGGAGATCCGCGACGGGATCGAGCGCGAGCACGGGGTTCGGGTGCTCTACCACGGCGCGGACATGACGCGGCCTGCGGAGATCGAGGCGATGGTGGCCGCGGCGGAGCGGGCGTTCGGGGCGGTGGACGTGCTCGTGAACAACGCGGGCATCCAGCATGTGGCAGCGGTGGAGGATTTCCCGGTCGAGCGCTGGGACTCGGTGATCGCGATCAACCTGTCCTCGGCGTTCCACACGATGCGGGCGGCGATCCCGGGGATGCGGGCGCGGGGGTGGGGGCGGATCATCAACGTGGCGTCGGCGCACGGCCTGGTGGGAAGCGCGGGGAAGAGCGCGTACGTGGCGGCCAAGCACGGGCTGCTGGGGCTGACGAAGGCGGCGGCGATCGAGCTGGCGGACGCGGGAGTCACGGTGAACGCGATCTGCCCGGGATGGGTGAAGACGCCGCTGGTGGAGCGCCAGATCGAGGCGCGGGCGGCGGCGGAGGGGCGCACGGTGGCGGAGGTGGAGCGCGACATGCTCGGCGAGAAGCAGCCGATGGCGCGGTTCACCACGCCGGAGCAGATCGGGGGGATGGCGGTGTTCCTGTGCTCGGAGGCGGCGGACACGATCACGGGGGCGCCGCTGTCGATCGACGGGGGGTGGGCGGCGCGGTGAGCTTCGGGCGGGGGGAGGGCGGGGCGTGACGGTTCTGGTGACAGGGGCGGCGGGGTTCATCGGGGCGGCGGTGGCGCGGGCGCTGCTGGCGCGGGGCGAGCGGGTGGTCGGCGTCGACAACCTCAACGACTACTACGACGTGGGGTTGAAGCGGGCGCGGCTGGGGCTGCTGGGGGGTGCGTTCCGGTTCGTGGAGGCGGACGTCTCGGACCGGGGGGCGATGGCGGCGCTGGTGGACTCGGAGCCGTCAGTGGATCGGGTTGTGCATCTCGCGGCGCAGGCGGGGGTGCGGCACTCGATGGTCGATCCGTACGCCTACGTGACGGCGAACGTGATGGGGCATGTCGTGATGCTGGAGGCGGTGCGGCGGTTGCCGTCGCTGCGGCATTTCGTGTTTGCGTCGTCGTCGTCGGTGTACGGGCTCGAGAGCGAGATGCCGTTCTCAGAGGGCGCGCGGGCGGACACGCCGACGTCGCTGTACGCAGCGACCAAGCGGGCGGACGAGCTGATCAGCCACGCCTATGGGCATCTGTGGGGGATACCGCAGACGGGGCTGCGGTTCTTCACGGTGTACGGGCCGTGGGGGCGGCCGGACATGGCCGTCTACCTGTTCGCGCGCGCGATCGTGGAGGGGCGGCCGGTGACGCTCTACGAGGGGGGGCGGCTGCAGCGCGACTTCACCTACATCGACGACATCGTGGCCGGGGTTCTGAGGGTTCTGGACCGGCCGCCGGAAGGGGCGGTGCCGCGGCTGCTCAACATCGGCAACAGCCGGCGCGAGGAGGTGTCGCGGCTTGTCAAGCTGCTGGAGACGGCGCTGGGGCGGCAGGCGGTGGTCGAGTGGCGGGAGCGGCCGGCGGCGGACGTGCGCGAGACGTGGGCGTCGGTGGCGGCGATCGAGGCGCTGACGGGGTACGTGCCGCGGGTGTCTCTGGAGGAGGGGGTGGGGCGGTTCGTGGGGTGGTTCGCAGATTTTCATGCGGGGATGCAGAAACACGGTTGACCCATGGGTGCGGTCGGCCTAAATCCCTTTTCACCGGCGGCGAAGAAACTTCTTGCTTCTTCCTTCTGGTCTGCTACTTTTCTCGGC
>JBPBQX010000301.1:0-5718 GCA_050955025.1 Janthinobacterium lividum
CGGACGGCGGCTGGGTGTCGACCTTCGAGGACATCACCGACCGCAGGCGGGCCGAGGCGCAGATCATGTTCATGGCGCGCCACGACGCCCTGACCAGCCTGCCCAACCGCATCCTGTTCGGCGAGCGGGTGCAGCAGGCGCTGGCCGAGGCACGCCCGCTCGCCGCGCCCGGCGACGCCGACGGCACGCCCGGCAGCGGCGGCCGGGACGGCGACGACGCGGCCATGCGCCCGTTCGCGGTGATGCACCTCGACCTCGACCACTTCAAGTCGGTCAACGACGCGATGGGCCACCCCGCCGGCGACCGCCTGCTGCAGCAGGTGGCGCAGCGCCTGCTGACCTGCGTGGCCGAGGCCGACACCGTGGCCCGCCTCGGCGGCGACGAGTTCGCCGTGGTGCAGCGCGACCTGCCCGGCGCCGGCCAGGCCGCCGCCGCCGCCGCGGGCCGCCTGGCCCGGCGCATCGTCGCGGCGCTGGCCGAGCCGTTCACGCTCGACAGCGCCCGCATCTCGATCGGCGCGAGCGTCGGCATCGCGGTGGCGCCGGCCGACGGGCGCGACGCCTCCGCGCTGCTCAAGAACGCCGACATGGCGCTGTACCGCGCCAAGGCGGAGGGCCGCAGCACCGCGCGCTTCTTCGAGCCGTCCATGGACATCCAGCGGCAGGCCCGACGCCGCCTGGAGCTGGACCTGCGACGCGCCGTCGAGGAGGAGCAGTTCGAGGTCCACTACCAGCCGCTGGTCGACCTCGCAACCGGGCGCGTCAGCGGCTTCGAGGCGCTGCTGCGCTGGCACCACCCCGCGCACGGCCTGGTGCCGCCGGGCGACTTCATCCCCATCGCCGAGGAGGTCGGCTCCATCGTCGCGATCGGCGAGTGGGTGCTGCACCGCGCCTGCCGCGAGGCCGCCCTCTGGCCGCCCGAGGTCAGCGTCGCCGTCAACGTCTCGCCCGCGCAGTTCCGCACCCGCCACCTGGTCGACGTCGTCACCGCGGCGCTGCGGCACTCCGGGCTCGCGCCGGGCCGCCTGGAGCTGGAGATCACCGAGACCGTGCTGCTGCGCGAGAGCGAGGTCGTGCTCGCAACCCTGCACCAGCTCCGCGCCGCCGGCGTGCGCATCGCCATGGACGACTTCGGCACCGGCTACTCCTCGCTGAGCTACCTCCGCTCCTTCCCGTTCGACAAGATCAAGATCGACCAGTCCTTCGTGCGCGACGTCGCCCGCAACGCCGACAGCCTGGCGATCGTGCGCGCCGCGATCGGGCTCGGCGCCAGCCTGGGCATGAAGGTCGCCGCCGAGGGCGTGGAGACCCCCGAGCAGGTCGCGATCCTGCAGGCCGCGCGCTGCGACCAGCTGCAGGGCTTCCTCTACGGCCGCCCCGCCGCCGCCGAGGCGGTGCCGGAACTGCTCGCACGCCTGGGATACGGGGACGGCAGGCAAGGTTGAGGCTCCGCCTCAAGCTCCGCCAAAGGCTGCGCCCTTGGAACGCGCAACTTAGGTGAGGCCGGTCCAGGGCGGCTCGCCCTGGCGGGTCCGGGCAGGGCCCGGCCTTCCTTCCCCGACCCCCCGATGCTACGGACCCCCGCCGCCCCAGCGCGGCCACCCTGGGGGACCGCTCATGCAGCCGGCACGCTTCGACCTTCTCGGCATCGGCAACGCCATCGTGGACGTGATCGCCGCCGTGCAGCCGGACTTCCTGTCGCGCCACGACATGCGCCCCGGCGCCATGGCCCTGATCGACGCCGCCGCCGCCACCGCGCTCACCGAGGCCCTGCCCGACGCCCGCCAGTTCGGCGGCGGCTCGGCCGCCAACACCTGCGCCGTGGCCGCCGCCCTGGGCGCGCGCGTGGCCTACGCCGGCAAGGTCGCGGACGACGCGCTGGGACAGGCGTTCGAGCGCGACATCGCCGCCTCGGGCGTGCACTTCGCCAACGCCCCGCTGCACGGCGGCGCCCCCACCGCGCGCTGCGTCGTGCTCGTCACGCCGGACGGCCAGCGCACCATGAACACCTTCCTCGGCGCCTCGGTCGCGTTCGGCGACGCCGACATCGACGAGTCCCTGGTCGCCGACTCGGCCGTGACCTACCTCGAGGGCTACCTGTTCGACCCCCCCGCCGCGCAGACCGCCTTCCGCCGCGCCGCCGCCGCCGCCCACCGCGCCGGCCGCCAGGTCGCGCTCTCCCTCTCCGACGCCTTCTGCGTGGACCGCCACCGCGACGCCTTCCGCGAACTGGTGCGCGGCGAGGTCGACATCCTGTTCGCCAACGAGGCCGAGATCTGCTCGCTCTACCGCTGCGACCGCTTCGAGGACGCCGCCGCCCAGGCCCGCGGCGAGGTCGCCCTCGCCGCCCTGACCCGCGCCGAGGCCGGCAGCCTGCTGCTCCGCGGCGCCGAGTCCGTGACAGTGGAGGCCGCGCCGGCGCAGGTGCTCGACACCACCGGCGCGGGCGACGCCTACGCGGCCGGCGTGCTGGCCGCGCTGGCGGCAGGGCACGGCCTCGCGGACGCCGGCCGGATCGGCAGCGTCGCGGCGGCCGCGGTGATCGCGCAGTACGGCGCGCGGCCGCCGGAAGGCCTGCGGGCGCTGGCGGGGCTGTAGGAAGCAAGGCCGGGCTCTGCCCGGACCCGCAAAGGGTCCGAGGACCCTTTGATCCCTTGACTTAAGGGATGCGTTCCAAGGGCGCAGCCTTTGGCGGAGTTCGAGGCGGAGCCTCGACCTTGCCTGCGCCGGCATCGTGATCGCCCCCTCCGCAACCCCGGCGCCTTCGCGGAGTAGGGTCCGCGTCACACACCGACGCGGAGTTTCGCCATGCGCCCCCTCGCCCTCGCCGTCCTGCTCGCCCTCGGCGCCGCGGCCCCTGCCCTCGCGCAGAGCAGCACAAGCGCCACCGCGGTCGGCGGCAAGCCCGGCCAGCAGGGTGCCGGCAACACGAGCACCTCGGGCAGCGTGGGCGGCGGCAGCGGCGGCACGGGCGGGATGCACACCGACCCGGTCTCGCCCGGCGGCGTCGGCTCCGGCATCTCCACCAACACGCAGCCTTCCGGCACCGGCGGCACGGCCAGGGCCGGCGGCTCCGCCCCCGGCACCCCGGCGCACTGACCCGGCCGGAGCCGGAACGCAACCGCGCCCGCCGCCGCCTCGTTCCGGCCCCGCCACCGTCACGTCGCGAAGGACACCCGAGATGCGCCCCACCACCGCCCGCCTGCGCGCCGCCGCCCTCCTGGCCGCCGCGGCGCTCGTGTTCGCCGGCCCTGTCGCCCGCGCCCAGACCGCGGGGCGCGACACGGCCACCGGGATGTCCGGCCCCGCCTCGAACCGCGCCAGCAACATCGACCACGCCGACACGGCCGGCGGCATCGCGCCGCACCTGCCGCAGCCCGACGCCCCGGACAACGCCGGGCCGGCCACCCTGCTGCGCGCCGCGGACCAGGCCCTCGCCGAACGCCGCACTGGGGCGGCGCAGCAGGCGCTGGAGATGGCCGAGACCCGCCTGCTCGACCGCAGCACCGAGATCGGCGCCAGCGGCCAGCCGAACCAGGACCCCCGGGTGCTGCACATCCGCGCGTCGCTGCAGGCGCTCGGCCGCGGCGACATCCCCGCGGCGCGGGCCGGGATCGCCGTCGCCCTGAACGGCGCGATGCCGCCCGGGCCGATGCAGGCCTCGCCGATGCACGTCCCGATGGCCGGCCCGCGCTAGGCGCCCCGCCGAGCCGCCCTGCGCGGCCCGGCCCGCCGAAGCGCGCGTCGCCCGCCGGCCCGGGGCGCTGCGGTTTTCCCTCGCACTCGGGGCCGCGCCGCCCTATGTGTGCGCCGCAACACGACACGCGCCGCAGATCGCGCGCCGTGGCCGGGCCCATGGGCTCTGCCCTGGCGGACGACCCGGCGCAGCCGCCCCGAGCCACCACGGGACAGCGTCGCCACACTCCGGCGTGGCCCCCCTGGCGAACCGGACGGGGCACCGACACGCGAAACACCGCGCCGCATCCACGGCGCCAGACGCAGGCAGCCGCATGGACATCCGCAACATCGCCATCATCGCGCACGTCGATCATGGCAAGACCACGCTCGTCGACCAGCTCCTCCGCCAGTCCGGCTCGTTCCGCGAGCACCAGCAGGTGCAGGAGCGGGCGATGGACCGCAACGACCTCGAGCGCGAGCGCGGCATCACCATCCTGGCCAAGTGCACCAGCGTCGTGTGGCGCGACAGCCGCATCAACATCATCGACACCCCCGGCCACGCCGACTTCGGCGGCGAGGTCGAGCGCATCCTCAACATGGTGGACGGCGTGATCGTGCTCGTCGACGCCGCCGAGGGCGCGCTGCCGCAGACCAAGTTCGTGCTGACCAAGGCGCTCGCGCGCGGCATCAAGCCGATCGTCGTCGTCAACAAGGTCGACCGCCAGGACGCGCGCCCCGACGAGGTGCACACCGAGATGTTCGACCTGTTCGCCGCCCTGGGCGCGTCGGACGAGCAGCTCGACTTCCCGATGCTCTACGCCTCGGGCCGCAACGGCTGGGCCGACACCACGCTGGAGGGGCCGCGCAAGGACCTCTCGCCGATGTTCGACCTGGTGATGGACCACGTGCCGCCGACGCGCCTGGACAAGGAGGCGCCGTTCGCGATGGTCGCCTCCATCCTCGACTACGACAACTTCCTCGGCCGCGTGCTCACCGGCCGCGTCGAGCAGGGCCGCGCCAAGCTGAACATGCCCGTCAAGGTCATGCGCCAGGACGGCACCGTGGTCGAGACCGGCCGCCTGACCAAGCTGATGAGCTTCCGCGGCCTCGAGCGCGTCACCGTCGAGGAGGTCGAGGCCGGCGACATCGTGGCCGTCGCCGGGCTCACCGACAGCACCATCCCCGACACCATCGGCGCGCCGGAGATGACCGCGCCGCTGTACGCGATCCCCGTCGACCCGCCCACGCTGTCGATGACCTTCCGCGTCAACGACGGCCCGCTCGGCGGCCGCGAGGGCAAGAAGGTGACGTCGCGCCAGATCCGCGACCGCCTGTTCCGCGAGGTCGAGGGCAACGTCGCCATCAAGATCACCGAGAGCCAGGAGAGCGAGGCGTTCGAGGTCGCCGGCCGCGGCGAGCTCCAGCTCGGCGTGCTGATCGAGACCATGCGCCGCGAGGGCTTCGAGCTGACCATCGGCCGTCCCCGCGTGCTGACGCGCAAGAACGAGGAGACCGGCGAGCGCGAGGAGCCGATGGAGGAGGTCCTCGTCGACGTGGACGAGCCCTACTCCGGCGTCGTCGTCGAGAAGATGAGCCGCCGCAAGGGCGTGATGCAGGACATGCGCCCGTCCGGCGGCGGCAAGGTCCGCCTGACCTTCCGCATCCCCGCGCGCGGCCTGATCGGCTACCACGGCGAGTTCCTCACCGACACCCGCGGCACCGGCATCATGAACCGCATCTTCGACGGCTACGCCCCCTGGGTCGGGCCGATGGAGGGCCGCCGCAACGGCTCGCTGATCTCGTCCGAGCCGGGCGAGGCCGTGCAGTACGCCCTGTGGTATCTCCAGGAGCGCGGCACCCTCTTCGTCGATCCTGGCGACAAGGTGTACGTGGGCCTGATCCTGGGCGAGCATTCGCGCGAGAGCGACCTCGACGTGAACCCGATCAAGGAGAAGAAGCTCACCAACGTCCGCGCCTCCGGCAAGGACGAGGCGATGCTGCTGATCCCGCCGCGCCGCATGAGCCTGGAGCAGGCGATCG
>JBPBQX010000302.1:0-5602 GCA_050955025.1 Janthinobacterium lividum
GCACACGCAGCGCGGCCGCCAGCAGGCGCTGGAACACCCCGGGCGTGCGCCCGCTCGGCAGGAACCCGTCCGGCGCCGCGATCGCGTGGCCGAGCACCACCGTCCCGCGCCGCAGCAGCGCGCCGGGGGAGACCCCCACGCGCCCGCACACCACGAGCGTGCCCGCCACCATGCGGCTGCCCGCGTGCTCCCCCGCGTCGCCCTCGACCACGACGATCCCGCGCCGCAGCCGGTCGCAAGCCTGCGCCCCGGCGTTGCCGCGCAGCAGCACCACGCCGCCGTCCATGCCCGCGCGCTCGCCCGCCACCGGCCCGGCCAGCAGCGCCCCTGCGTCGCCCGCGATCTCCACCGTGCCGCCGCGCAGCCCCGACGCCGCGAGCCGCCCGACGGAGCCGCGCAGCTCCAGCCGTCCGCCCGTCATCGACCGCCCCGCCATGTCGCCGGCGTCGCCTTCCAGCACCAGCGACCCGCCCTCCATCCCCGCGCCCACGCGGTCCAGCAGCGCCGAGCCGCCCTCGATCACCACGGCGTCGGCCTCGCCCGCCGACATCTCGAACAGGTCGCCCACGCTCGGCGCCCCCCGCCCCGCCGCCAGCACCAGGCGCCCGACCGCCGCCTCGTCCATCCCCGCGAGCCGCCCCGGCGTCAGCACGGACAGGTCCAGCCGCCTTTCCGGCGCGTCGCGCAGCCGGAACCGCGTGACGCTCACGACAGCAGCTCCCGCAGCCGGTAGTGGTGTTTCCCGAGCTTGCCGCCGTAGTTGCCCGCCCCGATCCGCGTGCACCCCCGCTCCGGCCCGAGCGCGATTGCCGCCCGCAGCCCCGCGCGCATCGCGTCGGCGACGGACTGCGGCGTCAGCCCGTCGATCACGATCTCCAGCACCGAGCCGGTGTCCTCGTCGAGGTCGGAGTCCACGCTGCCGCGCAACGTCGGGCAGTAGTGGTGGTTGGTCGACGCCATCAGCGTCTTGTACTTCGAGCCCACCTTGGACCCGGAGCGCACGATCCCGCCCGGGAACGGCGCGATCACGTCCGGCATCGCCGCGACCGCCTCGGCCGCCGCCTCCGCCGCGCGCAGCGTGCGCTCCGCGTCGCGCCCCATCAGGATCAGGTTGCCCCCGCCCACCGCGCCCTTGGTGAGCCCCGTGGTGCCCTCGCACACGAACTCGCCGTCCATCACCGGCACGCGCCAGAAGCGACGCCCGTCCAGCCGCTTGCTGATCTGCCACCCGTCGCCGAAGTAGCGCAGCGTGTCGCCCATCTTCAGCGGCTCGCCCTCCAGCCCCGCGTAGCAGGCCGCCCCGGCGCAGGTCAGCACGCACTGCCCGACCCTGTTGATAAGCTGCTTCTGCAGCTCCCCCGACGAGCCCGCGAACATCAGCACCCGCGCCCCGGGCCGTCCGTCCGGCGTCTCGTCCGGGCCGAGCATCCGGTCGATCCCGGCCTCCACGCCGCAGGCGATGATCGAGGTCGCGAAGCCGGTGGCGCTCGTCGCCGCCTGGCGCGCCCAGCGCTCGGTGTCCGCGGTGATCACCAGCGCCGTGGCGCGCATGTCGAACGCCTCGGCGAAGGTGTCGTCGATCTGCACGTCGGTCATCGCGCTGCCCTCGAAGGAAGCAAGGCCAGAGGCTCCGCCTCTGGACTCCGCCAAAGGCTCGCCTTTGGAATCCAATACTTAAGTAAAGGGATCAAAGGGTCCTCGGACCCTTTGCGGGTTCGGGCAGAGCCCGACCTTGCTTCCCCGCTCATGCCGAGCACGCCACCGTCTCGAACGGCATGATCCCCTCCGGCACGTCGAACACGTCGTGCCGCACGCCGTAGACCTCGTCGTAGAACGCCGCGAGCCGGCCCTCGATCGCCCCGTCGAACCCCGGCCGCACCGCGAGCGCCCCGCCGAACCCCCCGGAGACCACGCCGTCGCGGCACACGAGCCGCCCGTCCTTGAACACGAGCGCCGCGTCGCGGAACATCGCCGCCCGGTCCGCCCCGTCGCGGTAGACGGCGATGTCCGCCCGCGCGCCGGCCGCCAAATGCCCGCGGTCCGGCGTGCCGAGCAGCCTGGCCGGCCCGACGCGCGTCATGGTGGCGATCTCGGACAGCGTGTACTCGCGCGACAGCGAGCGCAGCGTGGTCAGCTCCAGCGCCTCCTGCGACACGGTCTGCATCCACTCCTCGCGCTTGTCGCGCGACATCAGCAGCGCGATCAGGTCGGGATAGGCGGTGAACGGCGCGCCGTTCGGATGGTCCGTGGTGAACATCAGCCGCGCCGGGTCCTCGCTCAGCAGGAACAGCTCGAGCCCGGCCGCCCACTGGATGGTGTTGGCGAAGCTGGTGCGGCGGAAGCGATAGGGCACGATGCCGCCGCCGTTGCCGTCGCCGTCGTGGATCACAGACTTGGCGGGCGAGGCCTGGTTGCGCGCCCCGAACTGGCGCAGCACGTCCGACGACACGGTGACGGTCTGCCCGAACATCACCTGCCCGACGTCGGCGGTGACGTGCGCCGGCGCCCGGTTCAGCGCCTCGGCGAGCCGCGCCGCAGCCGACGAGAACCCGTTCTTCCCCTCGGTGCCGTAGGCGTAGAACTGCACGTGCGCGAGGTGCAGCGGCAGCTCGCTGCCGGCCTCGATCGTCGCCAGCACCGTGTCCACCGCGCCGGGCATGCCGAGGTTGGAGCAGTGCAGATGCACCGGATGCGGCACGCCGAGCCGGTGCTGCGCGCGCTGCATCGCCTGCATGATGCGCCGCGAGCTGACGCCCGTGCCGGGCACCTCGTCGTCGAGCCCGAAGGCGCGCACGTTCGACTTGAACGCCGCAGCCGCCCCCGGATTGATCACCTTCAACCCGAGCGCCCGCGACCCCGCGAGCACGCGCCCGACGTAGTCCGCGATCGCGTCGTCGCCGTCGTTGATCACCCGGAACAGGAAGTCCTCGTTGCCGAGCACGGCGAGGATGGCGCGGTCGATCACCGGGATCTGCGCGAGCTCCAGGTGCGCCTGCACCGCGACGTGCGGCGAGATCGCCGGCTCCACCACGAGCGTGTAGCCCATCGCGGCGTAGCGCCGCCCGATCGCCTCGCCGACCGGCACCGAGTCCGCGATCTCCGGCCGCAGCTCCGGCAGCAGCAGCCGCGACGTGTTCACGTTGGTGCCGGCGATGTGGCTGTGGATGTCGAGCCCGCCCGCCATCACCACGCAGCCTGACGCGTCGTGCGTCTCGCCCGCCGCGCGCCCCGGCCCGGGCGGGACGACCAGGCGGCCGTCCTCGAACCACAGGTCGGCCGTGGCGTCATGGCCCCGTGTCGGGTCGATGACCCGTCCGCCGCGCAGGCACGTCAGCATGAGCGATCCTCGACGAGCGCCGCGATGCGCGCGATGACGTCGGACGCGCGCAGGGCGTCGGACGGGGCGGAGGCGGCGTGCTGCACCAGCCCGCCGAGCGAGCCGTCGTGCACCACGCCGTCGTGGTCGACGCCGGCCCGCCCGACGACGAACGCGACCTCGGGCGGCGTGGCGAAGGCGGTGCCGGCGGCGCAGACCGCCACCAGCGGCAGGTGCTGCGCCCAGCCGGGCGCCGCCGCATCGCCCGTGCACAGCCACATCGCCGCGTCGGCCTCGCCGGACTCCACCAGGCGCGTCGCGTCGAATCGCCACGGGTCGTGCGACGCGACGCCACCCTCGAACCCCACGGGCAGGGGGAAGCCGGTCAGCCACCCGCACGCCTGCGCGGCGCCGAAGGCGTTGCCCGCCGCCGGAACCGGCAGCCCGGCGAAGCGCGTCGTCGCGTTCAGCTCGTCGACCAGCCCGCACGCCATCTCGATCTCCAGCCCGTCGACCCGCGACGCCGACCACACGACCACCCCATACGAGGCCGCCACTATCAGCGCGGCGCAGCGGCGCGCCGCCTCCGCGCCGGGCGGCAGGCTACGCCCCCCCACGGCCGCCCGCACCTGCCCAAGCAGGCCCGCGAGCCCGGCCGGGTCGGAGCCGAACACCTCGCCCGCAAGGCCCGCCTCGCCGGGACAAAGCCGCACCACCGTGCGTGCGCGCTCCGGGAACAGCGTCGGCGGCCCGCCGAGCGCGAGCCGCTCCGCCATCCCGGGCCAGTCCTGCTCCAGCCCGGGCCCGACCAGCACCACGAGGTCCGCCCGCGCGCGCGCCTGCAGCGGCGTGGTGGTGATCCACCCGACGCTGCGCATCACGTCCAGGTCGTGCAGCGTGGCGCGCGAGGCATGGTGGTCCGCCACCCCGTCGAGCCGACGCGCCAGCCCGATGGCCGCCTCGATCGCCGCGATGTCCGCCTCGAGCCCGGCGATCGCCGCGCGCCGGCTGCCCCCGAGCACCGCCGCCGCGGCCGCCACCGCCTCGTCGAGCGAGGCCGGCCGCCCCCGGACCATGGCGCCGCTCATGCCGGCGTCACGCGTCGTACTTGATGTAGGAGAACCGGGCATCGCCGACGGGCGTGCCCTCCAGGCCGAGGCCTTCCTTGCCGGGCTGCCAGTGCACGACGTCCTCGATCTTGGCGGCCAGGGCGAAATCCTTGTCGGTGATGCCCTTGGCCGAGTGCGTCGCGAGACGCACCTCGACCCAGGCATACGACAGCGTCATGTCGGGATGGTGCCAGGCGGCCTCCGCCAGGTGGCCCACGGTGTTGACCACCATCAGCGTGCCCTTCCAGCCCGTGGTGCGGAACGTCCGCTTGATCCAGCGCCCGTCTAGCACCCAGTGCGGCAGGTCGCGGGCGAGCCGCGTGCGGACCTCGTCGTCCGTGTAGGTCGTGTCGGCCATCTTCCCCCCGGGAGCCGGCCCGGCGCGACGCGCATGGCCGCAGGCCTGCGCCTGCGGTTGCGTCCGCCGCTTGGCATGGTGCAGCATTCGCCATGGACACGGCAACCCGTCACATCCCGCGCCGCCGGGCGCCTCGCGGCACGCAGCCCGCCCCCGCGACCGCCGGAACGCCGACGTGATCGAGGTCCGCGCCGCCGCGCAGGCCGGCCTTGCGGTGCCCACCGCCGCCGTGTCGCTGTCGTGCACGGCGCGCCTCCACCTCGGCTTCCTCGACCTCAACGGCGGCCTGGGGCGACGCTTCGGCAGCATCGGGCTGTCGCTCGACCGTCCCCGCACCGCGCTGCGGCTTTCGCGCGCCCCGCGGCGCAGCGTGTCCGGCCCCGAGGCGGAGCGCGCCGGCGCCCACCTCGACGCCATGCAGCGCTTCCTCGGCCTGGACGCGCCGCTCGCGCTGGAGATGCGCTCGGCGATCCCCGCGCACTCCGGCCTCGGCTCCGGCACCCAGCTCGCCCTGCTGGTGGCGAGCGCGGTGCGCCGCCTGCACGGCCTGCCCGACGACCTGCGCGGCGACGCCGCCCGCCTCGGCCGCGGCGCGCGCTCCGGCGTCGGCATCGGCCTGTTCCGCTCCGGCGGCCTGGTGGTGGACGGCGGCGGCGCGGCGGCGGAGCCCGGCCACTCGCGCGCCGCGGAAGCCGGGCCGGGGCAGGGGATGCCGCCGCTGCTGAGCCGCCTCGCGGTGCCGGACTCCTGGCGTGTGCTCCTGGTGCTCGACCGCACGGCGCACGGCCTGTCCGGCGCCGGCGAGCGCGCCGCCTTCGC
>JBPBQX010000303.1:0-4660 GCA_050955025.1 Janthinobacterium lividum
TGTCCAGGATCACCGCGGTCTTGCCGGTCTGCCGGTCGCCGATGATCAGCTCGCGCTGCCCGCGGCCCACCGGGATCAGGCTGTCGATCGACTTGATGCCGGTCTGCATCGGCTCGTGCACGGACTTGCGCGGGATGATCCCCGGCGCCTTCACCTCGACGCGCATCTGCTTGACGTCGACCAGCGGACCCTTGCCGTCGATCGGCTGCCCCAGCCCGTCCACCACGCGGCCCAGCAAGCCGCGGCCCGCCGGCACCTCGACGATCGACCCGGTGCGGCTGACCGTGTCGCCCTCGCGGATGCCCTTGTCGTCGCCGAAGATCACCACGCCGACGTTGTCGGTCTCGAGGTTCAGCGCCATGCCGCGCAGGCCCACGGACGGGAACTCGACCATCTCGCCGGCCATCACGTTCTGCAGCCCGAACACGCGCGCGATGCCGTCGCCGACGCTGAGCACCTGCCCGGTCTCGGCCACGTTGGCCTCGCTGTCGAAGCTCGCGATCTGCTGCTTCAGGATCTCCGAGATCTCGGCGGGACGGATTTCCATGTCAGGCGGCTCCCTTCATCGCGTACTGCAGGCGCTGCAGCCGGGACTTTATGCTTGAATCATAGAGGCGGGCGCCGACACGCACGACGACCCCGCCCAGCAGGCTCTCGTCCACGCGCTCGTCGATGCTCACCCGGCCATACCCGGCCTCGATCAGCCGCGCCCGCAGCTGCTCGCGCTGCACGTCCGACAGGCGGTGCGCCGAGGACACCTGCGCCATCACCACGCCGCGCTTCTCCGCGACCAGGGCGGCGAACGCCACCACGATCGAGCGCAGCTGCGACAGCCGGCGGTTGTTGGCGACCACGCCCACGAAGTCCTGCACGGACTTGCCGAAGCCCTGCTCCGCAAGCACCGCGGTGACCGCGACGCGCGCCTTCTGCACGTCCACGAGCGGGCTTTCCAGCAGGCGGCGCAGCGGCGTGCTCTCGTCGATCAGGCGCCCGAGCGCCTCCATCTGGTCCACCGTCGCATCAAGCGACTTCTGCTCGTCGGCAAAGCCGTAGAGGGCCGCCGCATAACGGTCGGCGAGGCCGCCGCCGCGGGACAGGGTCGTGACGTCTGCGGCCAAAGGGAGGGTTCCGTCGCTTGTCGAGGGGCGGCACTGTGCCGATTGGGCGGCTCCTACCATGGAGGTGCAGGCCACGCAACGCCCGCACGGCCGCGTGAGCCTCCGCCGAAAGAAAGGACAAGGTCGAGGCTCCGCCTCGAGCTCCGCCAAAGGCTGCGCCCTTGGAACGCACCCCTTAGGTCAAGGGATCAAAGGGCCTCGGGCCCTTTGCGGGTCCGGGCAGCGCCCGGCCTTGCTTCAGACCCAGCGCCCCGGCACCCAGGCCCACCCCGCGCCGCGCCGTGCCCAGCGCCCGTGCACGAAGCGCAGGTGCGGCGGCGGCTGCGACACGTAGTGCCCTGGGTGCCAGGTGTAGCCGACCGCGTCCTGCAGGTAGTGCCCCGGCTGCCACACCAGCCGCTCCGCCTGGCGCGGCCGCGGCGGCACGCGCTCGGCACGGGGCGGCGGCATCGGCCCCGGCCCCGCCACGATCGCGCCGTCGGCACCGACGCCGACCGGCAGCGCCGTGCCGACGCAGCCGGCCAGCACCCCGCACGCCGCGAGCAGGCACAGCGGCAGCACGGCACGGCACGCGGCACCGGAAAAGGTGCCGGAAAGGGCGGGGGGCTTCATGGCCCCCGACGATACAGGCGCACGAGGCGCCCCGGAAGGGCTCCCGGGACCGCCCCGTCTCGCGTAGGACCTGCGCCGCGCCCGCAACAGGGCGCGCCCGGGAGAACGCCGATGCCACAGCCTGCCGCAGCACCCGCCCTCGCCGGCGCCGCCAGCCGCGACACGGCCCGCGTGCTGCTCGCCAGCCTGGTCGGCACCACGGTCGAGTTCTACGACTTCTACATCTACGGCATCGCCTCCGCCCTGGTGATCGGCCCGGTGTTCTTCGCCGGCGCCAGCCCGGGGGTCGCCTCGCTCGGCGCCTTCCTCACCTTCGGCATCGCCTTCCTCGCCCGCCCCGTCGGCTCCGCGGTGTTCGGCCACTTCGGCGACCGCGTCGGACGCAAGAGCACGCTCGTCGCCTCGCTCCTGGTGATGGGCACCTCCACGGTGCTGATCGGCGCGCTCCCCGGCTACGCCCGGGCCGGCTGGCTGGCGCCCGCGCTGCTCTGCCTCATGCGCCTCGGCCAGGGCATCGGCCTGGGCGGCGAGTGGGGCGGCGCCGCCCTGCTCGCGGTGGAGAACGCGCCCCCCGGCCGCCGCGGCTGGTTCGGCATGGTGCCGCAGCTCGGCCCGCCCATCGGGTTCCTGCTCGCCAACGCCACTTTCCTTTCGCTCGACGCGGGCCTCGGCGAGCAGCGCTTCGGCGCCTGGGGCTGGCGCCTGCCGTTCCTGGGCAGCGCCGTGCTGGTGGCGCTCGGCCTCTACGTGCGCGTCAGCCTGCACGAGACCGCCAGCTTCGCCCGCGTGCTCGACCGCGGCCAGCGCGTCCGCGTGCCGCTCGCCGCCGTGCTGTCGCGCCACTGGCGGCCGCTGCTGCTCGGCTCCTTGGCGATGATGCTGCCCTACGTGCTGTTCTACGTGTCCACCGTGTTCGCCCTGGGCTACGGCACCGCCACCCGCCACATCCCGCGCACCGAGTTCCTCGGCCTGCTCTGCGTCGCCGTGCTGGCGATGGCCGCCACCACCCCGCTGTCCGGCGCCTGGTCCGACCGCCTCGGCCGCCGCCCCGTGCTCCTGGCCGGCATGGCGCTTGCCGCCGCTTCCGGCTTCCTGATGCCCCCGCTCCTCGGCGAAGGCGGCCCCGCCGGGATCCTGCTGTTCCTCGCGATCGAGCTGGGCCTGATGGGCCTCGTCTTCGCGCCGATGGGCGCGCTGCTGCCCGAGCTGTTCCCCCCGGCGGTGCGCTACACCGGCGCCTCGGCCGCCTACAACCTGGGCGGCATCCTCGGCGCGTCCCTCGCCCCCTCGCTGGCGCAACGCCTGGCCGAACGCGGCGGCCTCGCCTGGGTCGGCTGGTACGTGAGCGCCGCCGCTGCCATCAGCTTCGCCGCGGTGCTCGCCCTGCGCGAAACCTCGGCGGACACGGACGAAGGCGAGGCAAGCACGGGCTCCCCCTCCGCTGGCCTTTCCAATGCCCCAAGCGGGCCATCGAAACCTTTGGCCAGCTCCGCCCAAACCCGCAAAGAGCCCGAGGCCCTTTGATCCCCTGACTCAAGGGATGCGTTCCAAGGGCGTAGCCTTTGGCGGAGTTTGAGGCAGCGCCTCAACCTTGCCTGCCGCTACTCCGACCGGTCGAACCGCGGCTCCGTGCGCCGTGCGCCTGTCCGCCCAGACAGGTCCGGGGCCACGTCGCGGGTGCGCGGCGCCGGCGGGATGGGCGGCCGGCTCGGCAGGGCATCGTGGGGCGTGACCGGCTCGGGCACCGGGTCGGTCCAGTTGGTGGCGAGATCGCGGCTCACGCCCCGGTCCGGCAGGCGCAGCGACAGCGACCGCAACTCCACCCCCAGCTCCTCCAGATGAAGCTCCAGGCTGTCCAGCCGGGACTTCACACCGAACACGGCGAACGGCATCAGCAGGAACGCCAGCGCGAACAGAACCCCCGCGACCACGAGCAGTGTCTGCACCCACCAGGGCACCCAGTCCGGAAACGCGAAGGGAAGCTCCATGCGGCAAGCGTATCACCGTGCCGCGCGGCGACGGAATGCCCCGCGTGTCACGACGCTACGCGCCCGCAGGCGGCCCCGGCCCCCTGCCTCGGACGCAGGCCTAGTCGCGCCACCACTTCACGGGCTCGGGCGTGGCGCCCTCCGCCTCGCCGTCCCGCACCGGAACCGGCGTCGCGAACAGCGCCTCGGCCTCCGCAAGGCCCGGCACGGCCTGCACTGCCCCGGGCTTCGCGCCGACCTCCGCCCCGGACTCGGTGCCGCAACGCTCGGCGCCGGGCCGCTCGGCCCGCGCCTGCCGGCGCGACGCCTCGCCGCCGCGCCGTGCCGCCGCCAGCTCCTGGTCGCGGGCGCGCAGCTCGGCGCGCAGCGCGCGCAGCTCCTGGTCGCGGGCCTGGATCTGGGCCAGCGCCTGCTCCAGGTCGAGCTCCGCATGCCCGAGCCTGGTCTGCACGCCGTGCAGCGTCGTCGTGACGTCCTGCAGCGCGCGCTCGGCGGCATGCTGGGCCGCACGGACGCGATCCATGGGCTCGACCACGACCGCGACCGGCTCCGGCATGGGCCTCTTGACCTCGCGCGCCTCGGTGCGCGCCAGCGACAGCCGCACCACGGGCACGTCGCCGTCCTGGGCGAAACGGTGGCGGCCGGCGGGCGCGTGCGCCTGCGGGGTGGACCGCTGGCCGCGGCCCGAACGTCCGCCGCCTCCGCCGCCCAGGCCGAGGAGCACGTTGCGCATGCGCTCCTCGTCGCGCTTCTCGGTGTCCAGGAGGTCCGGGGCGCGGCTGGTCTCGTTGCTGCTCAAGCGAAAGGGTATCCTGTGTGGCGGAGACGGCCGGGCAAGCCGCGATGGGGTGCCCGAAACTTCTGTCTCGGCGGTGTCCCGGAGTATCGGGTCTGACGGGATCGGCATCCGGGCCCGGATCCGTCATGGGCGCCCCGCTGCCG
>JBPBQX010000304.1:0-4570 GCA_050955025.1 Janthinobacterium lividum
CGGCCGAGGACCACGGCGCGGGCGCCCTTCAGGGGGACGCCGGCCAGGGCGATCAGCTTCATGCTGCCCTTGGGGGTGCAGGGGACGAGGCCGGGCATGTTGTTGGCCAGGCGCCCGGCGTTGGTGGCGGTGAGGCCGTCGACGTCCTTGGCGGGGTCGAGGGCGTCGATGACGGCCTGCTCGCTGGCCTTGAGCGCGCCGGGGAGCGGAAGCTGGACGAGGATGCCGTCGACCTCGGGGTCGTCGTTGAGGTCGCGCACGACGCGGAGCAGCTCGGCCTCGGTGGTGGTGTCGGGGAGGCGGATGGTGCGGGCGTGCAGGCCGGCCTCGGTGGCGGCCTTGTCCTTGGACTTGACGTAGACGCGCGAGGCGGGGTCGTCGCCGACGAGGACGACCGTGAGGCCGGGCTTGTAGGACAGGGTGGCGACGCGGGCGGCGACCTCGGCGCGCACGGCGGCGGCGAGAAGCTTGCCGTCAAGGATCTGGGCGCTCATCGGGGTCTCCGTGGTGGTGGGAAGGGCGGGGTTCGGGGCTCTGGCGCGCGGGCCGCCGCGGGGGCGGGTGCCGGCGCCGCGTGCCGGAGCGGGAGGGCGCCGGGCCGGCGGGAGGTCAGGGCGGCGGGGGCGTCAGAGCAGGAGGTCGCGGTAGTTGCCGAAGACGATGGCGGCGAAGAGGCGGGGCAGCAGGATGCGCTGCGTGACGCCGAGCAACAGGATCAGCACCCAGGGGCTGAGGTCGAGCCCGCCCATGCTGGGCAGCAGGTTGCGGATCGGGCGCAGCACGGGCTCGGTGATGCGGTAGAGGAAGTCGCCGATGGTCCAGACCAGGCGGTTGCGGCTGTCGACGACGCCGAAGCTCACCAGCGTGCTGAGGATCGCGGCGGCGATCACGGCATAGATGTAGAACTGCAGGACGGTCTGCAGGATGGAGTAGAGGGCCGTGACCAAGGGTCGGGTGTCTCCGGGAGCGCGTGGCGGGCCCGTGGGCCCGGGCCGTGCGGATGGAGGCGGACCGTATCGCCGGGCCGGGTGGCGTGCAACACGGCGGCGCGCTTGACACGACCGCGGGGTCTGCGCATTTTCCGCCGCCTGCAAGGCGGGGTCGTAGCTCAGTTGGTAGAGCGCCTCGTTCGCAATGAGGAGGTCAGGGGTTCGATTCCCCTCGACTCCACCACCGCCCTTGCAGGCCTTTCCTTCTCCTTTCGTGTGCCGGTCCAGGGCGGCTCGCCCTGGCGGGTCCGGGCAGAGCCCGGCCTTGCTCGCTGCCGCTTTCCTTTCCCGCCCCGCCGCATTATCGTGCCTGTGGGAGGTCGGCGGCGGACGAGCGCCTTGCCAACCCGGTCAGGTCCGGAAGGAAGCAGCCGCAGCGAGTTTCCGCTCGGGTCGATCGTTCGGCCTCCCACCCCTTCGCAGAGCCGCCCCTCGCCGCCGTTGCGGCCTGGGCGCCGGAGGCACCCCCTGATGCCCGGCCTGCGGCTCTGATGTCCGACACCCTCGACGACGACCTGCCGCCGCCGCCCGAGGGGCCGGGGCTGTTCGGGGAGGCTGCGGCTCCTGCGCCGGGGCCTGCGGCACCGTACCGGGTGCTGGCGCGCAAGTACCGGCCCGCGGGGTTCGAGGACCTGATCGGGCAGGACGCGGCGGTAAGGATCCTGCGACGCGCGTTCGCCCTGGGGCGGGTGGCGCACGCGTTCATGCTCACCGGGGTGCGCGGCGTGGGCAAGACCACCACGGCGCGGATCATCGCGCGGTGCCTGTGCTGCATCGGTCCGGACGGGACGGGCGGGCCGACCGCGGAGCCGTGCGGGGTGTGTCCGAACTGCACGGCGATTCTGGCGGACCGGCACCCGGACGTGATCGAGATGGACGCGGCGTCGCGCACGGGCGTGGACGACGTGCGCGAGATCATCGAGGCGACGCGCTTCCGGCCGATGCAGGCGCGGGCCAAAGTGTTCATCGTGGACGAGGTCCACATGTTGTCGCGCAACGCGTTCAACGCGTTGCTGAAGACGCTGGAGGAGCCGCCGCCGCACGTCACCTTCGTGTTCGCGACGACGGAGCTGCGCAAGGTGCCGGTCACGGTGCTGAGCCGGTGCCAGCGGTTCGACCTGCGCAGGGTGTCGGTGGCGGAGCTGTCGGGGCATTTCGCGCGGATCGCGGCCAAGGAGGGCGTGGCGGTGGCGCCCGAGGCGCTGGACGCGGTGGCGCGGGCGGCGGACGGGTCGGTGCGCGACGGGCTGTCGCTGCTGGACCAGGCGATCGCGCGCGGGGCCGACGAGGGGGATGGCGGGGCGATCACGGCGGCGGTGGTCGCGGACATGCTGGGGCTCGCGGACCGCGGGCTGGTGTTCGACCTGCTGGATGCGGTGATGCGCGGCGAGGCGGCGGAGGCGCTGGCGATCACGGCGCGGGCGCACGAGCGGGGGGCGGACCTGGGGCTGCTGCTGGGCGACCTGCTGGAACTGACGCACACGCTGACGCGGCTGCGCACGGTGCCGGGGCTGCGGGACTCGGCGGAGCTGGCGGAGGCGGAGCGCACGCGCGGCGTGGCGCTGGCGGAGCGGCTGTCGATCCCGGAGCTGGGGCGGGCGTGGCAGATGCTGCTCAAGGGCATGGGCGAGGTGGAGCAGGCGCCGGACCGTCGCGGGGCGGCGGAGATGGTGCTGATCCGGCTGTGCCACGTGGCCGAGCTGCCCACGCCGGGCGAGCTGGTGCGCCGACTCGCGGGCGAGGCGCGTCCGGCGGCGGCGCAGGGAGGCGGAGCGGCGCCGGCTCCGGCAGGGATGCGGGCGGAGGCGTCGGGGGCAGGTGCCACGGCGGCGGGCGCGGGCGCCGCGGCGCAGGCCCGGCCCGGCGCGCTCGTGGCCAGGGATCGTGGCGATGCGGGCGGCGCGGTGGCGGAACCTCCGCCCGGCGTTGGGTCACCGCCCTGGGCAACGGAGGCGGTCCCCTCCCCTGCCCCGCCTGTGGCCCCGGCGATCGCCGTCGCGGCACAGCCGGCTCCGGTGCGTGCGGAAGCGGCCCCTGCCGTGGCGTCGCAGGCCGGCCAGGCGCAGGTTTCCGGCGGCACGCCCGCGCGGCCCGCCACGCTGCCGGGGGCGGGGCCGGACATCGGCGAGATCATGCGCGCCGTCGTGGCCGAGGCGAGCGCGTCGTCGCAGGCCGAAGCGGACGATCCGGGGCGCCGGGACCCGGACGAGGCGGTCGAGCCCGCGGCCGCGGAGACGCCGCCCGACGTGCCGCCGCCGCCGCGCCCGCTCGCGGACCTGCGCGACGTGGCGATGCTGGTGGCCGAGCGGCTGGACCCGATGCTGCACGCGCACCTGCTGCACTCGGTGCATCTCGTGCGGTTCGCGCCGCCGGTGATCGAGCTGCGCCCGGATGCGGCGGCGCCGCGCGACCTGGCGCCCCGGCTGGCGGCGCTGCTGCTGGAGGCCACGGGCACGCGCTGGACCATCGCGCTGTCGACATCCGCCGGCGAGCCGACGCTGGCCGAGCAGGGGGTTGCGGCCGACCTGGAGCGGCGTGGTGCGGCGGCGGGGCATCCGCTGGTGCAGGCGCTGCTCGCGGCGTTTCCCGGCGCCAGGATCGAGGCCGTGCACGACAGCGCGGTCGATCGCTACGGCCTGCCGGCCCTCGAAGGTCCCGGGCCGGGCCCGGACGAGGACCCGGATCCGGGCGGCTTCGAGGCAGGCGGGCCGGACGGCGAGCCCGACATGCCGGACTTCGCGCCGCCGGACGCCCTGCCGGCGGAGGCGATGCCGGACGAACCCGGGCTCAGGGGCGCGATGCCGGGGCGCTGAGGGTCGGGCAAGGCGCGGGTTCAGGCGGCGTTGGCTTCCAGCAGGGCGCGCAGGGCCGCCAGCATCGCGTCCGGCGTCGGCGGGCAGCCGTCCACCACGAGGTCCACCGGCAGCGCGGCCTCCACGCCGCCCTCCACGGCGTAGGTGCCGGCGAACGGTCCGCCGTTCAGGGCGCAGCCGCCCAGCGCCACCACCCATTTCGGCTCGGCCATCGCCCGCCAGGCCAGGGTCAGCGCCTCGTGCGCGTTGCGGGTGAGCGGGCCGGTGACGACCAGCACGTCGGCCTGGCGCGGCGTGTCCACGAACTCCAGGCCGAAGCGGCGCAGGTCGTAGAGCACGCCGTCCAGCGCCCGCAGCTCGGACGCGCAGCCGCCGCAGCCGCCGGTCTCGACGTGCAGCAGGGCGAGGCTGCGGCCGAGGCGGCGCTGTGCCGCGGCTTCCAGGCGCTCTGCCAGCGCGAGCGCGGGCTCAGGGTGGACGGGGGCGGCGGGCTCGGTGAGCAGGCCCTGGCGCAGGGCGTGGAGAAGGTCGGGGATCATGGCGCGAGGTTCGGCGGAAAGCGGGGGCGTAGGCAAGCAAGGCCGGGCCCTGCCCGGACCCGCCAAGGGCTGGGCCCTTGGATCGCCTTCCCTCAGTGGCGCGTTCCAAGGGCGCAGCCTTTGGCGGAGTTTGAGGCGGAGCCTCGACCTTGCTTCCTACAGGTCCATCCCGGCCATCGCGCAGTCCAGCGAGCGCGCGATCAGCGGCACGGACTCCAGCCGCTCCCCG
>JBPBQX010000305.1:0-4303 GCA_050955025.1 Janthinobacterium lividum
TCTACACGATCGAGAAGGGCGGCCCGGGCACCGCCACCGAGACCGCGGTGATGCAGATCGAGCGCATGGCGTTCCGCGGCTTCGACGTCGGCCTGGCGTCGGCGGAGTCGATCCTGATGCTGGTGCTGTCGATCGCGCTGGCGCGGATCTATATCCGCGCCTTCTACCGCGAGATGGACTGAGGTGGCCGACCTGCGCATCGTGCTGCTGCGGGCGCTGCACGCGCTCGGGCTCGTGCTCGCACTCGTGGTCATCCTGTTCCCGGTCTACTGGATGGTGGCGAGCTCGCTCAAGACCGAGAGCGACCTGTTCGCGATGCCGCCGCACTGGCTCTGGACGCCCACGCTCGCGGCCTACACGGACGCCATCGAGAACTCCAACGTGCTGGCGACGCTGCTGAACTCGCTCGTCGTCACCGGCTCGGCGGTGCTGCTCGGGCTGGTGGTGGGCGCGCCGGCGGCCTACGGCATCGCGCGCTACCGGTTCCGCGGGCGCAAGGACGTCTGGTTCTGGTACGTGACGAACTGGATGCTGGTGCCCGTCGTCGTGCTGATCCCGTTCTACCTGACGGCGTCCAAGCTGCACCTCATCAACAACCTGCTCGTCCTCGTGCTGGTCTACCAGGTGTTCATCGTGCCGCTCGTCGTCTGGCTGATGGTGGACCAGTTCAGCGCGGTGCCGGTGGCGCTGGAGGAGGCGGCGCAGCTCGACGGGCTGAGCCGCGTCGGCATCTTCCTGCGCATCGCGCTGCCGCTGGTCAAGCCGGGCATCGCGGTCTCGGCGATCCTGTCGGGCATCTTCGCCTGGAACGACCTGCTCTACGCCTTTATCCTGACGCCCGCGCCCGCCTCGCGCACGGCGCCCACGATCGTGCTGTCCTACCTCGGCGGCTACGTCGTGCCCTGGCCCAAGGTGATGGCGAGCGCCACGCTGGTCTGCGCCCCGGTCATCGTCGGCGGCATCATCGTGCACAAGTACATGGCGCGCGGCCTGACCATGGGCGCCGTGAAGTAGGCGCGGCGGGCCCGCTCGCCGGGCGCCGCAGCCATGGCACCCGGACGGGACCTCGACACCCTTTCCGCCACGATGCGGCAATGCAACGGCCGCGTCGCACGCCTCACAGCGGCAGGTCGGGGAACAGCGCCGGCCCGAGCCGCGCCGCGAGGTCCTTGAACACGCGCACCGCGCGCGGCACGTGCCGGCTGCCGAGGTGCACCACGCTCAGGTCGAACACCGGGAAGCGCCAGTCCGGCATGACCTCGACCAGCCGGCCGTCGCGCAGCAGCTCGGGCTGCACCACCGGCGGCAGGTCGCCGATGCCCGCCCCCGCCACCAGCGCCGCCGCCAGCCCGGCGAAGTCGTTCATCGCGAGGTGCGGCGCGAAGGCCAGCCGTTCCGCCTCCGTGCCGTCGACGTGGCGCAGCGACCAGCGCGCCTCGGGCCGGCCGTGCGAGAACGCCAGCATCCTGTGCGCCAGCAGGTCCTGCGGCCGCGACGGCGCGCCGGCGCGCGCGAGATAGGCCGGGCTCGCGACGAGCCGGTGGCGGTAGGTGAGGATCCTGCGCGCCACCAGCGAGGAGTCGCGCAGCCGGCCGACGTGGAACGACAGGTCGATGCCCTCGGCGACGTGGTCGACCAGGCGCTCGGTGACGAACACCTGCACGCGCGCCGCGGGGTGGGCGGCCTGGAACGCCTCGATCAGCGGCGCGAGCAGGGAGTCCGAGATCGACGGCGGCGCGGACAGCCGCAGCAGCCCGGCGACCTCGGCCATGCGGTCGGACACGACGGCGTCGACCGCATCGCCGATCTCGGCGCTGCGCCGCGCGTGCTCGAGCACCTCGCCGCCGATCGCCGTCAGCCGCAGGCTGCGCGTCGAGCGCTCCAGCAGCCGCGCGCCCAGCTGGTCCTCCAGCTCGGCGATGCGCCGGCTGAGCGTGGACACCGGCATGCCGAGCCGGCGCGCCGCCTCGGAGAAGCTGCTCGCCTCGACCACCTTGGCGAACAGCAGCAGCGCGTTGAGGTCCATGACGATCATCCCGTCCAGGGAAAGGTGCTTCCCGCCCGCGCCAGCTAATCGCACCCCGCGCGCCACGCTAGAACCCCCGAGGCCGCCCCTCGCACGGAGACACGCGCATGCCCCAGGACACCCCCGACGGCGAGGCCGCGATCCGCGCCACGCTCGCCGCCTACAACGCCGCGCTGAACGGCGGCCGCACCGACGCCGTGCTGCCCCTCTACGACGAGGACGGGGTGTTCATGGCCCCGTTCAGCGCGTCCTCCATCGGCCAGGCGGCGGTGCGCCGGGCCTACGACCAGGTGTTCGCCGAGCTGGCCTTCGACGTGGCGTTCACGATCGCCGAGGTCGTGCAGGTCGCGCCCGATTGGGCGTTCGTGCGCACCGGCTCGGCCGGCACCACGCTGCACCACGCGACCGGCACGACCACCTCCGAGGCAAACCAGGAGCTGTTCGTCATGCACCGGGGCGGGGACGGCACGTGGCGCATCGCGCGCTACAGCTTCTCGCCGACGAACCCGCCGGCGGCGTGAGGGCGCGCCCGGGGCAGGCAGCAACGCAGGCCACGGCGACGACGGGACGGGCGGACAGCAGGAGGAGCCGGGGATGGCGACCATGAGGGCGGCGGTGATCCGCGAGGCGGGCGGGCCGGAGGTGCTCCGGCTGGAGGACGTCGCGGTGCCGGTGCCGCGCGACGGCGAGGTGCTGATCCGCGTCCGGGCGTTCGGGCTCAACCGCTCCGAGCTGTTCACCCGGCAGGGCCTCTCGCCCGGCGTGGCGTTCCCGCGCATCCTCGGCATCGAGGCAGTGGGCACCGTCGAGGCGGCGCCGGGCGGCGGCTTCGCCCCGGGCGAGGCGGTCGCCACCGCGATGGGCGGCATGGGCCGGCAGTTCGACGGCGGCTACGCGGAATACACCTGCGTGCCGGCTGGCCAGGTGCAGGCGATCCCCGCGTCCCTGCCCTGGGAGACGCTGGGCGCGCTGCCGGAGATGCTGCAGACGGCCTGGGGCTCGCTGTTCACCGCGCTGCGCCTGGCCGCGGGCGAGACCCTGCTGGTGCGCGGCGGCACCACCTCGGTGGGCCTGGCCGCCGCCGCGATCGCCAAGCGCCACGGCGCCACCGTGGTCGCCACGACCCGCCGCCCGGACAGCGAGGCCCTGCTGCGCGCGAACGGCGCGGACGACGTGGTCGTCGACGACGGCGCGATCGCGGGCCAGCTCAGGGCGCGCCACCCCCGCGGCGCCGACAAGGTGCTGGAGCTGGTGGGCGCCACGACGCTGGAGGACTCGCTGCAGTGCGCGGCGCAGGGCGGCGTCGTGTGCATGACCGGCATGGTTGGCAACCGTTGGTCGCTCGACAGCTTCAGCCCGATGGACTCGATCCCGGGCGGCGTGTGCCTGACCACCTACAGCGGCGGCCCCGGCGACTTCATGCGCACGCCGCTGGCCGGGCTCGTGGCCGACATCGCGCAGGGGCGGCTGCGCGTGCAGGTCGGCCGGGTGTTCCGCCTCGACGAGATCGCCGAGGCGCACCGCTGCATGGAGGAGAACCGCGCGGGCGGGAAGATCGTCGTCCTCGCCTGACGCGCCCGGCCGCGCGCCCGGCGGATCGTCCCGCACCCTGCCGCACCTGGACGGCTGCGACGGGCCGATGGAGCCGCGGCCCGGCCGCGCAGGGCGCCGCCCTGTCCGTGCCGGGCTCCGGGTCGCGGGCCCCGGGCAATGCCGTGCCCGGGGCCCGGCGTTGGTCAGTTGGCCGGGCCGTGCACCGGGGCGGGAGGCAGCGACGGCTTCTGGTGGAGCTGGTAGATCCACTGCCGCACCGACTGGCCCTGCACGATGTCGTCGAAGCGGTAGGGCGCGATGAACAGCGTCACCCGCTGGCTCAGCCCGGGCGCCAGGGTGAAGAAGCCGTGGATGCCGAAGTAGGAGTTCGTCGCGCTGTTGCTGGCCTGGATGATCTGCGCGGCATTGGAGAACGACGCGATGGTCACGCACTTCGTGCCCGTGGCGTCGCACATGCTGGCCCAGTCCTCGGTCATTGCGACGTCGTAGCCGGCGCCGTACTGCCCGGAGCGCGGCGTGAAGCCGAGGATGCCCGTGGCGCCGACGGCCAGCGTGGCCCTGGTCACCGGCTGGCTGATGGCGTTGTACGCGTTGGACCCCGTGTAGTAGTAGACCTGCGCGCCGATGCCCTGGTGCAGGAAGATCGCCGGCAGCTCCTGGAAGTCCGGCGTCATGGTGCGCAGCGCGTTGCCGCCCTTGATGTCGTAGGTCAGCTGCGCGAAC
>JBPBQX010000306.1:0-4209 GCA_050955025.1 Janthinobacterium lividum
GACCCGCTTCGCCGTCAGCGGCACGTGCTGCAGCCGCACGCCCGCATGGATCGTGAAGTAGTCCACGCCCTGCTCGGCCTGCTCGATCAGCGTGTCGCGGAAGATCTCCCACGTCAGCTTCTCGGGGTCCCCGTCGACCTTCTCCAGCGCCTGGTAGATCGGCACCGTCCCGATCGGCACCGACGAGTTGCGGATGATCCACCCCCGGATGTTGTGGATGTTCCTCCCCGTGGACAGGTCCATGACCGTGTCCGCACCCCAGCGCGTCGCCCACACCAGCTTCTCGACCTCGTCCGCCGCCGACGATGTCACCGCCGAGTTGCCGATGTTGGCGTTAATCTTCACCAGGAAGTTGCGCCCGATGATCGTGGGCTCCAGCTCCGGGTGGTTGATGTTGGCCGGGATCACCGCCCGCCCGCGCGCGACCTCGGAGCGCACGAACTCCGGCGTGATGAAGCTCGGGATCTCCGCCCCGAAATCCTCGCCATCCGCGCGCCGCCCCTCGGCGCCCTCGGCCATCTGCTGGCGCCCGAGGTTCTCGCGGTGCGCGATGTAGACCATCTCCTCGGTGACCACGCCGGCCCGCGCGAACTCGTACTGCGTGACCGGCTGCCCCTCGCGCCCCACCAGCAGGCGCGGCGCCGCCGGGCACGGCGCGACCAGCCGGTCCCCCGTCGCCCCGCCGTTGTCCTCCGGCCGGACCTCGCGCGCCTCGGCGACATCGAACCCGCGCGCCGCGATCCACGCCGCGCGCACCGGCGGCAGCCCCGCCTCGAGGTCGATCGCGACCCCTGTGTCCGTGTACGGCCCCGACGTGTCGTACACCCGCAGCGCCGGCTCCTTCGCGCTCGGGTCCAGCGCGATCTCGCGCATCGGCACCAGGATGTCCGCGCGCCCGTCCGGGCTGGAGTACACCTTGCGCGAGCCGGTGATCGGCCCGGTGGTGACGGTCCCCGGGGTCGGGCCTGGCGTGGGCAGCTTCTGCTGGTAGGTCACGGCGGACTCCTGTGTGGAGGAGGTCCGGCAGGGAATGCTGGCGTCCGCAGCCCCCCGTCCCTCCGCCGGTATGATCCGGATCAGGTTGCACGCCGCGTTCCGGCGGCGCCAGGGTCTCCGCGCCGCCGGGCAACCCCGGCCGTCGGACTCTCAGCCCCCTGCGGGACTCCCCTCGGTGCCGGCACCATCGCGGCCCGGCTCGCCCACTGTCAACGTCGCCCGGAACGCATCTTCGTGCGCGGGCCCCGTCGCCCCCGTCGCGCTACGCCTCGCGGTCCGGCGTGATGTCCATCGCCGTGCGCGTCGGCTCCTTGCGCGCGTCCGGGGCGGCCGCCGGCGGCGTCGCGGCCGCCGGGGCCTGGGCCTGGGCCTGGGCCGGGCCGTCCCCGGCGCCGGGCTTGGGCGTGATGTCCATTGCGGTGTGCGTCGGCGCGACCCCGCCGTCCGTGTCGTCCTGCGTCATGCGAGCCCCCTTGACGGTCGTCGAGGACGCCACGATGGCCGCACGACCTCCCCCCTGGCAAGGAACGCGAGCGCCCCGGGCCCCTAGGCGTCCCGCCCCGGCACCGCGATCATCCGCCCCAGCCCCTCGCCGCCGAACAGGTGGACGTGCAGGTGCGCAACCTCCTGCCCCGCGTTCCCCCCCACGTTGGCCAGCGCACGATAGCCGCCCTGCTCCAGCCCCAGCAGGCGCGCCACGTGCCCGACCGCGCGGAAGAACCCCGCGATCTCCTCGTCCGTCGCCTCCGCCGTGAAGTCCGCCATCGACGCGAACCGCCCGCGCGGGATCACCAGCACGTGCACCGCCGCCTGCGGCGCCACGTCGTGGAACGCCACCGCCCACGCGTCCTCGTACACCCGCCGCGACGGGATCTCGCCGCGCAGGATGCGCGCGAAGACGTTGGTATCGTCGTAGGGCCCAAGGCCGGTCGGCGTGCTCATCCCACTCTCCCCAATGCCCGCGCAGACTGCGGAGCCCGCGCAGGAAAGCAAGCATGGGCTCTGCCCAAACCCGCCAGGGGCGAGCCGCCCCTGGACCGGCACTTACTTGAGACAAGCCATCCAAGGGGCTTCCCTTGGCGGAGCTCGAGGCAGCGCCTCGACCTTCCTTCCTAGTCCGCCGCCTGCATCACCCGCGCCGGCGCGTCCGCCATGTACCCCCGCGTGAGCGGCACCGCGTCGACCTCGCGCGTGAGCTGCATCTGCCACACGAACACGCCCAGCCTGCGGAACGCCGCCTCCGACCCGCTCATGTACGCCTCGAACATCCGGCAGAACCGCTCGTCGTACATCGCCGCGATCGCCCCCCGGTTGGCCGCGAACCGCTGCCGCCAGTGCCGCAGCGTCTCGGCGTAGTGCAGCCGCAGCACCTCGCAGTCCGCCGTCATCAGCCCCGCCCCCTCGGACGCCGCGAACACCTCGCTCAGCGCCGGGCAATACCCCCCGGGGAAGATGTACTTCGCGAGCCAGGGGTTCGTGGACCCCGGCCCCGAGCTGCGCCCGATCGCATGCACCAGCGCCACCCCGTCGTCCGCCAGACACCGCCTGACCACGTCGAAGAACTCGCCGAAGTGCCCGACGCCGACGTGCTCGAACATCCCCACCGACACGATCCGGTCGAACCGCCGGTCCAGGCCGCGGTAGTCCGCCAGCTCGAAGCTGACCTGCCCCGAAAGCCCCGCCGCCTCCGCCCGCGCCCGCGCCACGCCCAGCTGCTCCTCGCTCAGCGTGATCCCTGTGACCCGCACGCCGTGCTCGCGCGCCAGCGTGATCGCCATGCCCCCCCAGCCGCAGCCGATGTCGAGCACCTCCATCCCCGGACGCAGCAGCAGCTTCCTCGCGATATGCCGCTTCTTGGCGAGCTGGGCCTCCTCCAGCGTCTCGTCGCCGCGCTCGAAATACGCGCACGAGTACTGCCGGTCCTCGTCCAGGAACAGCGAGTACAGCGCCCCGTTCAGGTCGTAGTGGTGCGCCACGTTGCGCTGCGCCCGCGGCGCCGGGTTGAACTGCCGCAGCCGGCGCACCTGTGTGCGCAGCCGCTCGCGCCAGCGGATGATCGGGTGGAACGCCAGCCTGGTCTGCATGTTGAGGAAAATCAGGTCGACGAAGTCGAACAGCTCGCAGCCCACCGGCACGAGCGTCCCGTCCATGTAGCACTCGCCCAGCATCATCCCCGGGCTCGTCACCAGCCCCCGCACCGCCCGCGCGTCGAGCAGCGCGATCGACGCCGCCGGCCCCGGCTTGACCCCGCCGTACGTCTCCTCGTGCCCGTCCGGGTAGCGCACGGTGAGCACGCCCCGGTCGATCAGGCCGCGCAGGATCAGGTGGAGCAGTCGCGACACGGGCAGCCTCGGCGTGGTTTCTCGGGGCCGCAGAGGCACCACGAAAAAGGGCCGGAGGCAACGACCCCCGGCCCTTCAAGGCAGGCAAGCATGGGCTCTGCCCAAACCCGCCAGGGCGAGCCGCCCTGGACTGGCTCTACTTAAGCAAAGCCATCCAAGGGGCTTCCCTTGGCGGAGTCCAGAGGCAGAGCCTCTGGCCTTCCTAACGCTCGTCGGAGTCCTCGCGCGGCACGCTGTTCGGGTCGAACAGCTCGCCGGGGTCGTACTCGTCCTCCTCGGCCTCCTGGCCGACGGCCTCGCCGCGCGCCTGCTTCTCCGCCTCCTCGACCGAGCGCGCGACGTTGACCGTCACCGCGAGATCGACTTCCGGATGCAGCACGACGCGCACGTCGGTCAGGCCCAGCATCTTGATCGGCTGCTCGAGCACGACCTGCTGGCGCGTGACGGTGAGCCCGGCCGCGGTGCACTGGTCGGCGATGTCGCGGTTCGACACCGAGCCGTACAGCGCGCCCGAATCGCCGGCCGAGCGGATCAGCACGACGGTGAGCCCGGCCATGCGCTCGGAGAGACGCTCGGCCTCCTCGCGCTTCTTGATGTTGGTCGCCTCGAGCTGCACGCGCTGCGTCTCGAACTGCGCCAGGTTCGCCTTGTTGGCGCGGATCGCCCGCTTCTGCGGCAGGAGGAAGTTGCGCGCGTAGCCCGGCTTGACCCGGACCTTGTCGCCCATCTGCCCCAGCTTCTCGACGCGCTGGAGCAGGATCAGCTCAACGGTTGCCATGAACGCTTCCCCTCAGGACAGGATGTAGGGGAGCAGCGCCAGGAAGCGGGCGCGCTTGATGGCCTGCGCCAGCTCGCGCTGCTTCTTGGCGGA
>JBPBQX010000307.1:0-4182 GCA_050955025.1 Janthinobacterium lividum
AGCTGAGCCTGTTCCGCGGCACCAGCATGCCGGCCATCCTGGCGCAGATCCGCGCCGAGCACGGCCCGGACGCCCTGATCCTCTCGACCCGTCGCACGGGGCGCACCGTGGAGGTCACGGTCGGCCTAGAGCCGCCGGACGACGCCCCGCCCCCCCTCGCGGAGCCGCCCCCGCCGCCACCGCCGCCGGCGGCCCCGGCCCAGCCGCGCTCGCTGCTCGCCCGCTGCCTGGAGTGGCACGGCGTGCCCGCCCTGCTGGCCGACATCCTGGCCGACGGGCCGCTGGAGGCCGGGCTCCGCGACACCCTGGCCTTCGCGCCGCTGCCGCTCGGCCCGGACGCTGCGCCGCTCCTGGTCGCCGGGCCCGCGGGCGCCGGCAAGACGGTGTGCGTCGCGCGGCTGGCCACCCGCCTCGTGCTGTCCGGCGTGCGCCCGACCGTGATCACCACGGACGGCGCGCGCGCCGGCGCGATCGAGCAGATCGCGGCCTTCACGCGGCTGCTGGAGATCGACCTCGTGGTGGCCCGCCCCGCGGTCCTGGCGCGCGCCGTGGCCCGGCGCACCGCGGCTCCGGTGCTCATCGACACGCCCGCCCTCGACCCCGCCCTGCCCGCGGACCGCGCCGCGCTGGCCGAGCTGGCGGAGGCGTCGGCCGCCGCGATCCTGCTGGTGCTGCCCGCCGGGCTCGACCCCGGCTATGCCGCGGAGCTGGGCGCGGGCTACGCCGAGGCCGGCGCCCGCTGCCTGCTGGCCAGCCGGCTCGACACCTCGCGCCGCCTCGGCGGCATCCTCGCCGCCGCCCACGGCCCGGCCCTGCGCCTCGCCGAGGCCGGGATCGCGCCCGGCATCGCCGACGGCCTGGCCCCCCTCACCCCGGCCTTCCTGGCCGAACGCCTGGGCTCCGGCCCGGTCCGGACCCGCCAAGGAGCGGACACATGATCAGAGGCCTCCTGCGCCCCAGGACCCCCGCCGCCCTGCCGCCGCGCCAGGCCGGGCGTGTGGTCGCCATCGCCTCCGGCAAGGGCGGCGTCGGCAAGACCTGGTTCTCCGTGACCCTGGCCCACGCGCTGGCGCGGCTCGGCGGGCGGGTGCTGCTGCTCGACGGCGACCTCGGCCTGGCCAACGTGGACATCCAGCTCGGCCTGGTGCCCGAGCACGACCTCGCGAGCCTGGTCGCCGGCAAGGTCACGCTCGCCGACGCCATCCTGCGCCACGCCGCGGGCTTCGACATCCTGGCGGGACGCTCCGGCTCGGGCGCGCTGTCCGCGCTCGACCAGACGCTGCTGGAGCGCGTGCTGGCCCTGGTCGCGGCCGAGCGCGCGCACGACCGCGTGCTGCTCGACCTCGGCGCCGGCGTGGACCGCAGCATGCGCCGCATGGCCGCCGCCGCCGACACGCTGCTGGTGGTGGTCACCGACGACCCGACCTCGCTGACCGACGCCTACGCCGTGCTGAAGCTGCACGCCCTGGACCGGCCGCAGGCGGTCTGGGAGGAGGGCGACGTCCGGGTGGTGATCAACCAGGCGACGAGCCAGGCCGGCGGCGAGCGCACCTACGCCACGCTGGCGCGCGCCTGCGAGGCGTTCATCCGCCGCCGCCCCGACCTCGCCGGCATCATCCGACGCGACGACCACGTGCGCGACGCGGTGCGCCGCCAGACCCCGCTGCTCACCCGCCACCCCGGCTGCGAGGCCGCGCGCGACGTGGAGCGCGTGGCGAACTCGCTCGTCTGACGGGGCCCGGAGCGCACGCGCGCCGCGGGGCACGGGGCCGTTACGGTTCGTGCCCCGCGACACGGTTGCGCGGCCCGGGCGGCGGGCGCACGAAGCGTGGCATGAACCTGATCCGCACCGGCAGGGACCTGCGCGTGGACTTCTTCCGCGGGCTCGCCCTGTGGTGGATCTTCACCGACCACATCCCGGCCGACTGGCTCAACCAGCTCAGCCTGCGCAACTTCGCGTTGTGCGACGCGGCCGAGGTGTTCGTGCTGCTGGCCGGCTACGGCGCGGGCCTGGCCTACGGCGGGCGCATGCGCCGCAACGGCTGGGTCTCGGCGGGCGCCGACGTGCTGGCCCGCGCCTGGACCCTCTACATCGCCCACATCTTCCTGTTCGTGGTGTTCGTGGCCCAGGTCTCCTACTCGGCGGCCGCGCTGAACCGCGGCGACTTCATCGACGAGATCCACATCGACGTGCTCGGCGAGTCGCCCTACCGCGCCATGCTCGAGGCCCTGACCCTGCGCTACCAGCCCTCGTTCCTCAACATCCTGCCGATGTACGTGGTCGTCCTCCTGATGTTCGTCCCGGCGCTGCGGCTGCTGGAGCGGCCGAACGTCCTGGCCGCCCTGTCGCTGGCGCTCTACGCCGCCGCCAGGACCTTCGGCCTCGGGCTGCCCTCCTGGTCCGGCGGCGGCTGGTACTTCAACCCGCTGACCTGGCAGCTCCTGTTCATGCTGGGCGCGATCCTGGCCACCTCGCCAAGCCGCCCGCCGCGCCGCAAGTGGCCGCTCGACGGGCTCGCGGCGCTGGTCGCCGCCTTCGGCATCCTGATGCAGTGGGTGGTGTGGCAGCAGCCCGAGCTGACCAGCCACCTGCCGCTCCACGTCGCGCGCGCGCTGCTGTCGGTGGACAAGGAGGGCCTGCACCCGTTCCGCCTGGTCTCGATCCTCGCGCTGGCGTGGCTGACCGTGCGCCTGGTGCCCGCCGGCGCGGCGTGGCTGCAGGGCCGGGTCGCGGCGCCGTTCATCCTGGCGGGACAGCACTCGCTCCCGGTGTTCTGCGTGGGCATTTTCCTGTCGTTCCTGGGCAGGCTCGTGCTTGAGTTCTCGCAGGGCTGGGAGGCGCAGGTCGGCGTCAACGTCGCGGGCGCGGTGGCGCTGAGCGCGGTCGCCGCCCTCGCCGCCTGGTACCGGGAGAAGGGCGCGCGGCCGCGCGTGGCCGGGGTCGCGCCCGGCGGCAAGGACGGGCCCAGGATGGATGTCGCATGATGCGCGCTCGAACCGATGCCCCGCCCCGGCAGGGCCCGCGTCCGTCGGGGTGGCCTCGCGCCCTTGCGTGCTGCGGCGCGGCCATGCTGCACCTCGCGTGCGCGCGTCCCGCCCTGGCCGACGCCCGGTCCGCCACCCCCCAATCCGCCGAGGCCCAGTCCGCCGAGGCCCAGTCCGCCGAGGCCCAGTCCGCCGAGGCCCAGTCCGCCGACGCCCAGTCCACCGATGCGCGGGCCGCCGAGCCCGCCTGCCCCGCCAGGCCGGACCTGATGCCGGCGGCCGAGGCGCTGCCGAACCTCGCCGCCGTGCTGCATCCCGGGGGACGGCTGTCGATCCTGGTGGTCGGGTCGGCCACGGTGTTCGGCCCGGAGGCGAGCCTCGCGCCGGGCACCCTGACCAGCAGGACGCTGCGGGTCGCGGCACCCGCGGCCGGGGGACAGGGCGCCGCCGCGCCGGCCGGCGCCGGTGCCCCGGGAACGCCTGCGCCCGAGCGCCCGAGCGAGGCCTCGTTCCCGATGCGCATGAAGGCGGCGCTCGAGGCGCGCGTCCCGGGGCTCGTCGTGTCGCTGTCCGTGCAGGGCGGGCGGAGCCTCACGGCCGAGGACATGCTGGCGCCGCTGCGCGCGGGCCTCGCGGGGCCGCGCCCGCCGCAGCTGGTCATCTGGCAGACCGGCACCGTGGACGCCGTGCGCAACGTGCCGCCGGGGCAGTTCAACCAGGCGCTGTCCGACGGCACGGACGCGACGATGGAGGCGCACGCGGACCTGATCCTCGTCGACCCGCAGTTCAGCCGCTTCCTGCAGGCCAACGCCGACCTGCCGCCGTATTTCAGCGCCCTGCGCAACGCGGCGGCACTGCCCGGCGTGGTGCTGTTCCCCCGCTTCGAGCTGATGCAGAGCTGGAGCGAGGCCGGCGGCCTGGACATCGAGAACGCCGAGCCGGAGGACGCGCTCCGCTCGGTCGAGACCCTGCACGCCTGTCTCGGCACGCTGCTGGCCGCGATGGTGCTCGACGACGCCGCCGTCCCGTGAGCCGACACGCTGCGCCCCCGCGGCCACAGCCGGAGCGCGAACAACCCGGCCCGCGGCGGGCGCAATGCAACCTGGGGCCCGCCCGGACATTGACGTCGTGGGCAGCGGGAGGCCGTGATGGATCATGTGATGTCGCAGGGGAGCAGCGGTGACCTCGTCAGCATCT
>JBPBQX010000308.1:0-3970 GCA_050955025.1 Janthinobacterium lividum
GCGCGCGGTCAGCGTGCCGTCGATGGTGCCGGCGACCTCGGCCTCCTCGACCTCGACCTCGCCGCGGAACACGCCGCCCTGGGCGATCGACAGCTCGGCGGCGTGGATCATCGTTGCCTCGACCGTGCCCTCGACGACCAGGCGCTCGGCGTCCTGCACGACGCCCTGCACCGAGATGCCGCGCCCGACCACGAGGGTGCGGCGCTCGGCCGCCTGCGGGCGGGGCGGCTGGCCGGGGCGGCCCCCGGGCATCGGCCCGCCCGGCTGCGGGCCGGCGGGCATCGGAATCGGCGCGGGGGACATGGGCGGACGGGCCATGGTCGGGGCCTCCTTCGACGGGGCGGGAAATGCGGGACGGAACGGGGGCACGCCGAGCCCGGTGTCGAACGGTCGCGGCGGGACGGTCGGCTGTGCTGCGGGCGGCGCTGGCTCGAACAGGGCGGGAGCGGGCGCTGCGTCGTCGGATCCGGGCTGGAGCGCCTCGGTCTCGTCAGGCTTGCGTCGTCTGAACAAGGAAACCTCCCTTCGCGCTGAACTTTCTCCCCGGGACGCCCGGTCGGGATCAGCATAGATTCAATGGCCTATCACCCGAAGCTCAGTCCCACAAGCGGCCGGGGCACCGTTCCCGGAGTGTTCGCCGGCCCCGATCTCGGTCCACTCGCGCAACGGTTGCGCCGCTCGTCCGTGCCTCGCGCGGATCCGCCGGAACCTGTCGCAGGCGCGCCACATGTCACGGCGCCAATGCCACAGCGTCGGGCCAGCCGGCCCGAAGCCAAGGCCAGAGGCTCTGCCTCTGGACTCCGCCAAAGGCTCGCCTTTGGAAACCCCGACTCGGGCCGGTGGCACCCACCGCAACGCCTGGACCCGTTCCTGGTCAGCGTTTCCAAAGGCGAGCCTTTGGCGGAGTTTGAGGCGGAGCCTCAACCTTCCTTGCCCGCCCCCAGCAGCGCGATGCGCCGCGCCGCCGCCGCCGACACCGCCGCCGGCTCGGGCGCGACCCACGCCGGCAGCTCCTCCGCGCGGTGGCACGCCACCTCGTGCCCCGGCGCCAGCGTGCGCAGCACCGGGTCCTCCGCCGCGCAGCGCGCCACGGCGAACGCGCAGCGCAGCCGGTAGCGGCACCCCTGCGCCGGCGCCGCCTCCAGCGCCGGCTCCGCGTCCGGCTCCCCCGCGCCCCGCGCCCCCGGGTCCGGCCGAGGCGCCGCGTCCAGCAGCGCGCGCGTGTACGGGTGCAGCGGCGCCGCGAACAGCGCGTCCCGCCCCGCGACCTCCACGAGCCGCCCCGCCTGCATCACGCACACCCGGTCCGCCATATGCCGCACCACCGCCAGGTCGTGCGCGATGAACAGGTAGGACAGCCCGAGCCCTTCCTGCAGGTCCTGCAGCAGGTTGACCACCTGCGCCTGCACCGACACGTCAAGCGCCGCCACCGGCTCGTCGCACACCACCAGCGCCGGCCCGGGCGCCAGCGCGCGCGCGATCCCCACCCGCTGCCGCTGCCCGCCCGACAGCGCGTGCGGGAACCGCCGCGCGTGGTGCGCCCCCAGCCCCACCAGCGCCAGCAGCTCCGCCACCCGCGCCGCCCGCGCCCGCCGCCCGGCCGCGCCGCGCCCGCCGACCCCGTGCACCCGCAGCGGCTCGGCCACCGCGTCCCCCACGCGCCGCCGCGGGTTCAGCGACGCCGTCGGGTCCTGGAACACGAGCTGCAGCCGCCGCCGCACCCGGCGCAGCGCCCGCCCGCCCAGCGCCGTGATGTCGCGCCCCTCGAAACGGATCGTGCCCGCGTCCGCGTCGTCCAGGCGCAGCACCAGCCGCGCCAGCGTGGACTTGCCGCTGCCGCTCTCCCCCACCAGCGCCAGCGTCTCGCCGCGCGCCACCGTGAGCGAGACGCCGTCCACGGCACGCTGCGGCGGGCCGCGCCGGGCGAACAGGTGCGCGCGGCGGCCGGGGTAGTGGCGCACCAGGCCGCGCAGTTCCAGCACGGGCTCAGCCACGGGCAAAGCAAGCATGGGCTCTGCCCAAACCCGCAAAGGGTCCGAGGACCCTTTGATCCCATTTACTAAGTAAAGCCATCCAAGGGGCTTCCCTTGGCGGAGTCCAGAGGCAGAGCCTCTGGCCTTGCTCGCCTTCCGTCACGCGACCGGCGCCCGCAGGCACGCCGCCTCGTGCCCCGGCCCGAGCGCACGCAGCGCCGGGTCCTCCACGCGGCAGGCGTCGGCGGCGAAGGCGCAGCGCGGGTGGAACCGGCAGCCCTGCGGCATGGCGCCCGGCGCCGGCACCGTGCCGCCGATCGCCGGCAGCCGCCCGCCGCGCGACAGCCCCGGCTGGCACGCGAGCAGCCCGAGCGTGTACGGGTGCTGCGGATCGCTGAAAACCGCGGCGGCCGGCCCGTGCTCCACGACCCGGCCCGCGTACATGACGGCCACCGTGTCGGCCATCCCCGCGACCACGCCGAGGTCGTGCGTGACGAGCAGGATCGCCATGCCCGTGCGCCGCTGCCGGGCGCGCAGCAGCGCCAGGATCGAGGCCTGCACGGTGACGTCGAGCGCGGTGGTCGGCTCGTCGGCGACCAGCAGCGCGGGCTCGCCGGCCAGCGCGATGGCCAGCATCGCCCGCTGCCGCATGCCCCCCGAGAGCTGGTGCGGGAAGGCGTCGGCGCAGCGCCCGGGATCGGCGATGCGCACGTCCGCGAGCGCCGCCACCACACGCGCCCGCAGCGCCTGGCCGCGCGGCCGCGTGCCCGACGGATGCGCCAGCAGCGCCTCGGCGACCTGGTCGCCCACGCGCAGCATGGGGTTCAGGCTGGTCATCGGCTCCTGGAACACCATCGCCACGCGCCGGCCGCGCACCGCCCGCAACGCCGCGGGCGCGAGCGCGAGCAGGTCCTCGCCGTCGAGCAGCACGCGCCCCGCCTGCACCCGCCCCGCCGGCGGCAGCAGCCGCAGCACCGACAGCGCCAGCGCCGACTTGCCGCAGCCGCTCTCGCCGACCACCGCCAGCGTGCGCCCCGCCGCGAGCGACAGCGAAACCCCGTCCACCGCCGCCACCCCGCCGTAGGCCACGCGCAGGCCCTCGATCCGAAGCAGCGCCGCGCCGTCCGCCGCGGCGACGCCCCCCGCCCGGACCGCGGCGCCGCCCCGCTCTGCGCCGCTCCGCTCTGCGCCGCCCAGGGCCGTGCCGCTCAGGGCTGGGCCGCGGGCGAGCCGTCCGCGCGCGCCGCCGCGTAGTTGGTCAGCGCCGCGACCGCCGCCTCGGCCGCATGGCGCGCGCGGGGCCCGGACGCGCCGGGCCGCAGCGAGACGATCGCGGCCGCCGCGCGCGCGTCGAGCCGGTCCAGCTCCGCCTGCACCTCCGGGCTGGCGCGGGCGGAGGTCGCGCCGAACGCCATGCCGTGCGCGATGAAATACGCGTCGAGCAGCGAGCGGCTCGGCCCGGCCCCGGTGTCGCCCGCCATCCGCAGGGACGCCCCCGTCTGCGCGCAGCCCGCCGGCAGCGCGAGGACCAGGGCCAGGAGCGGTCGCGCCAGGACGTGTCGCATCGTGTTCTCCACAGGCCCGTATTGTGCGCCGCGACGCGCCCCGCCGCCAGCACGCTGCGCAGCCGGGCGCGCGACCAGGCCTCCTCCGCGTTGCCGCCCGCCGCGATCTGCGCCACCGTCCCCGCCCGCGCCGTCCCGGCGCCGCACCACGAGGAGCCTGCGCATGGTCACGCTGAGCGACGCCCGACGCATCACCGCCGCCGCCGAGGCCCACGCCGCGACCATCGGCCAGCCCATGGTGATCGCCGTGGTGGACGCCGGCGCCAACCTGGTGAGCCACGTGCGCATGGACGAGGGCTGGATCGGCTCCATCGACATCTCGATCAACAAGGCGTTCACCGCGCGCGCCTTCAACGTCGCCACGAAGGACCTGGCCGACAACAGCCAGCCCGGCCAGCAGTTCTACGGCATCCAGAACAGCAACCACGACCG
>JBPBQX010000309.1:0-3959 GCA_050955025.1 Janthinobacterium lividum
TCGCGAGCCCCACGCCCATGATCGAGCCGATCAGCGCGTGCGACGAGCTGTTCGGGATGCCGAACGCCCAGGTCCCCAGGTTCCAGATGATCGCCGCGATCAGCAGCGAGAAGATCATCGCGTAGCCGGCCCCGCTGCCGACCTGCAGGATCAGCTCCACCGGCAGCAGGCTGACGATCGCGTAGGCGACCGCGCCCGACGACGTCAGCACGCCGAGGAAGTTGAACGTCCCCGACCAGACCACCGCGACCAGCGGCGGCAGGCTGTGCGTGTAGATCACGGTGGCCACCGCGTTGGCCGTGTCGTGGAACCCGTTGACGAACTCGAACCCCAGCGCGATCAGCAGCGCGAGCCCGAGCAGCACCAGCGCGCCCACCGCGAGCCCGTGCTCGCCCACGTCGTTGACGTCGCTGTAGATGCTGAACGCCGCGTAGCTGAGCCCGAGCAGCAGCACCGCGAGGAACGCCAGCGCCCCCCCCGGATGCGTCCTGCCGTCCATCCGCGGCCGCGAGTCCGACAGCCCCGTGCCGCCGCTGCCCATCCTGCCATCCATCGTCGCGTCCGACATGCCGCCCCCAGGCCCCGTTACGGCCCCGCACCTACCTGATGCCGCGTCGAGCCGCCGTGTCACTCCCGTGACAATTCCGCCCGCGTCTGCCCGGCCACGGCGTGCAAAGAAACGCCCCACCGGACTTTCCACCGCAGGTTTACAGAAACCGCTTTTGTTTCTACTCCAGGTGGCAACAAGGGAGAGTCGTGATGCGGAATGTGCTCGTGCTCGCAACGGTGTGCCTGTCCGGCTGCGCCTCCATCCTGAGCGGTACCAGCCAGGATGTGATGGTCAACACCAACCCAGGCGGCGCCCGCTGCGGCATCTACAAGGAGGGCGAGCGCATCGCCACGATCGACAGCACGCCGGGCACCGCCACCGTGCAGAGAACCAAGCACGACATCTGGCTCGCCTGCGCCAAGGCCGGCTACCAGACCGCGAGCTATCGCAACCACTCCGGCCTCGCCAGCACCAGCTTCGGCAACCTCATCGCCGGCGGCCTGATCGGCGTCGCCGTCGACAGCGCCACCGGCGCGGACAACCGCTACGAAACTCCCGTCAACGTCTCGATGGTCCCGCTGCAGCCCGGCGAGCCGCAGATAATCGAGCTGCCCCAGCACTTCGACGGCACCTTCCCCGCCGTGGTGGTCCCGATGGCCGCCACCCCGGCCGCCCCGCCCGTCAGCTGACCTCCCCCGCGCCCGGCCCCCTCCGCCGGGCGCGCCCTTACGGCCGCAGCACCGCCAGCACGATCTCGACCACGATCAGCACCACGATCGCCAGCTCCATCAGCGCCGCCCGCCCGCCCGACGCCTCGTCGTACAGCGCCGCGTACGTGTCGCGTATGATCGCCAGCTTCCGGTCCACCCCCGCCGCCACCACCCGCACCCGGAACAGCTCCAGCGCCGCCGTGTAGATGCGCGCGAGGTAGACGTCCTCCGTGACCTGCAGCGCGTTGTCCGCCTTCTCCGTCAGCTCCGTCACCTCGGCGACCAGCGCGTACAGCCGCCGCGCCAGCCGCGCGAACCGGCGCGACGACAGCACGCCCCCGCCCCGCCGCGTGCGCTCCACCAGGTCGTACATCCGCGGCAGCTCGTCATCGAGCAGCTCGTCGTAGTAGCGCACCTCCAGCAGCTGCGCGTTCGCCACCTCCAGCACGTCGAGCACGTCCGAATCCCCGTGCGGCTCGTACAGAAACGCCCGGTCCCACGTCAGCACCACCAGGTCGTCCGTGTAGTACGAGAACCGCTTGCGCAGCAGGTCCTGCCGCGCCCCCTCCGACAGCGCCCTGCGCTCCCCCGACAGCAGCGGCACCAGATCCAGCCGCTCCCCGATCTCGGCGGCACTCATCGCGCGGTCGAAGGCGCGCACCATCCCGATCAGGTAGTCCTCCTCCAGCACCGAGCGCGTCGGCCGCTCCAGCGCCGCCCCCAGCAGCCCGCACACCTGCTCGCGCAGCGTGCGCCACACCGGATGCTCCGCCCCCGGCCCCACCGCCCGGTCCACCGCGTTCACCAGCTCGGAGAACCCCGCCCAGTCCAGGTCCGCCGCCGGCACGCGCAGCGCCAGCGTCAGCACCCCGAAGTCGTAGAGGCGCGCCGTGACCCCGGCCACCGCCATGTGCCCCTCGATCACCAGCGCCACCGGCTCCAGCGTCAGCACCACCGGCGGCACGTCGTACGACACCGCCTTGGGCGACGTGGCGCTCAGCCGACGGCGCGCGCTCCCGGCGCCGGGCCGCGCGCTCCAGATCGCCTCCGCCCGCACCAGGTCCACCGCATACGCGACGTCGAACAGCCGGAAGGCGATCACCTCGCCCGACGCGACCCGCGGCTCCTCGGCCTTCGCCATGCCGTCACCCCGCAGCAGGAAGGAAAGCAGGCATGGGCTCTGCCCAAACCCGCCAAGGACCAGGGGTCCTTGGATCCCCATTCCTTAGGTCAAGGCGATCCAGGGGCCCAGCCCTTGGCGGAGTTTGAGGCCCATGGGTCGACGCGGGGCCTCAGCCTTCCTTCGGCCACCGCCGGTGCAGCCACAGCCACGCCCCCGGGTCCGCCCGCACCCAGCGCTCCAGCACCCCGTTCATCGCCAGCGTCAGCGCACGCACGTCCGCCCCCCGCTCCCCCGTGCGCGCCACGACCAGCGGCGCCTCGCACACCAGGCGGAACCGCGCCGGCCCGAGCCGCACCACGCGCACCGGCACCACCGCGGCGCCGAACCGCAGCGCCATCTCCGCCATCCCCGTCGCCGTCATCGCGTCTCGCCCCAGGAACGGCACCGCGATCCCGTCGTTCATCTTCTGGTCGACCATCAGCCCGAGCGAGCCCCCGCCGCGCAGATGCGCCAGCGCCGCCCGCGCGCCCTGCCGCCCCTTGGCGAACATCGCGACCCCCGGCCCGAGCGCGTCGCGCCGCAACCCCTGGACGAACCCGTCCACCGCCCTGTTCGACGCGGCGCGGTAGAACCCGGACACCGGCACCCCGAGCCGGGCCGCGATCGGCAGCACCATCTCCCAGTTGCCGAAATGCCCCGAGAAGAACACCGCCTGCGTCCCCGCCGCGCGCAGCGCCTCGACGTGCTCCTCGCCCTCCAGCTCCCACCCCGGGCCCGACTCCGTCCGCCCCAGCCCCGCCAGATGCGGCAGCTCCGCCGCGTTGCGCCCGAGGTTGTCCCACACCGCGCGGATCACGGCCGCGCGCTCCTCGGCCCCGAGCCCCGGCAGCGCCCGCACGAGGTTGGCGTCCGCGACCCGCGACGCCGGCAGCCGCGGCCCGACCACGCGCGCCAACCAGCCGCCCGCGTCGGACGAGCGAACCGGCCCCAGCCACCCAAGCGCGCGCGCCAGCACGTGCAGCGCCGACACCTCGCAGCGCTGCACGGCGCCTCGGATCGCAGGGTCAGGGAACAGGGACATCGCGCACCCTTAGCGCATCACGCCGCCGCGAGGTGGGACATTCCCGTCCCGAACAGCGGCCCGAACCAACGGTGAACAGATGGTTAATGCCGCCCGGCCTGCGCCGGCCCCGCAGCCAGGCCCCGCCCGGAAATCCCCCGTGTTTCGGACCCGGATCGTGAACAACAGGTTAATGCCACCCTGGCCCGACGCATCCGTCCGGGCTATCGACGCCGCGACGACGGCCCTGCCCGCACCCGCGGCGCGTCCCGCCCGGCGTCGGGGAACCCCCATGCCCGTGCGCCTCCTGCTCCTCGCCCTGGTGCCCCTCGCCCCGCTGCTGCAGGTCGGCGGCCGCGCGCTCTGGCCCGCCATGCCCGCCTGGGTCGTGTTCGTCGCCGGCGCGGCCGGCATCGGCGTGCTCGCCGACTGGGTGAAGCGCGCCACCGAGCACCTCGCCCACCACGCCGGCCCCGCGATCGGCGGCCTCGTCACCGTGAGCTTCGGCTCCATCGC
>JBPBQX010000310.1:0-3511 GCA_050955025.1 Janthinobacterium lividum
TCTTGGGGAACCGCGATCGCCCCGCCTGGATCAGCGTCTTCTTCGCCTGCGACTCGTGCCACTGCCGCACGGCAAGCAGGGCGGCGTCCCAGCCGCGCTGGAACTCGGGCGTGATGTCGTCGGCGGATCCTGTCATGCCCCTGCTCCTGCCGCGCCCCGTGCACGCGGTCAAGCGACCCCCCCCCTGATCCTTGCCCAAGGAATGCGTTCCAAGGGCGCAGCCTTTGGCGGAGTCCAGAGGCAGCGCCTCTGGCCTTCCTTCACGTCCCGCAGAACGTCCGGTACGGCACCTCCGGCCGCCCCGCCGCCGCCTGGTGCGGATCCCCCGGCCGATCCTCCCAGGGCCGCAGCACCGCGGCGAGCATCGCCTCGAACGGCCCCATGTCCCCGCGCCCGACCGCCGCCTCCAGCGCCGCCTCCACGAACGCGTTGCGCGGGATCACCGCCGGGCTGACCGCGCGCATCGCCGCCGCCCGCTCCCCCGCCGCAACCCCCTCGCGCGCCCCCCGCTCCGCCCACCGCACGGCCCACGCATCGAACCCCTCGCCGTCCGCGAACAGCGCCCCTACGACCCCCGGCTCCGCCCCGCCCGCCACGTCGCACAGCCTGCGGAATGTCACCGTGAAGTCCGCGCCGCCCTGCGCCATCAGCGTCAGCAGATCCTCCGCGAGCGCCGCGTCTCCTTCCTCCTCGCGCACGAGCCCGAGCTTGGCCCGCAGCCCGCCGAGATACGCCGCGTTGAACACCGCCCCGAACCGCGACAGCACCGCGTGCGCCGCCTCGCGCCCCGCGTTCTCGTCCTTGCCCAGCAGCGGCATCATCGCCTCCGCCAGGCGCGACAGGTTCCACAGCATCGCGTGCGGCTGGCTGGCGTAGGCGTAGCGCGCGTTCTGGTCGATCGAGCTGAACACCGCCGCCGGATCGTAGGCGTCGAGGAACGCGCAGGGCCCGTAGTCGATGGTCTCGCCCGACACCGACGTGTTGTCCGTGTTCATCACCCCGTGCACGAACCCCACCAGCAGCCAGCGCGCCACCAGCTCCGCCTGCCGCACCACGACCCCCTTCAGCAGCGCCCGGTACGGATGCGCCGCCTCCGCCGCCCCCGGATGGTGGCGCGCGATCACGTGGTCCGCGAGCACCCGCAGCCCCTCCGCATCCCCGCGTGCCGCGAGATACTCGAACGTCCCCACGCGGATGTGGCTGGCCGCGACGCGCACCAGCACCGCGCCCGGCAGCGCCGTCTCGCGCACCACCGCCTCCCCGGTCGCGACCGCCGCGAGCGCCCGCGTCGTGGGGATCCCCATCGCCGCCATCGCCTCGCTCACCAGGTACTCGCGCAGGACCGGCCCCAGCGCCGCCCGCCCGTCCCCCCCGCGCGAGAACGCCGTCCGCCCCGACCCCTTGAGCGCGATGTCGCGCCGCACCCCATGCCGGTCGACCACCTCGCCCAGCAGCACCGCCCGCCCGTCCCCCAGGCTCGGCACGAAGTGCCCGAACTGGTGCCCCGCATACGCCAGCGCGATCGGCTCCGACCCCTCCGCCACGCGGTTGCCGGCCAGGATCGCGACCCCCTCCTCGCTGCGCAGCGCCTCCGCGTCCAGCCCCAGCTCCCCCGCCAGCGCCTCGTTCAGCCGCACCAGCCGCGGCCCCGCCACCGGCGCCAGCGCCTGCCGCACCGAGAACCGCCCGGGCAGGCGCGCGTAGCTGTTGTCGAACGGGAACTGGACGGTCATGGGACGCTCCGGCGGCAGGGGGGTCGCCCACAGATTGGGAGCCGCCCCGCCCGATGAAACCCGCCCGCCCGTGCGCCGCCGCCAGGGAGAAGCAAGGCCTTCTTTTTCTGAAGAAAAAGAAGCAAAAAGACTCTGCCACATGGGTCCGGAATCCACACGCCCGGCACCGAACCCAGTGGGCAAGGTTCTTTCCTTCAGGAAGGAACTGCTTCCTTCCTCCATGCCTCGCGCGAACGCCGCCTCAGCGGTGCAGCGTGCTCTCGTTCGGCAGCCCCTCGATCGGGCACTCCTCGGTGCCGACCGTGGGCCGCGTGAAGCTCTCGACCATCTCGCGCGCGGCCTCCGGGTCGTTGACCCACTTGCCGTAGAACTCGAACGGGCAGGCCGCCACGCCCTTGTCGCCCTCGCCCGAGTTGATCAGCCCGGTATACCCGCGGTGCAGCAGCTTGAAGAGATGGTTCTCCGACTGCATCGTCCTGCGCGCGTCGCGGATCAGCGACATCGACAGCGCCGCGTACTGGATGCCGTAGTCCTCGGTGCCGCACTCGCCCAGCGTGCGCCCGTCGAACCCCACGATCGAGGAATGCCCGAAGTAGGTGTACACCCCGTCCCACCCCGACGCGTTGGCCACCGCGACGTAGCAGTTGTTCGCCCACGCCATCGCCTTGGCCATCAGGATCTGCTGCTCCTTGGCCGGATACATGTAGCCCTGGCAGCGCACGATCAGCTCCGCCCCCTTCATCGCGCAGTCGCGCCAGATCTCGGGGTAGTTGCCGTCGTCGCAGATGATCAGGCTGACCTTCATGCCCTTCGGCCCGTCGCTGACGTACGTGCAGTTGCCCGGATACCAGCCCTCGATCGGCACCCACGGCATGATCTTGCGGTACTTCTGCACGATCTCGCCCTGGTCGTTCATCAGGATGAGCGTGTTGTACGGCGCCTTGTGCGGGTGCTCCTCGTGGCGCTCCCCGGTCAGCGAGAACACCCCCCATACCTTGGCGCTGCGGCACGCCTCGGCGAAGATCTCCGTCTCCTCGCCCGGCACCGACGACGCCGTCTCGTACATCTCGGCGCTGTCGTACATGATGCCGTGCGTCGAGTACTCGGGGAAGATCACCAGGTCCATGCCCGGCAGCCCCGACTTCATGCCCACCACCATCGCCGCGATCGCCCGCGCGTTCTCCAGCACCTCGGCGCGCGTGTGCAGCCGAGGCATCTTGTAGTTCACCACGGCCACGCCGACCGTGTCCTTGCTGCTGCTGATGTCGCCGTGAAGCATGTCCCGTTTCCTTGCCCTTGGGTGTCGCGATACCGCCTTTGCAAAAACCCGGCCGCAGCGCGCCAGACCAGGAGGCAAGGTCGAGGCTCCGCCTCGAGCTCCGCCAAAGGCTGCGCCCTTGGAACGCCTCCCTTAAGTCAAGGGATCAAAGGGTCCTCGGACCCTTTGCGGGTTTGGGCGGAGCCCATGCTTGCTTCCTACCGCGCCAGCCGCGCGCAAACCTCCGCGAGCCGTTGCGGCAGCCGCCCGATCGCCGGCACCGCGACCCACCGCCCCGCCCCGAACACCCCGTTGCCCGCCCGCCCGCCGTCCGCCCCGAGCACGACCCCGAACACCTCGACGCCCCCGCGCCGCAGCCCCGCCGCCGCTCTGCGCGCGTCCTCCATCAGCTCCGCCGCATCCGTGTCCACGTCGGACGGCACGCCGTCGGTGAGCACCAGCAGCACCCGCCTGTGCTCGCCCCGCACGCGCAGCCCCGCGCCCGCATGGCGCAGCGCCG
>JBPBQX010000311.1:0-3439 GCA_050955025.1 Janthinobacterium lividum
GCCAGCGAGTCCGGCGCCAGCGTCGCGGGGTAGGCGCCCACGCGCATGGTGCCGCCGAGCTCGCCGGAGGCCGCGCGGCGCTCGATCTCGTTGCCGCGCGCCCACTCGGTGAGCAGGCCGACGACGGGGGTGTCGGTGGGCCCGAACTCGGTGGAGGAGGCGTCGGGCAGGCCGGCCTGGTGGCGGGCGGCCTCGATCACGGCCATCTGCATGCCGAAGCAGATGCCCAGGAACGGCACGCGGTGCTCGCGCGCGAAGCGCACGGCCTCGATCTTGCCCTCCGTGCCGCGCTCGCCGAAGCCGCCGGGCACCAGGATGCCGTGCACGTCCTCCAGCCGCCCGACGGCGCCGGGCTGCTCGAACACCTCGGCGTCGACCCAGTCCAGGCGCACGCGCACGCGGTTGGCGATGCCGCCGTGGGCCAGCGCCTCGGCCAGCGACTTGTAGCTGTCGAGCAGGTTCGTGTACTTGCCGACCACCGCGATGCGCACCTCGCCCTCGGGGTGGCGGACGGTGTCGACGATGCGCTGCCAGCGCGACAGGTCCGGCGCGGCGTCGTGGGGCAGCCCGAAGTGGCGCAGCACCTCGCGGTCCATGCCCTCGGCGCTGTAGGCGATCGGCACGGCGTAGATCGTGTCGACGTCGAGCGCCGCAATCACCGCCTCCGGGCGCACGTTGCAGAAGTTCGCGATCTTGCGCCGCTCGTTGTCGGGGATCGGGCGGTCGCAGCGGCACAGCAGCATCTGCGGCTGGATGCCCAGGGACAGCAGCTCCTTGACCGAGTGCTGCGTCGGCTTGGTCTTCAGCTCGCCCGCCGTGGGGATCCACGGCACCAAGGTCAGGTGGACGAACATCGTCCGCTGCGGCCCGAGGTCGTTGTGCAGCTGGCGGATGGCCTCCAGGAACGGCAGGCTCTCGATGTCGCCGACGGTGCCGCCGATCTCGATCAGCGCGAAGTCGAGGTCGTCGGTATCGCGGGTGATGGCGTCCTTGATGGCGTCGGTGATGTGCGGGATCACCTGCACCGTGGCGCCGAGGTAGTCGCCGCGGCGCTCGCGGGCGATCACCTCGGAGTAGATGCGCCCGGTCGTGGCGTTGTCGGACTTCGTGGCGTGCACGCCGGTGAAGCGCTCGTAGTGCCCCAGGTCGAGGTCGGTCTCGGCGCCGTCGTCGGTGACGAACACCTCGCCGTGCTGGTACGGGCTCATCGTGCCAGGGTCGACGTTGAGGTAGGGGTCGAGCTTGCGCAGCCGCACGCGGTAGCCGCGGGCCTGCAGGAGGGCGGCGAGGGCGGCCGAAGCGAGCCCCTTGCCGAGCGAGGATACCACGCCACCGGTGATGAAGACGTACCGTGTCATGGGAGACCCCCTTACACCGGATAATCGGCCCACGGGAACCCCGGCTCAGGCAGCAAGCCAGCATGGGCTCTGCCCAAACCCGCAAAGGGTCCGAGGACCCTTTGATCCCATTACTTAAGGGAAGCCATCCAAGGGGCCTCCCTTGGCGGAGTTTGAGGCAGCGCCTCAACCTTGCTTGCCAGCATGCCCCGCCGCCGCCCGCCCGCTCAGGATCGCGCCCCCGACGGTGCCCGCGAGTCCGTCGTCGCGCACCGCCTCGCCCGCGAACACCAGGCGCCCGCCGCCGAGCGGCCGCCCCAGCGCCTCGCGCTGCGCGTGCTGCCCGGGCGGCGCGTAGGCGTAGGCGCCGAGGAACAGCGGGTCGCTGCCCCAGGTGGTCTCGACCGCGTCCCGCGCGAACGCCCGGCCCGCGTCCGCACCGAGCGCGAGGCGGAGCTGCTCGCGCGCGTACGCCGTGGCGGCGCCGGGCGGGGCTTCGGCCAGGTCCCACGCCGCGCGGCCGCCGAAGAAGCCGATCAGGTGCGCGGCGCCGTCTGGCCATGCCTGCGCCATCATCCCGGTCTCGCCGTGGCGGAAGCGGCGCTCCAGCGTGCAGCTGTCGGGCAGGCCGAGGCGATCCGGTCCGGCGGCGCGCAGGGCGACCTTGCTCAGCAGGCCCATCGGCAGGCCGCCGATCGCGTCGCGCGTGGCGGGCGGCAGCTCCGGGTGGAAGCGGATCGCGCCGGCACGCAGCACGCCGGTCGACACGGTGACGACGCAGGCGTCGGCCCGGATCGTGCCGGCGGGCGTCTCGACCCGCACGCCCGGCCCGCTCCAGTCGACGCGGGTCGCGGGCGTGCGCAGCCGTGCGCGGGCCGCCTCCGCGGCGTGGGTCGCGAGCAGCAGGTCGCCCAGGCCGCCGGCCGCACGCAGGTTGGCGCCGCCCAGCGCGTTGCGGTGCCAGTCGCGCACGGACAGCACGTCCGCGTCGGCCGCCGCGATCACCGCGCCCTCCCACGCCTCCAGGGTCGCGCGCCACGGATCGTCCCCGAGCGCACCGCCCGCATCCGCCAGCGTCGTGTCCGCGCCCGGGGCGAGGCCGGCGAGCCGCTCCAGCACGGCGGCGCTCCACCGTGCCTCCGCGCCGGCGTAGGCGTCGTGCTCGCCGGGCGTGGCGGGGCGCGCGTCGACGAACAGGCGCGCGGTGTGCATCTCCGGGGTGTCGAGCAGAGCGTGCCCCCCGGCGCGGGCCAGGTCGGCCAGCGGGTTGCGCCCGGCGTCGTGCAGCCAGGACGCGCCGTGGTCGAAGGCGGCGCCGGCCAGGGCCGCGGGGCGCTCGGTGCGGGCACGGCCGCCGCAGCGGGCGCCGGCCTCGATCAGGGTCACGGCAGAGCCGGCGGCGCGCAGGGCGGCGGAGGCGGCCAGGCCCGCGGCGCCGGCGCCGACGACCACGACGTGGCCGGCGGTCAAGTCAGGAAGCAAGCATGGGCTCTGCCCAAACCCGCAAAGGGTCCGAGGACCCTTTGATCCCTTGACTTAAGAGAAGCCATCCAAGGGGCTTCCCTTGGCGGAGTCCAGAGGCGGAGCCTCTGGCCTTGCCTCACTTCGTGGGCACCTGCGGCCCCTGCGAGGCCGGCGCCGCGTCCGTGCGCGTCGTCGGCTCGGACACCGGCGAGGCGGACGGCGCGACGGTGCCGTCCGCCGGCGTGGTGGGCACGCCGAGCGGGGCCGCCTGGCGCGGGGCACCGGGCGCGTCGAGCAGGTCGTGGCCGACGCCGCCGGTGCCGCGGTTCAGCAACGCCAGGCCGAGCGAGAGCACGAGGAAGATCGTGGCCAGGATCGAGGTGGTGCGCGTCAGCAGGTTGGCGGTGCCGCGCCCGCTCATGAACGAGCCCATGCCCTGCGAGGAGCCGATGCCGAGCCCGCCGCCCTCGCTGCGCTGGATCAGCACCACGCCGATCAGCGCCAGGGTCACGAACAGGTGGACGATCAGCAGCACGGTGATCATGGCAGGCTTCCCGGGAACGAAGCGCGCGTTCTACCGGTCGGCGGCCGCGATGCAAAGCCCGCGCACGGACCGGCCCGCAGGAACGGGCTTGCGG
>JBPBQX010000312.1:0-3331 GCA_050955025.1 Janthinobacterium lividum
TCAGCGCATTCATGAAGCGCGTGATCACGACGTCGCCGAACTTCGGGTCCGGCAGGATCTCTCTCTTGGTGGCCTTGCGGCGACGGCTCATCTCCGGGTCCCCTTACTTCGGCCGCTTCGCGCCGTACAGCGAACGGCGCTGGCGGCGCTTCGGCAGGCCCTGCGTGTCGAGCACGCCGCGCAGGATGTGGTAGCGCACGCCGGGCAGATCCTTCACGCGGCCGCCGCGGATCAGCACGACGCTGTGCTCCTGCAGGTTGTGGCCCTCGCCGGGGATGTAGCTCACGACCTCGTAGCCGTTGGTGAGCCGCACCTTGGCCACCTTGCGGAGCGCGGAGTTCGGCTTCTTCGGCGTCGTGGTGTAGACGCGCGTGCAGACGCCGCGCTTCTGCGGGCATCCCTCGAGCGCGGGCACCTTGTTGCGCTTGGCGGCCGGCTCGCGGCCCTTGGCAATCAGCTGATTGATGGTCGGCATACGCCCTCGTTCCGGTCCTGGTCCGCAGCACGAACCGAGGCCTGAATCGGAGCCGTCCATCATCCGCGAACAGAGGACCGCACGGCCTGGGACAGGTCCCATCCGCGAGGTCTTGTTGGGCCCGTGGCCTGGGCCGCCCCCTCGGGGACGGCGGCGCCGCGTGCTCTACTGCCAGCCAATAACGACGGCCCGAACCAAGCGTCGGGGGGTGCCGAGGGGGCGGAACCTACGTCCGGCCACAGGGGGAGTCAACCCGTGGATGCCGGAGAAGTTGAGGAGGAAGGCCAGAGGCGCTGCCTCTGGACTCCGCCAAAGGCTGCGCCCTTGGAACGCATCCCTTAAGTGAATGCCGGTCCAGGGGCGGCTCGCCCCTGGCGGGTTTGGGCAGAGCCCATGCTTGCCCTTGAACGAGAAAGGGGCCCGGGGCGACGTGCCCCGGACCCCCTCCCCTCAGCCGGTTCGCGCAGTCTACTCCGCGGCGCGCTCGATCGCGGGCGCGTCGGTGCGCACGCGCTGCTGGTCGCGCCCGGCGGCGACGGCCTTCAGCTTGTTCATCACGCTGCCGGTGCCCGCCGGGATCAGGCGGCCGACGATGACGTTCTCCTTGAGGCCCATCAGGTTGTCCACCTTGCCGGCCGTGGCCGCCTCGGTGAGCACCCGCGTCGTCTCCTGGAAGGAGGCGGCGCTGATGAAGGAGTGCGTCTGCAGCGACGCCTTGGTGATGCCCTGGAGCACGGGCATCCCCACGGCCGGGCGCTCGTCCTCGGCGAGGCGCTTGGCGTTCTCGCCCTCGAACTCGATCCGGTCGACGGTCTCGCCCACGAGGTAGGTCGTGTCGCCGGGCTCCATGATCTCGATCTTCTGGAGCATCTGGCGGACGATCACCTCGATGTGCTTGTCGTTGATCTTCACGCCCTGCAGCCGGTAGACGTCCTGGATCTCGTTCACGAGGTAGTCGGACAGCGCCTCCACCCCCATGACCTTCAGGATGTCGTGCGGCACGCGGGGTCCGTCGACCAGCGGCTCGCCGCGGCGGACGAAGTCGCCTTCCTGGACGGAAAGATGCTTGCCCTTGGGGATCAGGTACTCGGTCTCCTCGCTCGTCTCGTCGTTCTTCACGATGATGCGGCGCTTGGCCTTGTAGTCCTTGCCGAACTCAACGCGGCCGTCGGTCTCGGCGATGATCGCGTGGTCCTTCGGGCGACGCGCCTCGAACAGCTCGGCCACGCGCGGCAGGCCGCCCGTGATGTCGCGGGTCTTGCTGCCCTCGCGCGGGATGCGGGCCAGCACGTCGCCGGCCTGCACCGTCACGCCGTTCTCCACCGAGAGGATGGAGTCGGGCGTGAGGAAGTAGCGCGCCTCGGCCCCGCTCGGCAGCTTCAGCACGTCGCCCTTGTCGTCCTTCACCTGCAGGCGCGGGCGAAGGTCGACGCCTTTGGCCACCTGCTTGTAGTCGACGACCACGCGCGACGTCAGGCCGGTGACCTCGTCCATGCGCTCGACCAGGGTGATCGAGTCGATGAGGTCGAGATACTCCACCACGCCGGAACGCTCGGTGATGATCGGCAGGGTGTAGGGGTCCCACTCCGCCAGCTTCTGCAGGCGCGTGACCCGCGCGCCGTCGTCGACCAGCAGACGCGCGCCGTAGGGGACGCGGAAGCGCGCGCGCTCGCGGCCCTTGTCGTCCTGCAGCACGATCTCGCAGTTACGCGCCATCACCACGGGCACGCCCATGGAGTTCTGCACGACGTTGCGGTTGCGCACCGCGACGGTGCCCTCGTGCGAGGCCTCCACGCTGGACTGCTCGGCGCCACGCTGGGCCGCGCCGCCGATGTGGAAGGTGCGCATGGTGAGCTGGGTGCCCGGCTCGCCGATGGACTGCGCCGCGATCACGCCGACGGCCTCGCCGATGTTGACCGATGTGCCGCGGGCCAGGTCGCGCCCGTAGCAGGCGCCGCACACGCCGACGCGGCTGTCGCAGGTCAGCACGGAGCGGATCTTCATCACCTCCACGCCGGCCTGCTCGATGCGCTCGGCCATCTCCTCGTCGATCAGCGTGTTGCGCGCGCAGATCACGGCGTTGGTGGACGGGTCGAGCGTGTCCTCCGCCGTGGTGCGGCCGAGCGTGCGCTCGGACAGCGAGGAGACGACCTCGCCGCCGTCCATCACCGCGCGCACGGTCAGGCCGCGCTCGGTGCCGCAGTCCTCCTCGACGATGATGCAGTCCTGGGCCACGTCGACCAGGCGGCGCGTCAGGTAGCCGGAGTTCGCCGTCTTCAGCGCCGTGTCCGCAAGGCCCTTGCGGGCGCCGTGGGTGGAGGTGAAGTAGTCGAGGACGGAGAGGCCCTCCTTGAAGTTGGCGATGATCGGCTGCTCGATGATCTCGCCCGACGGCTTGGCCATCAGGCCGCGCATGCCGGCGAGCTGCTTCATCTGCGCGGGCGAGCCGCGCGCGCCGGAGTGGCTCATCATCCACACCGAGTTGGTGGGCTTGCCGATCTCCTGGCGCGAGATCTCCTTCATCATCGCCGCCTGCACGTCGTCGGTGCAGCGCGACCAGGCGTCGACGACCTTGTTGTAGCGCTCGCCGGCGGTGATCAGGCCGTCCTGGTACTGCTGCTCGAATTCCTTGACCTCGGTCTGGGTCTTCTCGACCAGCTCGGACTTGGAGTCCGGAATGATCAGGTCGTCCTTGCCGAAGGAGATGCCCGCCTTGGCCGCCTGGGCGAAGCCGAGCCCCATCAGGCGGTCTGCGAAGATCACGCACTCCTTCTGGCCGCAGTGGCGGTACACCGCGTCGATCACGTCGGAGACCATCTTCTTCGTCAGCTGCTTGTTGAGCAGGCTGAACGGCAC
>JBPBQX010000313.1:0-3326 GCA_050955025.1 Janthinobacterium lividum
GTCGCCTACGAGGTTCTCGACGAGGCCGGCTGCGTCGCCGCCGAGCCCGCCCTCGCCCTCGTGCCCGGCCGCGTGCTCGGCGGCCTGCGCCTGCCCGGCGACCAGACCGGCGACGCCTTCAAGTTCACCCAGAACCTCGCCGCCCTGGCCGCCGCCGCCGGCGTCACCTTCCGCCACGGCGTCGAGATCCGCGCCCTCGACCACGAGGCCGGCCGCATCACCGCCGTGCGCCTCGTCCCCGCCGGCCCCGTCCCCACCCCCGGCGGCGCCGTCTCCGGCCGCCCCGTCCGCACCCCCGCCGCCGCCGAGCACGAGCTGATCCACGCCGACCGCTTCGTCGTGGCGCTGGGCAGCTACTCCCCGTTCCTCCTCAAGGCGCTCGGCATCGACCTGCCGATCTACCCGGTGAAGGGCTACTCCCTCACCCTGCCCGTCGCCGAGGAGGCCGCCGCCCCTGTCTCCACCGTGATGGACGAGACCTACAAGGTCGGCATCACCCGCCTCGGCAGCCGCATCCGCGTCGGCGGCACCGCCGAGCTCGCCGGCTTCAGCCGCCGCCTCCGCGCGCCCCGCCGCGCCACGCTGGAGCATTCGCTCCGCGACCTGTTCCCCCGCGGCGGCGACCTGTCCCAGGCGCAGTTCTGGACCGGGCTGCGGCCCATGACCCCGGACGGCACGCCCATCGTCGGCGCCACGAAGTACCCGAACCTGTTCCTCAACACCGGGCACGGCACGCTGGGCTGGACCATGGCGTGCGGCTCGGGGCGCCTCACGGCGGACCTGGTGTCGGAGCGCAGGCCCAACATCGAGCACGAGGACCTCGGGGTCTCGCGCTACAGCTAGGAAGCAAGCACTTCTTTTTCTGAAGAAAAAGAAGCAAAAAGACTTCGCAAATGGTTTCGGCCCGGCGGGCACAGGCCCCATGGGCAAAGTTCTTTGGTTCTTTCTTTCAAGAAAGAACTGCTTGCTTGCTTCTCAGCCCGGCGGCCTGCGCCTGGACTTCGGCCGCTGCCCGAGGCGGTCGAGCGCGTCGGCGTGGCTGCGTCCCCAGGCGTAGAGCATCTCGATCGGCTCCACGAACTCCCGGCCGAGCGGGGTGAGGCTGTACTCCACGCGCGGCGGCACCTCGCCGAACACCTGGCGCGTCACCAGGCCGTCGCGCTCCATGTCGCGCAGTGCCTGGGTCAGCATCTTGGGGCTGATCCCGCCGAGGCTGCGCTGCAGCTCGCCGGTGCGGCAGGTGCCGCCGTGCAGGGTGTGCAGCGCGTGCAGCACCATGCTGGTCCACTTGCTGCTGAACAGGTCCAGCACCCGGCGCGGGGCGCAGTCCTCGGCGTGGGTCTCGGGCTCGCTCGCGGTCGTCATGGTTTCCCCGGAGTGGCTATGGCACGCCAGGGTGCCTTCTAGCGGCGCGGCCGGCGATCGCCTACCTGCCGCTCGCACGGCAGGAGACGGGATCATGGCGAACACGGCACTGGTGGCGGGCATCTCCGGCATCGTCGGCAACAACCTGGCGCGCAGGCTCGTGGCGCACGGCTGGACGGTGCACGGGCTGGCCCGCCGCCCGGACGGCGCGGTGGACGGCGTACGCCCCGTCGCGGCCGACCTGCTCGACCCGGACGCGCTGGGCGCGGCGCTGCGGGACGTGCGGCCGAGCCACGTGTTCGTCACGACCTGGCTGCGCCAGGCCACGGAAGCGGAGAACATCCGCGTCAACGGCGCGATGGTGCGCAACCTGCTCGACGCCACGGGGCGGGCGGGGAGCGTGGAGCACGTCGCCCTGGTCACGGGGCTCAAGCACTACCTCGGGCCGTTCGAGGCGTACGGGCGCGGCGTGCTGCCGGCCACGCCGTTCCGCGAGGACCAGCCGCGCCTGGACGTGGAGAACTTCTACTACGCCCAGGAGGACGAGGTGTTCGCGGCAGCCGCGCGCGACGGCTTCGGCTGGAGCGTGCACCGGCCGCACACCATCATCGGCTTCGCGGTGGGCAACGCGATGAACATGGGCACCACGCTGGCCGCCTACGCCACGATCTGCCGCGAGACCGGGCGCCCGTTCCTGTTCCCCGGCTCGGCGGCGCAGTGGAACGGGCTGACGGACGTCACCGACGCGCGGCTGCTGGCGGCGCAGCTGGAGTGGGCGGCGACCACGCCGGCGGCACGGAACACGGCGTTCAACGTGGCCAACGGCGACGTCTTCCGCTGGAGCTGGATGTGGGGGCGGATCGCGGCCTGGTTCGGGCTGGAGCCGGCGCCGTTCCCGGGGCAGGGCACGCCGCTGGAGGAGCAGCTCGCCGACGCGGCGCCGGTGTGGCGCGGCATCGCGGAGCGCCACGGGCTGGCGGAGCCGGACCTCGGGCGCCTCGCGTCGCCGTGGCACACGGACGCCGACCTGGGCCGGCCGATCGAGGTGGTCACGGACATGGCGCGCAGCCGGCGCCTGGGGTTCGCGGCGTTCCAGCCGAGCGAGGACTCGTTCCTGGACCTGTTCGCCGAGCTGAAGGCGCGGCGCCTGATCCCCTGAGCGGCAACCTAGGGGTCGGCCAGCACCCGCAGCACGAGGGCCGGCTCGCGCTCCAGGACGCGCATCAGCGACCGGACCGCGGGGTCCATGCGGGTGCGGGACTGTTCCCAGTTGCGCACCGTCGCCACGGGAACGCCGATCGCCCGGGCGAAGGCGTCCTGCGTCAGCCGCAGCCCCGTGCGGATCGCGCGCACGTCCGGCGTGGGCAGGAGCCTGGGCAGCGGGGCGTCGGGGTCCTCGCCGTCCTGGGCCTGGTGGCGGCGGATGTCCGCCTCGCTGGTGCCCGCGACCTTCGCGTGATCCAGGAAGGGGCGGCTCCGCCTGATCTGCTCCAGGGTCATCGGCGTCCGTGCCACAGCATCCGCTCCTTCCTGTCCGCAAGCCTTGCCGAGATGATGCGGCGCACGTCGCCGCGATCGGTGAAGACGACGTGGATAACAAGGCCTTCCGTGCTGCCCAGGGCGCGCACCCGGACCTCGCCGTAGTCCTTCCGCTCGTCCGGCCACTCGATCGTGCCGGCCTCGAAGATCAGCGCCGCGAGGTCGAAGCCGAACCCGCGCTCCTGGCGGTTGCGCTCGTCCTTGGCCGGGTCCCAGTCGAAAAGCACGCCTGCATGCTACGCTGAAAGCGCAGCGGCGGGAAGCAGACATGGGCCTGCCCTCGCTGGCCATTCCGACGACCCGGAAAGGTCCGCGGACGTCTCGGCCAGCTTCGCCCGGATCCGCCGGGGGCCGTGATCCCCTTGCTCAAGGGATGCGTTCCAAGGGCGCAGCCTTTGGCGGAGCTCGAGGCGGCGCCTCGA
>JBPBQX010000314.1:0-3310 GCA_050955025.1 Janthinobacterium lividum
CGATCATGTGGGCGGAGTAGGTCGCGTAGTTCTTCGCCGCCGTGTCCTCGCTGTAGCACTCGCGGACCTCGTCGCCGATCTGGCGCTGCTGCCCCTGCGTGAGCTGGCCGGTGATGTCGCCGTTGCGGGCGCCGCCGGAGTCGGGGGCGCCGCCGCGCGAGGGGTTGGCGCGCGCGGTGGGCGGGCGGGTCTGCTGCTGGTTCGCGCGCAGCTTCTCCAGGGTGTTCAGGAGGGAGGAGGTGTCGGGGGCGGCGTTCCTCGTCTCGTTGGGCTGGGAGGTCTGGCTCTCGGTGCGCGAGGTCTTGGGCGAGGGCGGCGGGCGGGTGGCGGTGGGGAGCGGCGGCTCGGGCGTGGGCTTGGCGGGGGCGGGCGGCGTCGGTTTCGCGGGCGTCGGCGGGGTGCGCGGCGCGGGGGGCGTCAGAGTCGGGGCGGGGGGGAGCCTGCGCGGCTCGGGCGGGGCGGGCGGCGGGGGCGGCGGCATGGGGGGCAGCGGCAGGTCGTCCTGCTCCTGCGGCGGCAGGGGCGGCGGGGTGGGCGCAGGAGCGGGCGGCGCCAGCACCGTGGCGGGCGGCGGCGGGGGCTCGGGCGGGGTCGGCAGCGGCGGGGCCTCGGCCAGGGGCGGCGGGGGCGGAGGCGGCGGCGGGGGTGGCGGCGGCGGGGGCGGCTCGACCGGCGTGGGCTTCGGCGGCTCCTTGGCGGGGGGCTGGTCGGCGGGCGTGGGGGCGTCGGCGGGGGCGGGCCTGGCCGCGGGCTTCTCGCCGCGCTGGACCTTCTGCGCGGTGGTGCCGGGCTGGAACTCCATCTGCACGGTCTGCTCGGGCGGCTGCTCGGGCGGCGTGGGCGCGGGCAGCACCAGGATGAAGGCCAGGAGGACCGCCAGGTGCAGCGCCGCGGACGCGGCCGCGCCGCGCTTCAGGGTGGGGGTCATGGGCGGCGCGCTATCGGGGGGTGGGGCTCAGCGCCCGCTCCGCGCGGGGGCCGCGGCGCGTGGGGCGGCTGCGGCGGGTGCGGGGGCGGACGGGGCGGCGGTGCGGGACGCGGGGTTTTGCGCCACGCCGTCGCCCTGCTCGGCCAGGAGCGTCGCCTTGGTGAAGCCGCCCGAGGTGATCGTGCCCATCACGGACATGATCTGGCCGTAGGTCACGGACTTGTCGCCGCGCACGAAGATGCGCTTGGCGGGGTCGTCCTTGGCGGCGTCCTTCAGCCGGGCGACCAGCGTGTCCATCGGCACGGCGTCGTCGCCCACGTAGGTTCCGCCGTCCGCCTTGATCGAGACGGTGATCGGCGTGCTGTCCTGGCTCACCGGGGCGGCGTTGGTCTTGGGCAGGTCCACGTTGACGCCCGACGTCATCAGCGGGGCGGCGACCATGAACACGATCAGCAGCACCAGCATCACGTCGACCATCGGGGTCACGTTGATCTCGGACAGCGGCTTGTAGCGGCCACGGCCGCGGTGGCCGCCCAGGTTCATGGCCATCAGGCGGGAACTCCCGAAGCAAGGAAGGCCGGGCTCTGCCCGGACCCGCCAGGGGCGAGCCGCCCCTGGACCGGCGTGGATTCAGGCAGGTGGCACGCCGCGGGGCTGGAGTCGTGGTTTCCAAAGGCTCGGCCTTTGGCGGAGTCCAGAGGCGGAGCCTTTGGCCTTGCTGCCTGGCTCACGCGCGCTCCTCGCTCTGGCGCGAGAGGATCGCGCCGAACTCGGTGCCGAAGCCCTCCAGGCGCGAGGCGAAGCGGCCCAGGTCGGTGCTGATCGCGTTGTAGGCGAGCACGGCGGGGATCGCGGCGACCAGGCCGATCGCGGTGGCGAACAGGGCCTCGGCGATGCCCGGCGCGACCACGGCGAGGTTGGTGTTGTGCATCGCGGCGATCGCGGAGAACGAGTGCATGATGCCCCAGACCGTGCCGAACAGACCGACGAAAGGGGCCACGGAGCCCACCGAGGCGAGGAAGATCATCCAGCGCTCCATGCGCTCCATCTCGCGCTGCACGGTCATGGTCATGGCGCGGTCCACGCGCTCGCGCACGCCGCCGCGGGCCAGGTCGGCGCCGGCCACGCGGGCGGAGCGGCGCCACTCGCCCATGGCGGCGCCGAACACGGCGGCCATCGGGTGCGCGGGCTTGGCGCCGTCGGTCTCGTAGAGTTCGTCGAGCGAGCCGCCGGACCAGAAGCGGTCCTCGAAGGCGCGGGCCTGGGCGTTGGCGCGGCGCAGGGACGTGACCTTCTCGAACACGATCGCCCAGACCCACACCGACGCGATCAGCAGGCCGATCATCACCACCTTCACGACGATGTCGGCCTGGAGGAACAGCGTCCACAGGGACAAGTCGCCTGGGACGGTTCCCGGCGCGAGGTTCGCGGCATCGACGGCACGGTCCAAAGGTCTGCTCCCGCTGGCGCCGCGCACGGCGGCCGGTCCTGTGGCCCCGGCTTTAGGTCCGGGTACGCACGCAGGCAAGGCAAGGTTGAGGCGCTGCCTCAAACTCCGCCAAAGGCTGCGCCCTTGGAACGCGTCCCTTAAGTCAAGGGATCAAAGGGTCCTCGGACCCTTTGCGGGTTTGGGCAGAGCCCATGCTTGCTTCAAGCGCCCGCCAGCGCGGGGGGATGCGCGCGGGGCGGCCGGCGGCGTCCACGCAGGCCAGGTCGACGGCCAGGGTCACGAGGGGGGTGGCGTCGCGGCGGATGGTCTGGCGCAGGGACAGGCGGGCGGCGGAGACCGCGGCGAGCGTGGTGTCGACGGCGAGGAGGTCGTCGAGGCGGGCGGGGCGGTGGTACTCGATGGCCAGGCGGTGGACGACGAAGCCGAGGCCGTGGTCGGCGGCGAGGGCCGCGTGGGGGGCGCCGGCGTCGCGCAGGGCCTCGGTGCGGGCGCGCTCGGCCATGCCGAGGTAGCGGGCGTGGTAGACGACGCCGCCGGCGTCGGTGTCCTCGTAGTAGACGCGGAGGCTGTACGTGTGCCGGTCCAGGGGCGGCTCGCCCCTGGCGGGTCCGGGCAGGGCCCGGCCTTGCTGGCTCACGGCTCGCCCAGCAGGTCCATCTGGCCGCCCGGGGGCGGGGGGGCCTTGAGGCCGAGGTGGCGCCAGCCTGGCTCGCCGAGCATGCGGCCGCGGCTGGTGCGCAGGACCATGCCCTCCTGGATCAGGTAGGGCTCGATGACGTCCTCCAGCGTGTCGCGGGCCTCGGCCAGGGCGGCGGCCAGGGTCTCCACGCCGACGGGGCCGCCGGCGTGGTGCTCGGCGATGCGGCGCAGGTAGCGGCGGTCCATGGCGTCCAGGCCGAGGCTGTCCACCTCCAGGCGGGCCAGCGCGGAGT
>JBPBQX010000315.1:0-3308 GCA_050955025.1 Janthinobacterium lividum
TTGCCCAGGCGGCGGCGGACTGCGTGGTGACGGCGGCGTGCATCGTGTCCCAGCGCTCGCGGCGGGCGGCGGGGTCCAGGGTCAGGGCGGCGTGGATGGCCTCGGCGATCTCGTCGGGGTCGTAGGGATTGACCAGGATCGCGCCGGCCATGTCGGGGGCGGCGCCGGCGAAGCGGGAGAGCACGAGGACGCCGGGGTCGGCGGGGTCCTGGGCGGCGACGTACTCCTTGGCGACGAGGTTCATGCCGTCGCGGAGCGGGGTGACCAGGCCGACGCGGGCGCGGCGGTGGAAGCCGGCGAGCGTGGTGCGGGGCACGGAGCGGGTGATGTAGTGGAGCGGCACCCAGTCGAACTCGGCGTGCTCGCCGTTGATGAAGCCGGCGAGCTCGTCCAGCTCGCGGCGCAGGGCGCGGTACTGCGACACGTCGCCGCGCGAGACGGGGGTGACCTGGAGGTAGCTGACGTGGCCGCGGTGCTCGGGGAAACGGGCGAGCAGCTGGGCGAAGCCGCGCAGGCGCTGCGGCAGGCCCTTGGTGTAGTCCAGGCGGTCCACGCCGAGGATCAGGGCGCGGTCGCCCAGGCTGTCGTGGAGGCGTCGGTCCTCGGCGCCGCCCTCGGCCCGTTCCGCGTCGCGGGCGAAGGCGGCGGGGTCGATGCCGATGGGGAAGGCGCGGGCGCGGGTGGCGATGCCGGCGGCCTCGAGGCAGGCGTTGAGGTTGGCGGCGTCGTCGGCGGTCTGCGTGCCGACCACGTCGTAGGCGGCGAAGCTGCGCAGGAGGCGCTCGCCCTGCGGCAGCATGTCGAACAGGAAGGGCGGCGGGAACGGGGTGTGCAGGAAGAAGCCGAGGCGCTGGGTGGCTCCAGCCTCGCGCAGGGCCTCGCCGAGGGGGATCAGGTGGTAGTCGTGGACCCAGACAGCGTCGTCGGGGCGGAGCTGGCCGGAGAGCGCCGAGGCGAACAGGGCGTTGACGGCGAGGTAGGCGTCGAGGTCGGCGCGGCGGAACTCGGTGAGGCCGAGCTGGCCGTGCAGCAGGGGCCAGAGCATGCCGTTGCTGAAGCCGCGGTAGAAGCCGCGGTACTGGGCGTCGGTGAGGTCGACCGTGGCGAAGGCGAGCCGGCCGGACTGGGAGACGGCGAGCTTCGTGGAGGTGGACTGCTTGCCGGACCAGCCGAACCAGAGGGTGTCGCGGCCGGCGATCGCGTCCTTGAGGCCGACGGCGAGGCCGCCCGCGGGCTGGGCGCGCTCGCGCGGGGGCGGCACGCGGTTGGAGACGACGACCAGGCGGCTCATCAGCCCCCGGCCCAGCCGGAGCGCGCGAGGCGGGCGATCCAGGCGCGCACGCCGTCGGGGTCGCCGAACGCCTCGGGCACGCGCAGGCCCACGCCGCCGAGGTCGATCGCGGCGGCGATGCCGTCCTCGTCGGTGGTGTCGTCGCCCACGAACACGGGGAGGCGGCCGGCGAAGGGGGGCTCGGCCATCAGCGCGCGCACGGCGGAGCCCTTGTCGGCGCCGGCGGGGCGGATCTCCCAGGCCATCTTGGCGCCGAGCAGGTGGAAGGCGTCGGCCTCGGGGGCGAGCAGCTCGGACAGGGCGGCGTGCAGGGCGGGGCCGTGCTCGGGGGCGGCGCGGAAGTGCAGGACGAGGCCGCGCCGCTTCTCCTCGACGCGGGCGCCGGGGTGGGCGGCGGCGATGCGGGCCGCGGCCTCGCGCCAGGCGGGGGGGATGGCGGCCAGCTCGGCGTGGCGGACGGGGGCGCCGGGGGCGTGGCGGGTGGCGCCGCCGTGCTCGCCGGCGATGGCGTGGGGGGTGTTGGGGAGCAGGGCGTCGATCTGGGCGATCGGGCGGCCGGTGACCACGGCCAGGGCGCCGCCCACGCGCTCGCGCAGGGCGGCGAGGTCGGCGAGCAGGCCGGGGGGGACGACCACGGACTCGGGGGTGGGGGCGATGTCGAGCAGCGTGCCGTCCACGTCGAGCAGGAACGCGGCGCGGCCGGGCGGGGGCAGCGCGGGGTCGGGGGCGCGGGTCATCGCGGGGCACGTCCGGGGGGCGGCGCCGGGGCGGGGGCGGCGGGCGCGGCTGGGTCGGCGCGGCAGGACATCAGGTGCACGTCGTACAGCGGGTTCTCCAGCATGGCGATCTGGGGCTCGCCGGAGAACATCCAGCCGTGGAAGCCGGGCTGGCCCTCGTGGCTGTCGACGATGTCGAGGAAGGCGGCGGAGTCGGGCGGAAGCTCGGGCGGGCGCACGGCGCAGGCGCGCAGCGTCACGGTCAGCGAGTGGAACGCGGCCCCCTGCCCCACCGAGAGCACCATGGGCGCGGCCTGGGCGCCGATCTTGTCGAGCACGCGCAGCTCGGCGACGGGGCGGGGCAGCCAGGTGCCGGGGTCGGGCAGGACGGGGGACGGCACGATCTCGGCGGCGTGGGCGCGGGGCAGCGCGGCGAGCAGGGCGAGGGCGAGCGCACGTGGCGCGGCCGTCCGGACGGGCGACGCGCGGCTGCTCACGCCCGGTTCGGGCTGCGCAGGGCGCGCACGGTGGCGGCGAGGTGCTCGCGCATCGCCGCCTCGTCGACGCCCATGAGCACGGCGTCCTCGAATGCGTCCTGCATCACCTGGACCAGCTCGGCCTGGTTCTCGTCGAGCACGCGCAGCTTCTCGCGGCAGGCGACGGGCGTGCCGTCCGCCTGGCGCCACGGGGTCGCGGGCGTGGCGGCGGCGGCGCTCACTTCAGGCCGGGCCCCGGCGCGGGGTCCGGGGCGGCGCCGGGCTTGCCGGCGGGGGGCTTCACGGCGTTGACCATGTCGGTGACGCTGAAGATGAACTTGCCGAGCAGCTGCTCCAGGCTGACCGAGCCCTGCGTCACGGTGATCGTGCCGCCGGCCGGGAGCATGGCGTCCGCGCCGCCCGGGGCGAGGGCCAGGTACTTGCCGCCGAGCAGGCCGTCGCTGGTGATCTCGGCGCTGCTGTCGGTGGGCAGCTTCACGTCGGCGCGCACGGAGAGGGTCACGTCGGCGAGGTAGGTCTTGGGGTCGATCGCGGTGCCGAGCACGGTGCCGATCTTCACGCCGGCCAGGCGCACGTCCGAGCCCGCGCCCATGCCGTCGATGTGGTCGAAGGCCGCGTGCAGCTCGTAGCCGCTGCCGCCGCCGCGCCCGCTGTTGGCCACCGCGTAGGCCAGGAAGCCGGCCGCCACCACCAGCACGCAGGCGCCGGTCAGCAGCTCCGCGGGGTTGCGCTTGGTCGTTGCCATCGTCAGGTCCCCGGGGTCCAGGCTTCGTAGTCGCCGGTGGACGCCGCCGTGCGCCCGCC
>JBPBQX010000316.1:0-2965 GCA_050955025.1 Janthinobacterium lividum
CCGGCCGCCGACACCACCTGGCCCAGCAGGTTGCTCATCCCCTGCGGCGGGAACAGCGCGTCGAGCTGGGCCGCAAGGTCGTCGCTGTAGCGCGTCATCCCCGCGGCCGCCGCCAGCACCGGCGGCCGCGGATCGCGCCGGAACCCCTCGAAATACGGGTCCACGATCGCGGCCAGCAGCTCGCGCACCCGGTCGGCGCGGAAGTTGAAGCACAGCACCCCGTCGCCGTCGCGCATGCCCGCATAGTCGCCGACCACCGCCGGCACGACGAACTCGTCACCCACGCCCGCCGCATACGCCGCATCGATCACCGCCAGCGGGTCGGCGAAGCGCGGCCCCTTGCCGCCCACGATCGCGTCGTACGCCTTGGCCACCCGGTCCCACCGCCGGTCGCGGTCAAGAGCAAAATACCGCCCGACCACGCTGGCGACGCTAACCTCCGGCGGCAGCTCGCGCAGCAGCGCGGCCATGAACCCGCGCCCGCTGTCCGGCGCCGTGTCGCGCCCGTCGGAGAACGCGTGCATCACCGCGGGCACCCCCGCCCGCGCCAGGATCCGCGCCAGCGCCACCCCGTGCGCCTGGTGCGCGTGCACCCCGCCCTCGGACACCAGCCCCATCAGGTGGCACGTGCCCCCCGACGCCCGCAGCCGCTCCACCAGCGTGCGCATCGCCGGCGCCGCCTCCAGGCTGCCGTCCGCGATCGCCGCCGTGATCCGCGGCAGCTCCTGGCGCACCACCCGCCCGGCCCCGATGTTGAGGTGCCCCACCTCGGAGTTGCCCATCTGCCCGTCCGGCAGCCCGACGTCGGCGCCGCTGGTGCGCAGGAACGCCCGCGGCCCGTGCGCCCACAGCCCGTCGAACACCGGCGTCCTCGCCTGGCGCACGGCGTTGTCCGCCTCCTCCTCGCGCCAGCCGAAGCCGTCGAGGATGACCAGCATGACGGGGCGCCTCGGTGCAGGGTCCATGGCCTCCGGATTAGCGCGAAGCCGCCGCCCGCACCACCCGCCCGGGCCCTGCCGGCCCGCTCAGGTCTTGCCGGCGGTCTCGCTGTCCTGCCGGCCGTTGCCAGGCGAGCCCTTGGGGTCCTGGTCCTCGCCGTCCGGCTCGTGGGGCACCGTGACGACGTCGTCCTCGCGCTCCTCGGCGAAACCGGTCTGCGTCTCCTTGCCGGACATGGCGCATCTCCCTGGTTGAGGGGGCCGAACGGGCAGGGGTGCGGGGGAGTTGCGCGACGCGGGCAAGGCCAGGGCCCTGCCCTGGACCCGCCAGGGGCAGCGCCCCTGGACCGGCGCTGACAAGCCTCCCGGCGCCCAGGTCCGTGCCGCCCGCGAGGCGCGCCGTCCGGGTCAGTCGCTCCGCAGCTGCTGCTCGCGCACGAAGATGAACAGGCCCGCGCCGATGATGATGCCGGCGCCGGCGAGCGGCAGCGGCCCGATCACCTCGCCGAACAGGAGGTAGCCGAACAGCATGCCCCAGAGGATGAGCGTGTACTGGTAGGGCACGACGACCGAGGCCGGCGCCAGACGCAGCGACCGGTTGACGCACAGGTTGCCGCCGAGCGAGCCGACGCCGAGCACCCCCATCAGCGCGAGATCCAGCGCGCCGGGCATCGTCCAGCCGCGCACCAGCACCATCGCGCCGCCGAACGCGAGGGCGGCCAGGAGCTGGCCCGTCATCAGCACCGCGTCGGGCGTGCCCGCCAGCCTGCGCGTGGCGACGAGGAAAAGCGCGTAGCAGAGGCTGCCGCCCAGGGCGCAGGCGGCGCCGAAAGAGACGGAGCCGGGCGAGGGATGCAGCGCCAGCACCACGCCGCAGAAGCCGACGCCGACCGCCGTCCACCGCCGCCAGCCCACCCTCTCGCCGAGCAGGAACGGGGACAGCGCGGTGACGTAGACCGGCCCGGCCATGTAGTAGGTCATGACCTCGGCCAGCGGGAGCTCGGTCAGCGCCAGGAAGAACAGCGCGCTCTCCCCCGTGGCGAACAGCACGCGCAGCAGCTGCAGCCACGGCCGCTGCATTTCGCGGAAGGCGCCCGGGCCCGCGCGTCGGATGGACGGCGCCATGGCCAGCAGCCCGGCCGCGCTGCGCACCAGCATCAGCTGGCCCACCGCGTAGGTGCCGACCAGCCACTTGCCGAGCGTATCGTTGACCGCGAACAGCAGCACGCCCAGCAGCATCATCGCGATGCCGCCCGCCGCGACCGCCGCCGGCGCGTCGCCCCGACACGGGACCGCAGGCACGACGCCCGCCCCCGCCGCCGCCGCCGCAAGCCCTCCTTCACGGGCCGGGCCCGGCGCCGGCGCGGAAGCGCCCCGCCGGGTGCCGGTGGCGCCGTCGGGCGGCAACGGCGTCGGCGGATCGTTCATGGCGTCACTTCCCGGCTGGCAGGAGCGGGCGAACAGAACTCGAGGACAGGGCTCCCGGAAGGCTCTGCCCTCCGGCGGGTCCGGGCGGAGCCCGGCCTTGCCTGCCTACCCCAGCGCCGCCGCCATCGCGTCGCACACCCGCCCCGCCGCCGCCTCCCCCAGGTCCGGATGGATCGGCAGCGCCAGGATCCGCGTCGCCAGATCCTCCGACACCGGCAACGCGCCCCCGCCCACCGCCGCGTGATGGTCGCGATACGCCGGCTGGTGGTGCAGCGCCCGCGGATAGTAGATCGCCGTCGGCACCCCCGCCTCGCGCAGCGCCGCCTGCACCCGGTCCCGCGTCGCCCCGTCGGGCAGCAGCACGGCGTACACCGCCCACGCGCTGGCGCTGTCCGGCACCCGCGCCGGCACCTGCAGCAGCGCCCCGAGCCTGCGGTCGTACACCCGCGCCACCGCCTCGCGCGCCGCCAGTTCGTCCTCGAACACGTCGAGCTTGGCCAGCAGCACCGCCGCCTGCAGCGTGTCCAGCCGCCCGTTCATCCCCGTGCGCAGCACCTCGTAGCGCTGCGCCCCCTCGCCGTGCGTGCGCAGCGAACGGT
>JBPBQX010000317.1:0-2756 GCA_050955025.1 Janthinobacterium lividum
GCGATGGGGCTGATCAAGGAGGACCGCGGGTTCGCGGTGCTCTCGGACATCCTGGGCGACGAGGACCATCTCGGCGACATGGACTTCAAGGTGGCCGGCACCGAGGCGGGCATCACCTCGCTGCAGATGGACATCAAGATCACGTCCATTACCCCCGAGATCATGAGGATCGCGCTGGAGCAGGCGCGTGACGGGCGTTTGCACATCCTCGGCGAGATGGCGCTGGGGCTGACGGGTGCCCGCGGGTCGGTGGCGGCGACGGCGCCGCGGATCACCACGATCAACATCCCCAAGGAGAAGATCCGCGACATCATCGGCACCGGCGGCAAGGTGATCCGCGAGATCACCGAGCAGACCGGCTGCAAGATCGACATCGGCGACGACGGCACGATCAAGATCGCCGCGACCTCGGACGAGGCGTCGGACAAGGCGATCAACTGGATCCGCGGCATCGTGGCCGAGCCCGAGGTCGGCGTGATCTACCCGGGCAAGGTGGTCAAGACCGCCGACTTCGGGGCGTTCGTGAACTTCCTCGGCTCGCGCGACGGGCTGGTGCACGTCAGCGAGCTGCAGCAGGGGCGGGTGAACAAGACCTCGGACGTCGTCAACGTGGGCGATGCCGTGAAGGTCAAGGTTCTCGGCTTCGACGACCGCGGCAAGGTGAAGCTGTCCATGCGCGTGGTCGACCAGGCGACGGGCGAGGACATCACCGACAAGGTCGGGCCGAAGGGCGGCCGCCGCGAGGAGTTCGCGGACTAGCCTGCCTGCCCATCGCGGGACGCCGGGGTTCCGGCGTTCCGGCGGGGTGCGGCGGCGGCCGGTCTTGCCGTCGGGCCGCACCGCCCCCAATCTCCTCCCCCTCACTGCGGGTCAACGCGTCATGAAGGCGATCAACGCGATCAGGATGGGGGGCGTCGACCTTCTGCCCGTGGTCGAGGGCGGCAAGGGCGTGGCGGTGTCGAACGGCATCTCGTCCGGGCACTGGGCGTCGAGCGGCGGCGCGGGCACCTTCAGCGCGGTCAACGCCGACAGCTACGACGAGGCCGGGCGGGTCATCCCGCAGGTCTACCACGGCCGCACGCGGCGCGACCGCCACGAGGAGCTGGTGGACTACGCCATCCGCGGCGGCATCACCCAGGCGCAGCGTGCCCACGACATCGCCGGCGGCAAGGGCCGCATCCACGCCAACATCCTGTGGGAGATGGGCGGGGCGGAGCGCGTCATCACCGGCGTGCTCGAGGGCGCGAAGGGCTTGGTCCACGGGCTCACCTGCGGCGCGGGCATGCCCTACCGGCTGAGCGAGATCGCGGCGCGCTTCGGCGTGCACTACTACCCGATCGTCTCGTCCGGGCGCGCGTTCGCGGCGCTGTGGAAGCGCGCCTACCACAAGGCGGCCGACCTGCTCGGCGGCGTGGTGTACGAGGACCCCTGGCGCGCGGGCGGGCACAACGGCCTGTCCAACGGCGAGGACCCGCTGCGGCCGGAGGACCCCTTTCCCCGCGTGCTGGCGCTGCGCCAGCAGATGCGCGCGTTCGGGCTCGGCGAGACGCCGATCATCATGGCTGGCGGCGTGTGGTGGCTGGAGGAGTGGGAGGACTGGATCGACAACCCCGACCTCGGCCCCATCGCGTTCCAGTTCGGCACCAGGCCGCTGCTGACCACGGAGAGCCCGATCAGCGAGGGCTGGAAGCAGCGCCTCGTCACGCTGAAGCAGGGCGACATCTCGCTCAACCGGTTCAGCCCGACGGGGTTCTACTCGTCCGCGGTGAACAACGCGTTCCTGCGCGAGCTGCGCGAGCGCTCCGACCGGCAGGTGGCGTTCACCGCCGAGGTCGTGGGCGACCACGTGGCCGAGTACGGGGTCGGGCCGCGGCGCCGCAAGGTGTTCCTCACGGCGCACGATCTCGCCGAGGTCGCGTCCTGGGAGCGGCAGGGGTTCACCGAGGCGCTGCGTACGCCGGACGGCACGCTGGTGTTCGTGACGCCGGAGAAGGCGGCCGAGATCATGGTCGACCAGGTCGCCTGCATGGGGTGCCTGAGCCAGTGCCGGTTCAGCAACTGGAGCCAGGTGGAGCCAGACTACAGCAACGGCAAGAAGGCCGACCCGCGCTCGTTCTGCATCCAGAAGACGCTGCAGGACATCGGGCACGATCACGACAGCCCCGAGGTCGCGGACCACAACCTCATGTTCAGCGGCCACAACGGCCACCGCTTCGGCACCGACCCGTTCTACTCGAACGGCTTCGTGCCGTCGGTGGGACAGCTGGTCGAGCGGATCATGACCGGGCGCTAGGCCGCGAGGAAGCAAGGCCGGGCTCTGCCCGGACCCGCCAGGGGCGAGCCGCCCCTGGACCGGCCTTCCTTAAGGGATGCGTTCCAAGGGCGCAGCCTTTGGCGGAGTCCAGAGGCAGCGCCTCTGGCCTTGCTTCAGCTCGTGGCGCCCCCCGTGACCATGGCCGCGGCCCGGTCCGCGAGCTGCCCGAGCAGCAGGCTCATGCGCGCGACCAGCTCCGCGGTGTTCGAGGGCGGGTTCGCGGCCGTGAGCCGGAACGAGCGGGTCGCCAGCGCCGCGCGGTCGCTGGCGCGCAGCACGGAGACCTGTGCCGACAGGGTGAGCGTGTTGTCGTGCCCCGAGTCGAAGCGGTCCACCTGCAGCTCGACGAGCAGGTCCGGGTGCGCCGAGATCACGCCCTGCGCGGTGGTGACCTGCGTGCCCGGCAGGCGCTGGGCGAGGTCCTCGGCCATGACGCGGCCCA
>JBPBQX010000318.1:0-2745 GCA_050955025.1 Janthinobacterium lividum
CGGTCGTGAAGGTCCGGAAGGCGGGCAGCGTCTGCACCAGGCCGGCCATCACGCCGATCTCGCGGTCGGAGATGCCGCCCTCGGCCGCGGCGACCAGGACCATCGTGCAGATCAGAGCCTCCTGGGCATCGAAACCGACGCGAGCGAGCATGGCCTGGAACTTCCTGACGTGACACGGCGGACCGTGCCTCCGGGGGCGGCGGATGGCAAGGCCGGTGGCGGGATCGTGTGCCACGGGAGGAAGCAAGCATGAGGCGCTGCCTCAAACTCCGCCAAGGGAGGCCCCTTGGATGGCTTCCCTAGGTCAAGGGATCAAAGGGTCCTCGGACCCTTTGCGGGTTTGGGCAGAGCCCATGCTTGCCTGTCCTGCCGCGCAGGACGGAGCGGGGGTTTTCTGTCCTGCCGCGCAGGACAAAACAGGGGTCGTTTGTCCTGCGCGGCAGGACGAAGGGCGGCTTTTTCGGGGCCTTGTCCTGCGCGGCAGGACAGGCCTGCTGTGGCGCGTGTGGCGCGGCGGACAGGGTCAAGCGAGGAAGTCGCGGACGCCGGCGACGGTCTCGGCGAGGCCGGCGCGCTGGACGGCGACGCCGGGGGGGAAGGCGGACAGCAGGCGCGTGGGGGTGCGGCGGTCGAGGAGGACGAAGACGCCGCGGTCGGTGGCGGTGCGGATCAGGCGGCCGAAGGCCTGGCGCAGGCGCAGGCGGGCCTCGCGGTCGTCGAAGCCGGTGGTGTCGCCGCCGGACAGGTGCAGGCGGCGCTCGCGGTGCAGGATGTCGGGGCGGGGCCAGGGAACGCGCTCGAACACCACCAGGCGCAGCGCGCGGCCGGGGACGTCGACGCCGTCGCGCATCGCGTCCGTGCCGAGCAGGCAGGAGTGCTCCTCGGAGCGGAACACGTCGATCAGGGTCGCATTGTCCATGGCGTCGACGTGCTGGGCGAGCAGCGGGATGCCGGCGTCCTCCAGCGCGGGGGCGATGCGCGCGTGGGTGGCGCGCAGGCGCGAGATCGCGGTGAACAGGCCCAGCCCGCCGCCGCCCGAGGCCTGGAACAGCGCGCGGAAGGCGCCGGCCAGGGCGGCGGGGTCGTTGGGGGCGAGGTCGTTGACCACGAAGCAGCGGGTCTGGGCGGCGTAGTCGAAGGGGGAGGCGAGGGCGGCGCGGAGCGGGGGCGAGGGCAGGTGGGTGGCGCCGACGCGGGCCTCGGCGGCGGCCCAGGCGGGCTCGGCGGCGGCACCCTCGGGGTCGTCGCGCAGGGTGGCAGAGGTGACGAGCAGGCCGTGGGCGGCGGTGGCCAGGGTGGCGGCGAAGGGGATCGTCGGGTCGAGCCAGTGGCGGTGCAGGCCGACGTCGCGGTCGAGCATGGCGGCGGCGGGGCGGCCGTCGGGGAGCGGGGCGTCGCCGCGCGGGCCGGGGGCGCGGCGTCGGTCGAGGCGCAGGAGGTGGACGTGCTCGGGGCGCGCGCCCGGGGCGGGCGGGTCCTCGGCGGTGGCGCGGAGCATGGCGCGCCAGGCGTCGAGGCGGCCGGCGCCGCGGCGGCGCAGGGTGCGGCTCATGGCCTCGATGCGGGCGCGGGTGGCGGGGTCGAGGTCCTCGGCCTCGTCGTCGAGGCGGGCGGCGAGGCGCTCCTGCAGGGTGCGCAGGGGCTCGGCGATGCGGCCGAGCGCGCGCTCCAGGCGCTCGGCGGCGCGGGCGAGGGGCTCGGGCACGGGGTGCAGGTCGCACTCGGGGGCGAACTGGGCGGCGCGGGCGGAGTCCGCGCTGCCGGCGATGCGGGCGAGGATCTGGCGGCGCAGCAGGCGGAGGAAGGCCTCGGTGGGGTTCTCGGCGGGGGGGCCGGTCAGGGCGGCGGGTTCCGGGGCGTCGGCAGGGTCGGGCGCGCGGGGGGCGGGGTGCGGGGCGGGTGCGGGGGTGGCGGGGTCGTCCTCGGACAGGCGCAGGGACCAGCCGGGGGCGGGCAGGGCGCGGGCGGCGAGCAGGGCGGCGTCGAGCGGGGCCTCCAGCTGCGGGCGGTCGGCGACCAGGTCGTCGAGGCGGCGGCGCAGGCCGCGGGCGCGGGACCGGCCGCCTTCCGCGCCGAGCAGCCAGCGGCGCAGCTCGGCGGCCTCCAGGCCGGACAGCTCGGCGGAGAAGGCGCTGTCGGCGGCGGCGAAGATGTGGTGGCCCTCGTCGAACACGTAGCGCGTGGGCAGGGCCTCGTCGCCCGCGTCGCCGCCGCCGGCCGCAGGGCTCGCCCAGGCGGCCTGCGCCATGACGAGGGCATGGTTGGCGATGACCAGGTCGGCGGTGCGGGCGCGGCGGATCGTGTGCTCGACGTAGCACGCCTTGTAGTGGGGGCAGGCGCCGTGGATGCACTCGCCGCGGCGGTCGGCGAGGCCGGTGGCGGCGGAGGGGCCGAACAGCTCGGCGAACCAGCCGGGGAGGTCGCCGCCCTGCAGGTCGCCGTCGTTGGTGGCCAGGGCCCAGCGGGCGAGGAGGGCGAGGGGGATCGTGGAGGTGGCCGCGCCGCGCGACGGGGTGGGGCCGCCGCCGAGGCCGTCGTGGGCGCCGAAGCTGTTGCCAGGAGCAAAACCGCCGCCGGCGAGGCTGGCGTTGACGGCCTCCTCCATGTTGAGGAGGCACAGGTAGTTCTCGCGGCCCTTGCGGACCACGACGCGGCGGCGGCGCTCGGCGGCGACGGGGTGCAGGCGGGCCAGCTCGGCGTCGATCTGGCGCTGCAGGTGGCGGGTGTAGGTGCTGATCCACACCG
>JBPBQX010000319.1:0-2661 GCA_050955025.1 Janthinobacterium lividum
GGGCGCGGCTCGATCATCATCCGGGCGCGCGCGGCGTTCGAGGAGATGCGCGGCAACCGCTTCATGATCGTGGTCACCGAGCTGCCGTACCAGGTGAACAAGGCCACGCTGCAGGAGCGCATCGCCGACCTCGTGCGCTCCAAGACCGTGGAGGGCATCAGCGACATACGCGACGAGAGCGACCGCTCCGGCATGCGCCTGGTGATCGAGCTGAAGCGCGAGGCGACGCCGGAGGTGGTGCTGAACCAGCTCTACCGGTTCACCTCGCTGCAGACGAGCTTCGGCATCAACATGCTGGCGCTCGACAACGGCCGCCCGCGCCTGATGGGGCTGCGCGACGCGCTGATGTGCTTCGTGACGTTCCGCGAAGAGGTGATCCTGCGGCGCTCGCGCTTCGACCTGATGAAGGCGCGCGAGCGGGCGCACCTGCTCGTGGGCCTGGCGATCGCGGTGTCCAACATCGACGAGGTGATCCGCCTGATCCGCGCGGCGCCGGACGGGGCGTCCGCGCGCGCGGCGCTGATGACGCGCGACTGGCCGTCGGGCGACGTGCTGCCGCTGCTGCGCCTGATCGACGACAGCGGCAACCTGGTCACCGACCACCCCGACGGCGCGACCGTGCGGCTGACCGAGGCGCAGGCGCGCGGCATCCTGGAGCTGCGCCTGCAGCGCCTGACCGGGCTGGAGCGCGACAGGATCCAGGCCGAGCTGAGCGAGGTGGCGGCGCGCATCGCCGACCTGCTGGACATCATCGCGAGCCGGCCGCGGCGCATGGAGGTCATGGAGGCCGAGCTGCTCGCCGTGCGCGCGCTGATCGCGAGCCCGCGCCAGACGCAGATTGTGGACGCCGCCGCCGACCAGGACGACGAGAGCCTGATCGAGCCGGGGCAGATGGTCGTCACCATCACCCGCGACGGCTTCATCAAGCGCACCCCGCTCGAGACCTACCGGGCGCAGAACCGCGGCGGGCGCGGGCGCACCGCGGCGGGCACGCGCGGCGACGACGTGGTGACGCGCTCGTTCAACGCGCACACGCACCAGTGGGTGCTGTTCTTCTCCTCCGGCGGCAAGGCGTTCCGCGAGAAGGTGTGGCGCCTGCCCGAGGCGAGCCCGACCGCGAAGGGCCGCGCCCTGGTCAACCTGCTGCCCGAGCTGGGCGCGGACAGCGTCACCACCGTGCTGCCGCTGCCGCTCGACGCCGCGTTGTGGGACCGGCTGCACCTGCTGTTCGCCACCGCGAGCGGCGGCGTCAGGCGCAACCGGCTGTCCGACTTCGGGCGCATCCGCACGTCCGGGCTGATCGCGATGAAGCTCGACGAGGGCGACCGGCTGATCGGCGTGGCCACCTGCCGCGAGGGCGACGACGTGATGCTGTCGACGCGCCTGGGACGCTGCATGCGATTCCAGCTCACCGACGATTCGGTGCGCGTGTTCGCGGGCCGCGACAGCTCCGGCGTGCGCGGCATCCGCCTGGCCAAGGGCGACGAGGTGAACAGCCTGTCCGTGCTGACCCACGTCGACGCCAGCGTCGCCGAACGCGCGGCCTTCCTGCGCGCCGCCGCCCTGCGCCGCCGCAGCGGCGGGCTGGAGGAGGAGGCCGCGGAGGTCGCCGCCGAGGCCGAGCCGGGCACCGCGGTCGCCCGCGAGGTCGCCGCCGCCATCGAGACCGAGGAGGCGCCGGCGGAGACCGGCGCCGACGAGGCGGCCGTCGACCCGGACCTGACGCTCTCGCCCGCGCAGATGCGCGACATGGAGGAGCGCGAGGAGGTCCTGCTCACCGTCACCAACGGCGGCTTCGGCAAGCGCTCCTCGGCGTACGACTACCGCGTGACCGGGCGGGGTGGGCAGGGGATCACCAACATCCTGCTCTCCGCGCGCACCGGGACCGAGGTGGTCGCCACGCTTCCCGTGCGGCGCGGCGACGACGTGATGCTGGTCACCGACGCCGGCCGGCTGATCCGCGTGCCCGCCGACCAGGTGCGCATCACCGCGCGCCAGACCATGGGCGTGACGCTGTTCCGCTGCGACAAGGGCGAGCACGTCACCAGCGTGTTCCCCGTGCTCGAGCCCGCGGCCGGCCCCGATGACATCGCGCCCGAGGCGGCGTCGGGGCCCGGGCAGCCGGACACGGACGGCGGCCTGGAGCCCGGCGGCAGCGGCGACGACGCGTCGGACGGCCGCGGTCCCGGCAACGGCCCTGCCGTGGACATGCCGTCGAGCGGCGAGGGCGGCGGCGGCGTCGGGGGCGGTCCGCACGACGACCACTCCGGCGACGGGCCGACGGACGCGCCCGACCCGTCCGGGGAGGACGGCGGCGGGCTGCCCCGCGGTGTCTGACGCCGCGCCCGTGCCGGCGGTCCCGCCCGCGCCGCCGCTGCGCGTGGGCGTCTATCCCGGGACCTTCGACCCGGTGACCAACGGGCACCTCGACATCATCGGGCGCGCGGCGCGGCTGGTGGACCGGCTGGTGGTGGGGGTTGCGGTCAACACCGGCAAGTCGCCGATGTTCGGGCTGGACGAGCGGGTCGAGCTGGTGGTCGCCGAGGTGGCGGCGCTGGCCGCGCGCACCGGCACGGCCATCGAGGTGGTCGGCTTCGAGTGCCTGCTGATCGACTTCGCGCGCCAGCACGGGGCGGCGCTGATCGTGCGCGGGCTGCGCGC
>JBPBQX010000320.1:0-2310 GCA_050955025.1 Janthinobacterium lividum
TAGGAGATGCGCGCCTCCGCCATGCGGTCGTGCAGCACGGTGTTGTCGCTGGCGATGTCCTGCGGCCGCACGACGCCGCTGACCGAGAGGTCGCGCAGCTCGCTGTTCACCCGGACCTCCTGGCGTGCCTGCACCACGAGGTTGCCGTTGGGCATGACCTGCGTGACCAGGCCGGCGAGGCGCAGCGTCACGGTCTCGTTGCGCTTGATCTTGCCGGTGCCGGTGTTGGCGTTGGACGAGCTGGTCGACAGCAGCGAGGTGGCCGCCGTCTGCGCGAGCAGCTTGGGGATCGAGCCCTGCAGGCCGAACAGGTTCGGCACGCCGAGCGCCTCGCTGCCGCTGCGGGTGACGTTGCTGCCGTTCTCCACGTCGGCCGCGTCGGTGATGTTGACGACCACGGTGAGGATGTCGCCGACCTGGGCGGCGCGCTGGTCCTTGAAGAAGGCGCGGCTGCCCGAGCGCCACAGGCTGTTGGCCTCGGCGGGCGCGCCCTGGGAGCGCGGCATGGGCAGCGTCATCGGGCGGTAGTCGGCGCTCTGCGTCGGGTCGCCGGACGGCGTCATGGCGGGCGGGCGGCCCACCTCGGACAGCGTGGACAGGGTGCCGCAGGCCGGCAGCGCCAGGACCAGCAGCCAGGGAAGGGCACGGATCATCGCGGCAGCGCCTCGGCGAAGGTGGCGGGGGGCCGCACGCCGGCGGCAGGGACCAGCGGCGCGCTGCCGGGCAGGACGTGCACGTGGCCGGGCGCGTCGATCAGGGCGGCGAGCACGGCGCGCGACGTGGGGTTGAGCACGCGGATGCGCTCGCCGACCGCGCCGTCGTCCATGGCCTGCGCCTGGGCGGACAGCGAGATGCCCTGGCCGTCGAGCTGCATCGTGACCAGCGCGCCGCGCGTGACCGCGGGCGGGCGCACCAGGTCGGCCAGCGGGATCGGCTGCCCCGGCACGAGGGGGCGCCGCAGGGCCATGCCGCGCGCCTGCTCCGGCAGCTCGACCACCGCGACGTGCGTGGTGGCGAGGCGGACGTGGGCGGTGACGAGGTCGGCGGGGTCCAGCAGCGTCCCAGGCGGCACGCGCCGGGCAAGGACGAGCATGTCGATCATCGCCACCGCGGTGCCGGCAACCCGGGCGTGCAGCGGCTCGGCCCCCTCGATCGCGCAGGACAGCAGGGCGGTGAAGCGACCGGTGACGGCGTCGTAGTCGAGCTGCGCGATCTCGGGCTGCACGCTGCCGTCGGCCGGCAGGACGGGGGCGACGAAGCCGGGCAGCTCGATCTCGACCGTCTGCGGCGCGCCGGCGGAGAGCAGGGCAGGGCGCAGCAGGGCGAGCACCGCCTCGCGCGGCATCGGCCGGCCCTCGCGCGTGACGACGGCCTGGTCGGACGCGGAGGCGGGGTGCCACTCGATGCCGAACTGGCGGGCGATCGCGACCAGCTGCGCCGACTCCACGGTGAAGCGCGCGCCCGGCAGCGGCGCCGGGCCGAGCGCGCGGTCGGACGCCGCGTCCACGCCGTCCCACAGGTCGGACAGGCGCACCGAGGCCCCCTTCACCGCGGCGAACGGCCGCAGCGTCGGCGTGGCGGCGGCGGCGCCCGCGGGCGGGACCGCGCCCGGGAGCACTGCGGAGGCCGCGAGCAGCCCGGCCAGCAGGAGGAGGCGCGCGCGCACCCCGATCACCGCAGCTGCGTCAGCGTCTGCAGCATGTCGTTGGAGGCGGTGATGACCTTGCTGTTCATCTCGTAGGCGCGCTGGGCGGTGATCAGGCTGCTGATCTCGGTGACGACGTTGACGTTTGAGGTCTCCACGAAGCCCTGCATCGTGGTGCCGAAGCCGGGCGCGCCGGGGACGCCGGTGACCGCGTTGCCCGACGCGCCGCTCTGCAGGAACAGGTTGTCGCCCTGCGCGTCGAGGCCGGCCTCGTTGGGGAAGGTCGCGAGCTGGATCTGGCCCAGCGTTGTGGGCGTCGTCGAGCCGGCGATGGTGGCCTGCACCTGGCCCGCGCCGTTCACGGTGACCGCGGTGGCGTTGTTGGGCACGGTGATGCCGGGCGCGACCGGGTAGCCGTCGGCGGTGACGATGGTGCCGTCCGGCGCCATGCCGAGCGTGCCGTCGCGGGTGTAGGCGGTGTCGCCGGACGGGAGCGTGATCTGGAAGTAGCCGTGGCCCTGGATCGCGAGGTCGAGGCTGTTGCCGGTCTGCTGGATGTTGCCCTGCTCGGTGATGCGGTAGATCGCGGCCGTCTTGACGCCCAGGCCGACCTGCGCGCCGGAGGGCACCACGGTGCCGTTGTCCGAGCTGGCGGAGCCGACGCG
>JBPBQX010000321.1:0-2243 GCA_050955025.1 Janthinobacterium lividum
TGTGGGGCAGCTCGGGGACCAGGGAGGCGAGGCAGGCGTCCTCGCCCTGGGTGAAGGTCGTCTCGATGCCGGAGCCGGAGTAGCTCAGCACGCGGCAGGACGGCAGGAAGCGGCGCGACAGGCGGGCGGCGGCGCGCGAGAGGTCGAGCTTGATGACCTCGGAGGGGCAGGAGCCGACCAGGAACAGCATGCGGATGTCGGGGCGGCGCTCGAGCAGGCGGTCGACCACGCGGTCCAACTCGTCGTCCATGTCGGCGCGGCCGGCGAGGTCGCGCTCCTCGATGATCGCGGTGGCGAAGCGGGGCTCGGCGAAGATCATCACGCCGGCGGCGGACTGCAGCAGGTGGGCGCAGGTGCGGCTGCCCACGACGAGGAAGAACGCGTCCTGGATGCGGCGGTGCAGCCAGACGATGCCGGTCAAGCCGCAGAACACCTCGCGCTGGCCGCGCTCGCGCAGCACCTCGGGGGGCGGGGCGCGCGCCGGCAGCGCAGCGCAGCCGCTAAGCGCGCCGGCGATGCCGGGCCCGGGCCCGGCCGCGTCGAGGGTGGCGGCGTCGGCCATCGCCCGGCTACCGCGCCGAACGGAACGCGGCGGGGACCGGCAGCTCGCGCCGCGCCGCACGCATCTTCAGCACGAACTGCGCGGCGTTCACGAGGTAGGAGGCGTAGGCGGCCAGCGCCAGGAGCAGCAGCGAGCCGGGGCGCAGCGCGCCGGTCAGCAGCGCCGCGACGTAGGCGGTGTGCAGGGCGAGCACCAGGAAGGAGATCAGGTCCTCCCACAGGAAGGCGGGGGCGAACAGGTAGCGGCCGAACACCTCCTTCTCCCACACCGATCCGGTGACCATGATCGTGTAGAGCAGCGCGACCTTGACCAGGATCGACACGGTGGCGGCCTCGTAGCCGGCGCCGGTGGCCAGGGTGCGCAGCACGAGCGCGCAACTCACCAGGAACACCAGGAACTGCAGCGGGGCCAGCAGGCCCTGCACCAGCGTCCACGGGGACTCGTCGCGCCGGCGGCGCTGCTCGGGAGTGTAGAGCGGGCGCGGCGGCGCCGGGGCGGGGCGCGCGAGCCTGGGCCGCACGGTGGCCAGGACACGCTGGCCCGTGGTGGGGGTCCACTGGAAGCTGACGTAGCTGTTGAGGAAGTTGTTCAGGCTGTTGCTCATGGCCGCCATCCTTGACGCCGCACTGTGGAACCCAGCGAAACCGAGGCCCGGAGCAGCCCTGCCGTCCCTTGGGCGCGGCACCGGAGGGACCGCCTGGTGCGGCATTCCCGCACCGCACGGCAGGACTTGCCGCCCGCAAACGCTAGGGCCCGGCCTTACGGACTGTCAAGCAAGATTGACGTAAATCAGAATTGACACTTGGCGCCCGGATCGTTTCAGATGCCGCCGCCGCGAGCCGCCGGAGAACCGCATGACGCAGCAGGGCTTCACGCCTGGGCTTTCCTCGATGCAGTGCAGCGGCCGTGCGTCCTGCGCGGCAGGCGGGCACGGCGGCGTCTCCGCCGCGCGCGGTTCGGCTTCCGACGATGCCCTGGCGGAGCGGCTCGCGGGGTCGCTGGAGCGCAGCGCCCTGTCCGACGAGGCGGCGATCCGCCGGCGTCGCGTGAGCGCGATCCTGCGTGCGGTGGAGCGCGAGGTGGTGCCGCGCCTGCTTTCGGCGCATGCGGCTCGCCCGGCCTCGCTGGCGACGCACGCGGTGGCGCTGGCGGCGGAAGGCCCGGCGCGCGGGACCGGCGGGGCGGACAATGGCGGCCTGCCGCCGGGGGACACGGGGACGGCGCCACGCGTCACCCCGGAGGCGGTGCTGGCGCTGGTGGGCGCGCTGCTCGGCCCGGACCCGGCGACGGCGGCGGCCGCGTGTGTCGCCGCGTGCCGCGCCCAGGGCGTCGCGGTCGAGACGATCTGCCTGGAGCTGCTGAGCGGCGCCGCTCGCCATCTGGGCGACCTGTGGGTCGAGGACCGCTGCTCGTTCACCGAGGTGACGCTGGCGGCGGTGCAGCTGCACCGGCTGCTGCATGCGCTCGCGCCCGGGGGCCGGGACGGCGCCGGCGAGGCTGCGCCGGACGGCGCGGCGGAGCGTGCCGAGGGGGGGGTGGCGGGGCTGGCGCTGCTGGTCGCGGCGCCGGGGGAGCAGCACTCGCTGGGGCTGTCGATGCTGAGCGACTTCTTCCGCGGCGCCGGCTGGCAGGTGCAGAACCCGGCGATCGCGGGGGCCGCCGACGCGGCGCGCGTGGTCGC
>JBPBQX010000322.1:0-2189 GCA_050955025.1 Janthinobacterium lividum
AGCGTCTCCATGCCGTGCTCGCGCGCCTTCTTGCCCGCGTCCTCGGCGGCCATCTGGGCGGCGTACGGCGTGGACTTGCGGCTGCCCTTGAAGCCCTGGGCGCCGGCCGACGACCAGGCGATGGTGTTGCCCTGCGCGTCGGTGATGGTGATCATCGTGTTGTTGAAGGTCGCGGCGACGTGCGCCACGCCGGAGCTGATGTTCTTGCGCTCCTTGCGGCGGGGCCGCGAGGAACCGGAGGCGGGCTTCGCCATGGCGATGGTGTCCTAGGGTCGGGCGCGCCGGATCGGGCGCGCAAGGTGCTGCAGGCGAAGGCGGGAAGCGGCCCGGAGGCTACTTCGTGACCTTCTTCTTGCCGGCGATCGCCACGGCCTTGCCCTTGCGGGTGCGGGCGTTGGTGTGGGTGCGCTGGCCGCGAACGGGCAGGCCGCGACGGTGGCGCAGGCCGCGGTAGCAGCCGAGATCCATGAGGCGCTTGATGTTCATGGCCACCTCGCGGCGGAGGTCGCCCTCGACGCGCAGGTCGCGGTCGATGTACTCGCGGATGCGCAGCACCTCGTCGTCGGAGAGCTGGTTCACGCGGCGCTCGGCGGGGATGCCCAGGGTCGTGCAGATCGTCTGGGCCCGGGTCGGCCCAATGCCATAGATGTAGCGGAGGCTGATGACGACCCGCTTGTTGGTGGGGATGTTCACGCCGGCAATACGCGCCACGCTGTCGCTCCTCGGGCCGGCTGGAGGTGCCGGACTGCTTGGTCAATGGATCGGTCCGCGAAAGTGCGCGGGCCTCAAACGCCGGAAGCGGCCACCAATCAGGGACCGCCAAGGGCGCGGACTATACTGCCGGCGCGCCCCGAGTCAACGCGCCCTGGTCAACTCTGCGTGAGCGGGGGTGCGCCGGCCAGGTCGTCGAGCAGGGCAATGAGGCCTGCGGTGACGTCGTCCATCTCCGCCATGCCGTCGACCTGGTGCAGGGTGCCCAGCGCGCGGTAGTGCGGCAGGATCGGCGCGGTCTGGCGCGCGTAGACCTCCAGCCGTGCGGCGACGGTCTCGCGCGTGTCGTCGGGGCGGCGGACGAACTGCGTCGAGCCGCACACGTCGCAGGTGCCGGCGTGCGCGGGCGGCCGGAAGCTGTCGTGGTAGCTGGCGCCGCAGGAGGCGCAGGTGAAGCGGCCGGCGATGCGCTCCACCAGGGCGGCGTCGTCGACCTTCAGCTCGACCACGGCGTCCAGGCGCTTGCCCAGGCGGGCGAGCAGCGCGTCGAGCGCCTCGGCCTGCGGCACGGTGCGCGGGAAGCCGTCGAGGATGAAGCCACGCGCGCAGTCAGGCTGCTGCAGGCGGTGCTCCAGCATGTCGATGATCAGGGCGTCGGACACGAGCTGCCCGGACGCCATGATCGCCTTGGCCTTCTGCCCCAACTCGCTGCCGGCGGCGACCTCGGCGCGGAGCATGTCACCGGTGGCGATCTGCACCACGCCGTAGCGCTGCTCCAGGCGCTTGGCCTGCGTGCCCTTCCCCGCGCCGGGCGGGCCCAGGAGGATCAGGTTCAACGGCGCGCCCCCCGCGTCTTCGGCTTGCGGATCAGGCCGTCGTACTGGTGCGCGAGGAGGTGCGACTGGATCTGCACCACCGTGTCCATGGTCACGGAGACGATGATCATCAGGCTGGTGCCGCCGAAGGAGAAGGGCACGCCGTAGCGGCTGATCAGGATCTCCGGCAGCAGGCACACCGCAACCAGGTACAGCGCGCCGATCGTGGTCAGGCGGGTCAGCACGGTGTCGAAGTAGCGCGCCGTGTTGCTGCCCGGGCGGATGCCGGGGATGAAGCCGCCGTACTTCTTGAGGTTGTCGGCCGTCTCCTCCGGGTTGAAGACGACGGCGGTGTAGAAGTAGCTAAAGAAGATGATCATGGCCGCGTAGCCGAGCATGTAGAGCGGCTGGCCGTGGGCGAAGGCGCTGCCGATCGTGCCGAGCCAGCCGTTCGTGTTGCCGGAGAAGCCGGAGATCGTCGCCGGGATCAGCAGGATCGAGCTGGCGAAGATCGGCGGGATCACGCCGGCGGTGTTCACCTTGAGCGGCATGTGCGTCGAGTCGCCGCCGAACATGCGGGAGCCGACCTGGCGCTTGGGGTACTGCACGACGACGCGGCGCTGGGCGCGCTCCATGAACACGATGAACGCGATCACGCCGGCG
>JBPBQX010000323.1:0-2091 GCA_050955025.1 Janthinobacterium lividum
CTAAGAAAATAGCTGTGTCACTCTTTCAAACGGACGGACACTGTTGGCGAAGTGGCTGTTCAGGCGGCGAGTGCGGCGAAGCGCGATGTGCGGGTTGGTGCAAGTGGTCGTCCGGCGAACCACGCTGCGAGACGGTCGAGGTTGAGGGCCGCGGCGGTGGCCACGTGCTGCAGGCCCGCCTTGGGCAGGCCGCAGTAGCGCGCCCGGCGCAAACCAAAGGCGCGCACGGCTTGCGAGAGGGTGCCCTCGATACCGTTGCGTTGCGCATACAGGCGCTTGCCTTCCGCCGTGCCCTCGCGCGCCCTGGTGGCGGCAAGAGCCTCGTGCTCGGGTCGCGGCATTACCGCCAGGACCCGGCCGTAGTACTTCGAGCGCGACCGGGTGCAGCGGGCGCGCGAGGGACAGGCCCGACAATCGGCCGCGCGGAACTGCACATGGATGATGCTGCCCGATCCTCGGTGCCTGGGGCCGCTTGTCCAACCGGCACTCTCCTTGCCCTCGGGACAGCGGGCGATCTTGCGGTCCCAATCAACCGCGAAGTCGTCCAGGGCAAACGCGTTGCTCCCGCTGCGGCTTTGCCAGCTCAGGTTGCGCCGCCCGGGGCCGACCAGGTCGATGCCGTGCCGCGCGCGTGCGGTGACAAGGTGGTCGGCGCTGACGTAGGCCGAGTCCACCAGGTGCTCGGACGGGGCCAGATCCTTTGCGGCGAGCGCGTCGTGGATCGGTGCCGTTCGCTGCGCCTCGTGCACGTTGGCGGGCGTGGTGTCGGCGTGCACGACCAGATGCGGCATGCCCTCGTCGCAGGTCTCGGTGAGGTGGACCATGTAGCCCGTCCAGCTCGTGCTGCGCTTGGACCGGAACCGGGCATCACTGTCGTAGGGTGACTCCACCCGGTCGCCGGGGCCGCGGCCCTGCACCGGCCGCATCCGCACATTGCGGCTGGCCTGCTCGTCTCCGCCGATGTCGTCCTCCGACCCGTCCCGCTCGAAGTGGCGCGTCCACACGCGTCGCAGCACGGCCACCTGCGGCAACGCCGCTGCGTCTGGCGGCGTGCCCGCACAGTCCACCGCGTCGAGCAGCACGAAGCCATCCACTCCGACCTGGACGGCATAGGCTTCGCGCCTCGGACCAGTGTCGGGCAGGCGCATGTCCTCGACCCGGCGGTCGTAGCGCCTGTGCCAGTCCTTGGGTGCGATGGCGCGCAGCCAGTCAGGCGCTGTGGCGGCAATGGCGTTCAGCGCCGCCCGCAGCGTCTCGCCTACCAGCTCCAGCCGGTTCAGGTCACGCACGGCAGCAAGCACATGCGTGCTGTCCGTGCGGCTACGGCCGCGGGCCTTCAACAGCCCGCCCTCGCGGGCAGCCGTCAGCAGGCAGGTCAGCAGGCGCTCCGTGGCCTCATGCTGGAGCAGCCGGGCGCGGAACTCGCAGAGCACCGAGAAGTCGAAGCCGGCGTCGGCCAGGTCGAGGGCGAGCAGGTATTTCCAGTCGATCCGGCCCCGGACGGCGTCGGCTGCCTGACGGTCGCTCAAGCCCTCGCGGAACTGCATGAGGGTCACGAGGGCGAGGCGCCACGGTGCATAAGCAGGCTGGCCAAGTCGGGGATAGAGGTCGGCAAAGTCGGCGTCAGCGAACACGGCGCCGAGCCTGTCCCTCAGGAGCACATACGAGTTGCCACGCCGGAACGCGGCATGCGCAACGCGGATGGTGTCGTCAGGCACGGACGGGAGCGGCTGCGATGGCAGTGACATGGGCAGCCTCCAAGACGGCTACCAAGCCTACGCCCCCGCCGGCCCATGCGCTCCTGACTTCGCCAACAGTGTCCCTCCGTTTGACGAATCGTAAAATGCTTGTTCGGGGCAGAACGCCCCAAAGGAGGCGACGAAAGATTGCGGCAGACAACTACGCTGACGTAGCGTGCCTCTGCACTTGATGAGAGTAGCCATGGGCGTTCCGATCTCGATCCGCCTTGACGACGATGTCCGCGACGAGCTGGAAGCGCAGGCACACGCCCGCGGCGTTGGCCTTGCGACCCTGCTTCGCGAACTGGCCACCACGGCTGCTCGCGAAGCGCGGCGCGCCCGCATCCGCCAG
>JBPBQX010000324.1:0-2064 GCA_050955025.1 Janthinobacterium lividum
CTGCTGGCGCTGCTGCAGCGCGTGCCCAGGGCAGGGGACCGCATCGCCTTCGCCGGCTGGATGTTCGAGGTCCTGGCGATGGACGGCCGGCGCGTCGACCGCGTCCGCGCCAGCCGGGAGAAGCTGGCCGAGGCGTAGGGAAGCAAGGTCGGGCCCTGCCCGAACCCGCAAAGGGTCCGAGGACCCTTTGATCCCCTTACTTAAGGGATGCGTTCCAAGGGCGCAGCCTTTGGCGGAGTTTGAGGCGGAGCCTCAACCTATCCTACGAGTTCCTTCACCCGTGCCCCCAGCGTGTCGAGCGTGAACGGCTTGGTCAGCACGTGCATGCCCGCGTCGAGGTGCCCGTGCCCGACCACCGCCGCCTCTGCGTATCCCGTGATGAACAGCACCTTGAGCCCCGGCCGCAGCCGCCGCGCCGCGTCCGCGACCTGGCGCCCGTTCAGCCCTCCCGGCAGCCCCACGTCGGTGACCAGCAGGTCGACCCGGCCCGCGCCTTCCAGCAGCCGCAGCCCGGCCGCGCCGTCGCCCGCCTCCAGCGTGCGGTAGCCCAGCTCCCCGAGCACCTCGGCCACCAGCATGCGCACCGTCGCCTCGTCGTCCACGACGACCACCGTCGCGCCCGGCGCCGCGCGAGGTGCGGCCGACGCCGGCCCGGCTCCCTCCTCCACGGCCTCCTCGGCGCCGAGATGGCGCGGCAGGAACAGGCGCACTGTGGTCCCTCGCCCGACGACGGAATGGATCCTGGCCTGCCCGCCCGACTGCTGGGTGAAGCCGTAGATCATCGACAGCCCGAGCCCGGTGCCCTCGCCGAGAGGCTTGGTGGTGAAGAACGGGTCGAACGCCTTGGCCATCACCTCGGCGGTCATGCCGCTGCCGGTGTCGCTGACCGCGAGCGACACGTACTCGCCCGGCGGCAGGTCGCGCCCGTCCGCGGCGTCGATGCGCCGGTTCGCCGTCTCCACGGTGATGCGGCCGCCGTCCGGCATCGCGTCGCGGGCGTTGATGCACAGGTTGAGCAGCGCGTTCTCCAGCTGGCTCTGGTCGACCAGCGTGCGCCACAGCGCGGGCCCGGCCACGAAGCGCACCTCGATCGCCGGGCCCACGGTGCGACGCACCAGCTCCTCCATCCCCGCCGCCAGCCGCTCGACGTCCGTGACCTGCGGCGACAGCGTCTGGCGCCGCGAGAACGCCAGCAGCCGATGCGTGAGCGCCGCCGCCCGCCGCGCCGCGCCCTCCGCGGCCAGCAGGTAGCGCTCCAGCTCCGTCGTGCGGCCCTGGGCGATGCGCGCGCGCAGCAGCTCCATGCTCCCGGTGATCCCGGTGAGCAGGTTGTTGAAGTCGTGCGCCAGCCCGCCGGTGAGCTGGCCCACGGCCTCCATCTTCTGCGCCTGGCGCAGCTGCTCCTGCGTCTTGAGCCGCTCGGCCACCTCGTCGGCGACGCGCTGCTCCAGCGTGTCGTTCAGCTCGCGCAGGCGCTGCTCCGCCTCCAGCTGCGCCGAGATGTCGGTGTTGGTGCCGAACCAGCGCACCAGCCGGCCGGCGGCGTCGCGGATCGGCTCGGCTCGCGTCAGGAACGGCCGGAACCGCCCGTCCGCGCCGCCCAGCGCATAGACCCCTTCCCAGGCCACGCCCCGCGCCCAGTGCGCGGACACCTCCGCGACGATCGCGTCGACCTGGTCGGGGCGGTGCACGTCGCGCCAGCCCCAGCCCTGCATCGTCGCGAGGTCGGTCCCGGTGTAGGCGTACCAGCGACGGTTGTACCAGAACACCCGCCCGTCCGGCTCGGCCATCCAGGCGAGCTGGCTGACGTTCTCGACCAGCGCCTCGAACTCGCCGGCGCGCCGACGCAGCGCCTGCTCGGCGCGGCGACGCTCCACCGCCATGTGTGTGCGGTGCGCCACCTCGCGGATGAAGTCGAGGTCCTCGGGAGTCCACGCGCGCGCCGTTCCCTGCGCGAGGAACAGCACCGCGACCAGACCCTCGCGATCGTTGACCGGCAGGTTGATGAACGAGGTGGCACCGATCCCGGCCAGCGCCGCCGCCGTGGCGCTGGTCCGCGGGTCG
>JBPBQX010000325.1:0-1917 GCA_050955025.1 Janthinobacterium lividum
GCTGCCGGGCAGCCGCTCGGCGGGGCGCGTGCAGTCCGTGGCGCTGCGCCTGGTGTGCGAGCGCGAGGCGGAGATCGAGGCGTTCCGGCCGCGCGAGTACTGGACGGTCGAGGCGCACATGGCCACGCCCGCGGGCGCCCCGTTCCTGGCGCGGCTGACGCACCTGGACGGGCGCAAGCTCGACCAGTTCGACCTGAACGCGGAGCCGCTGGCGCTGGCGGCCAAGGCGCAGGTCGAGGCGGGCGGGTTCTCGGTGGCCTCCGTGGAGCGGCGGCGGGTGAAGCGCCACCCGCCGGCGCCGTTCACGACGTCGACGCTGCAGCAGGAGGCGAGCCGCAAGCTGGGCATGGGCGCGCAGGCGGCGATGCGGGCTGCGCAGCAGCTCTACGAGGGCATCGAGCTGGGCGGCGAGACCACGGGCCTCATCACCTACATGCGGACCGACGGCGTCTCCATGGCGCGCGAGGCGATCGACGCGATCCGCGACCACGTCGGCGAGACGTTCGGCGAGCGCTACCGGCCGGCCGCACCCCGCGAGTACCACGCGAAGGCGAAGAACGCGCAGGAGGCCCACGAGGCGGTGCGGCCGACCGACGTGTCGCGCACGCCCGAGGAGATGGCGCGCTACCTCAACGCCGAGCAGGCGCGGCTGTACGAGCTGGTGTGGAAGCGCGCGGTCGCGAGCCAGATGCAGTCGGCCGAGCTGGACCAGGTGATCGTCGAGGTCGCCAACCCCGACAGGCCCGGCGGGCCGAAGCTGCGGGCGAACGGGTCGATCATCGCGTTCGACGGCTTCCTGCGGCTCTACCGCGAGGGAGTCGACGAGGGCGAGGAGGAGGAGAGCCGGATGCTGCCGCCGATGGCGGAGCGCGACCCCCTCGCCTGCCCCAAGGTGGACGCGTCGCAGCACTTCACGCAGCCGCCGCCGCGCTACTCCGAGGCCAGCCTCGTCAAGATGATGGAGGAGCTGGGCATCGGGCGTCCCTCGACGTACGCCTCGATCCTGACCGTACTGCGCGACCGCTCCTACGTGCGCATGGAGAACAAGAGGTTCGTGCCCGAGGACCGCGGGCGCCTGGTCACGGCGTTCCTGGCGAGCTTCTTCGAGCGCTACGTCGACACCGGCTTCACCGCAGGGCTGGAGGAGCAGCTCGACGAGATCAGCGACGGCACGGCGCAGTGGCGCGCGGTGATGCACGCGTTCTGGGACGACTTCTCCAAGGCGGTCGAGCAGACGCGCGAGCTGAAGATCTCCGACGTCATCGACGCGCTGGACGGCGACCTGGGCGAGCACTTCTTCCCCGCGCGCGCCGACGGGACCGACCCGCGGCTGTGCCCGGCGTGCCACGCGGGGCGGCTCGGGCTCAAGCTCGGGCGGCACGGGTCGTTCATCGGGTGCTCGAACTACCCGGGGTGCCAGTACACGCGCAGGCTGGCGATCGAGGGCGGCGAGGGCGACGGCGAGACCCTGAAGGAGGGCCGGCGCGAGCTGGGGGCGAACCCGGACGGCGGGCAGATGGTCACCGTGCGGCGCGGGCCGTACGGGCTCTACGTGCAGCAGGGCGAGGCGGACCCCGAAGACAAGAAGGTCAAGCCGAAGCGCACCTCGCTGCCCAAGGGCATGGACGGCGACGCGATGACGCTGGAGCAGGCGCTCGGGCTGCTGTCGCTGCCGCGCTTCGTGGGCACGCACCCCGAGGCGGGCGAGCCGATCGAGGCGGGCACCGGGCGCTTCGGGCCGTACGTGAAGATGGGCGCGATCTACGGCTCGCTCGACAAGGACGACGACGTGCTGGCGGTCGGGCTGAACCGCGCCGTGGACGTGCTGGCGCGCAAGCTGGCGAGCGTGCGCGCGCTGGGCGAGCACCCGAAGGACCGCGCGCCGGTGATCGTCAAGAAGGGGCGGTTCGGGCCCTA
>JBPBQX010000326.1:0-1902 GCA_050955025.1 Janthinobacterium lividum
GGTCGGTGATGAAGCGCTCGACCTCGCCGATGGTGACGCTCTCGAAGTCCTTCTCGATGACGCAGTTGCCCTCGCACAGCCGGTCCTGCGGGCAGATGCGGCCGCAGATCTCGGGGAAGGTGTTGGTCGCCGCGCTGACCTCGTACGCCTCCTCCAGCCGTCCCTCGGCGGTGAGCTTGAGCCAGTCCGGGATGTTGTTGTTCACCGGGCAGTGCACCGAGCAGAACGGCACGCCGCACTGCGAGCAGCGCGAGGACTGCGCGCGCGCCTCGGGCGTGTCGAAGCGGCGGTAGATCTCGGCGAAGTCCTCGCGGCGCTGCCCGGCCGCGCGCTTGTCGGGCTGGTGCTGCGGAAGGCTGACGAACTGCAGCATGCGATCGGCCATCCAAGCCCCCTCGAACCTGCGGCCGCCCGGATCACCGGCGCTCGGCGCGCATCCTGCCCAAAATCCAGCCACCCCGCCGGCACGCCCGGCCGGACCGGCCCGCCGCGCCTCGCGCCCACGGTCGTCGCGCCGCGCATGGCACGCGTCGTGCAAGGTCTTCGCGGCACGGCCCCGCCGGTCACGCAGGCTTGTCCGACCATCTCTAGGCAGAGGCTGGCCCGCCCGCGAGCGAAAACAAGCCGATACGACAGCGACACTGACCCGAAACAGCCCGCAACCCGGGCACCCAGCCCGCGCCGCAAACCGACACCCCCAAACTAGGGCCGGATCGGACCTTCCGGCACGAGCGCCCGCTTGCCCCCGCCCGCCCGGTAGCGGTCCAGGTACGCCGGCACCACCGCGTCGATCGGCGTCGCCACGATCCCCAGCGCCGCAAGCCCGCGCGCCCCCTCGCCCACCATGTTGTCGCGCGACAGCATCGTCAGCTGGTCCAGCGTGAACGGCCTGCCCGGCAGCCGCTGCGCCACGGCCGCCTGCAGACGCGCCACCGCCGGCGGGATCTCCAGCAGCGGCCGGCGCCGCTGCGTCTCCTTCAGGATCCACGCCAGGATCGCCCGGAACGTCAGCACCTCCGGCCCGCCCAGCTCGAAGGTGCCGCCCGCCGCGTCGTCGCGCGTGAGCCCCGCCATCACCGCGTCCGCCACGTCGCCGACGTAGACGGGCTGGAACCGGCTGTCCCCCGAGATCACCGGCATCACCGGCAGCACCCGCGCCATCCCCGCGAACCGGTTGAAGAACTTGTCCTCCGCCCCGAACACCAGCGACGGCCGCAGCACCGCCGCCGCCGGGAACGCCGCGCGCACCGCCGCCTCGCCCGCCGCCTTGGTGCGCCCGTACTCGCTCGGGCTGTCCGCCGCCGCCCCGATCGCCGAGACCTGCACCAGCCTCGCCGCCCCCGCCTCGGCCGCGTGCCGCGCCACCCGCCCCGCGCCCTCCGCGTGGACCTGCATGAACTGCCCCGGCTTCGCCTCCGCCAGCAGCCCCACCAGGTTGACCACCACCGCGGCGCCGTCCACCGCGCGCCGCACCGCGTCGTCGTGCCCGAGCGGCGCGAACCACGGCACGATCTGCCCGACCCGCCCCATCGGCCGCAGCGACTGCGCCAGCTCCGGGTCGCGCCCCGCCACCCGCACCACGTGCCCCGCCGCCGCCAGCCGCTGGACCACGTAGCGGCCGATGAACCCGGTGCCGCCGAAAACCGTCGCCACGCTGCGCGTCGCCATGCTGTGCTTCCTGTCGAGACCCGGGCCTGCGCGGCAGCCCCCAAAACGCTCCGCACTCTCGGACACGCGGCGCGCGAGGAAAACCCCGCCGCCGCCCCGGAGTTCACGGCGCATGGACGCGCTGACCCTGTTCGGCCTCCTCGCCGTCTCCGCCATGCTGGCCTGCTACGCCCTGGAGCCGCGCTCGCCCCGGTTCGTCCTCGGCTTCGCGCTCAGCTGCGTGGCCGGCTCGGC
>JBPBQX010000327.1:0-1799 GCA_050955025.1 Janthinobacterium lividum
GGCACACGCCGTCCGCGACCGCCTTGAGCGCGCCGACGTCGAGGGCTGCGGCGCGGCGGGCGAGGTGGACCTGGAGCGCCGCGGCGGCGAACACGGATTCCCCGAGCTGGTCGGCCGGAAAGGCGCTGGCGGCGATCGAGGTCGCGAGGGCGGTGCGCTCCGGGCCGGACAGGCCGGCAAGGCGGGCCGCGGCGTCGCGGGCAGCCTCGGGCACCAGGGCAGCATCGAGCGTCGCCACGCCGGCAAGGATCCGGTCCAGGGTCTCGGCGAAGATCGCATCGCCGTCGAGGTCCTGCGGCGACAGCGGCGGCATGGCGTGCGTGATGCGGAGGGCAAGCTCTGACTCGTCCGCCGGCGGCAGGGGCGGCAACGTGCCCAGCGTCGCGTGCTGCACCCGGGCAAGGCCGCCCAGGAAACGCAGGTAGTCGCCGAGCGGGTGGTCCGCGGCCAGGATGTCGAAGCGCTCGGCCCGGGCGGCGAACATCGTCGCAGGATCCGGCAGGCTGGCGAACGGGACGTCGGCCACGCCGCTGATCTTGCTCGGATCCGGACGCAAGGCATCGCGCCGCGCACGCTCGACCGCCTCGTCGGTGTCGGCGAGGGCGGGGTCGACCGGGCCGTCGTCGTGGTCGTCGGGAGCCGAGCCGGACAGGCTGTCGCGCAGGTTGCGCAGCAGCGAGCCCGGCCTCGGCCAGCGCGCCACGCTCAGTGGCTCCGGGCGGGAGGCTGCGCGGTCGGGGAGAGCGGCGTGCCCGGGTCGGTCAGGTCGCCGGACGTGCGAATGCCACGGACCTGGCGAAGCCACTTGCGGTGGTGGCGGAAGGCCCAGCCGCCGGTGACGTTGCCGCGCGTCATCGCCCGGCCGGTGCCGCGGATCCAGATGCCGGCATAGATGTGCACCAGGATGATCGCGATGGCGAAGATCGCCGCCATCGAGTGCAGCAGCACCGCCCAGCGCTTGGTCTCGATGCTGGTCCAGCCGAAGAAGTACTGGTCCCAGATCACCAGGCCGGTGACGAACATCACCGCGATCAGCGCGGTCTGCGACCAGAACACACCCTTCTGCCCTGCGTTGTACTTGCCGAGGTCAGGCAGGCGCTCGTGGTGGTTGGTGACCACGTCGCCGATGTGCATCGACCAGGCGACGTCGTCGCGGTTCGGCAGGTTCAGGCGCCAGAAGCGCAGGAGCAGCCCGAGGAAGCTGACGATCAGCACCACCCCGAACCAGGGGTGGATGTTGCGCGTCGCCTGCCCGCCGCCGAACAGGCCGGACAGTCCGAACAGCAGCGGCGAGAACATCGCGAGGCCGCTGAGCGTCAGCAGGGTGAACAGGATCGCGGTCAGCCAGTGGTTGACGCGCTGGAAGCCCGTGTAGCGGGGGACGTAGCGGATGTCGGCGCCGTTGGCCTTCAATGGAGGCTTTCCCCGGGCTTGTGGGTGGGGGGCGTGGTCATGTCGGCGGCGACGGCCGACGGCGTCGGGACCTGACCGTGGTCGATCATCTCGTCGGCCTCCGCCTCGTCCTCGGTCTCGACCTCGTTGGGGCCGACGGTGATGTAGTGCAGGAAGCCGCCGATGGTCGCGAACGCCAGCGTGGCCAGGCCGAACACCTTGAAGCCGCCCTTCCAGAACGCGACCAGCGGGCTGATGCGCGGCTTGTCGGGCAGGCCGGCGTAGAGGCTCGGCTTGTCGTTGTGGTGCAGCACGTACATGACGTGGGTGCCGCCGACGCCGGCCGGGTTGTAGAGGCCGGCGTTCTCGAAGCCGCGCGACTTCAGGTCGATGATCCGCTCGTCGGC
>JBPBQX010000328.1:0-1712 GCA_050955025.1 Janthinobacterium lividum
TAGCGCCGCGCCGGCGCGAAGAAGCTGATGGAGTTGTAGCCCCAGTAGTTCACCATCCCCTTGTCCTGGAGATAGTCGTCGTCGATGAACATGTGCACCGGCAGCAGCTCGACCGAGGTCACGCCCAGCGACTTGATGTGCCTGATCACCTCCGGCACGCCGAGGCCGCGGAACGTGCCGCGCATCTCCTCCGGCACCGCGGGGTGCTTCATGGTGAAGCCGCGCACGTGGGTCTCGTACAGCACCGTCTTGTCCCACGGCACCATCGGGCTGCGATCGCCGCCCCAGGTGAAGGCCGGGTCGATCACCCGGCTCTTGGGCATGAAGCGCGCGCTGTCGCGCTCGTCGAACGACAGGTCGCCGTCCGCGTGCCCAATCGTGTAGCCGAACACGGCCGGGTCCCACTTGAGCTGCCCCACCACCGCCTTGGCGTAGGGATCGAGAACCAGCTTGTTCGGGTTGAACCTGTGGCCCTGCTCGGGCTCGTACGGCCCGTAGACGCGGTAGCCGTAGACGGTGCCGGGGTGCGCGTCGGGCAGGAAGCCGTGGAAGATCTCGTCCGTGTACTCGGGCAGCCTGACGCGGGCGAGCTCCGTCTCCCCGTTGGCATCGAACAGGCACAGCTCGACGGACGTCGCGTTGGCGGAGAACAGGGCGAAATTCACGCCGCGTCCGGTCCAGGTCGCGCCCAGAGGATAGGGACGGCCCTCTGTGACCCTCGGCGTCGTGGTGTTGGACATCGGCAGGCTCTCCCGGAATACCGGAGCAGAACGCGCCACCGGTAAATGGTTGCCCGGCCGGGCGGAGCGCAGCCAAGGCCGGGCGCCGCCCGAGCCCGCAAAGGACCGTGAGGCCCTTTGATCCCGTCATCGAGGCAAGGTGCGGGCCCCTGGCAGGGCCTCGACCGCTCAGCCCATGACCAGCTCGCGGATCCTCGCCGGGTCACTCTGCTCCATGACCTTGCGGCTGAAGCGGATGCATTCGTCGACCGACGCGCCGCGGACCACCTGCTTGACCCGCGGTACCGCCGACGCGTTCATGCTGAAGCAGCGCAGGCCGAGACCCAGCAGCAACGGGGTGAACCTCGGGTTGCCCGCCATCTCGCCGCACACCGAGACAGGCTTGCGCACCCGCAGCGCCGCCTCGATGGCGAACTGCACCAGGCGCAACACGGCCGGGTGCAACGGATCGTAGATGGCCGCCACCTCGGACAGCGAGCGGTCCACCGCGAGGGTGTACATCGCGAGATCGTTGGTGCCGATCGCGAAGAAATCGGCCTCCAGCGCCAGGGCGTCCGCGGACAGCGCGGCGCCGGGCGTCTCGATCATCACGCCCAGCGGCGGCAGCTTCTCCGCGACCTTCTCCCCGCGACGACGCAGCCGTCGGGCCACGCGCTCCAGGATCTCGCGCGCCTGGCGCAGCTCGGCGACGTTGGTGACCATCGGCAGCAGGATGCGCACCGGGCCCAGCGGCGCCACGCGCAGGATCGCGGCGAGCTGGGTCTCGAACAGGGCAGGGTGGCGCAGCAGCAGCCGGATGCCGCGCACGCCCAGCGCCGGGTTGCGGTCCGCCGCCGCACCGAAGCTCTCCGCCGACAGCGAGTCGAGCTGCTTCTCCCCGCCCCAGTCGAGCACGCGGATCGTCACGGCGTCGCCGCCCATGGCCTCGACCACGCTGCGGTAGGTCTCGAACTGGTCCTGCTCGTCCGGCAC
>JBPBQX010000329.1:0-1708 GCA_050955025.1 Janthinobacterium lividum
CTCGCCGGTGCGCAGCAGCCCGTGGTCGACGAAGATGCAGGTGAGCTGGTCGCCGATCGCCTCGTGGATCAGCACGGCCGCGACCGACGAATCCACGCCGCCCGACAGCCCGCACACCACGCGCCCGTCGCCCACCTGCGCCCGGATGCGCGCGATCTCGGCGGCGCGGAAGCCGGCCATGGTCCACTCGCCGCGGCAGCCCGCGACGCCGTGCGTGAAGCGGCGCAGGAGCTGGGCGCCGTGCGGCGTGTGGACGACCTCGGGGTGGAACTGCACGCCGTAGAAGCGCCGCGCCTCGTCGGCGATGACCGCGAACGGCGCGCCCTCGCTCGTGGCCACGGGCACGAAGCCGTCGGGCAGGCGCGAGACGCGGTCGGCGTGGCTCATCCACACCTGCTCGCGCCCGCCCGTGAGCCAGGTGTCGGTGAACAGCGCGCAGTCGGCGACGATGTCGATCGTGGCGCGGCCGAACTCGTGCAGGTCGGACTTCTCGACCGCGCCCCCGAGCTGCTCGCACATGAGCTGCTGGCCGTAGCAGATGCCGAGCACCGGCAGGCCCGAGCTGAACACCTCGGGCACGACACGCGGCGAGCCCTCGTCGACCACGCTGGCCGGGCCGCCGGAGAGGATGATGGCGCGCGGGGCGAAGCCCTCGATGCGCGCGGCGGAGGCGTCGTAGGGCCAGATCTCGCAGTAGACACCGCTCTCTCGGACGCGCCGGGCGATGAGCTGCGTCACCTGGCTGCCGAAGTCGAGGATCAGCACGCGATCCTGGGTCAGGGGGAGTTGGGCGAGGTCCTGTTCCATGGACGCTTGCAGCACAACCCGCCGCGGGAGGCAAGAAAGGAAGCATGGGCTCTGCCCAAACCCGCCAAAGGCCTGAGAGTCTATCCGGGATCATTTGGTTTTCTGACAGAGCTTTCGCAGCATGAGCCGGATGGATGCGAGGCGTAGGAACGCGAGGGCTTTCCGGTTCAAGCACTCCCAGTCTTTGGCGAGACGTCGGCAGCGGTTGAGCCAGGCGATGGTTCGTTCGACGATCCAGCGTCTTGGCAGGACGGTGAACCCTCTCGCCACGTCCGAACGCTTGACGATCTCTACCTCCACTTGCCGCATGGCCCCCTTCAGACCGCTCTGGAACTGCGGTCCCTGGTAGCCACCGTCGGCGTAGAGCTTGAGCAGGAAGGGGTGGAGGCCGAACATGGTCGCCATCAGGAGCACGCCGCCGTCACGGTCCTGGATATCGGCGGCGTGGACGATGGCGTGAAGCAGGAGACCCTGGGTGTCTACCAGGACGTGGCGTTTCCTGCCCTTGATCTTCTTGCCGCCGTCATAGCCAGGCGGGTCGATGCAGGCCCCCCTTTTTCAGCACTTTTCACGCTCTGGCTATCGATGATTGCTGCTGTCGGACTGGCATCGCGCCCAGCCATCTCACGGCACCCCACATACAGGGCGTGGTGCAGGCGGCCGAGGGTGCCGTCGTAATCCCAGCGGGCGAAGTAGTCGTGCAGCGTGCTGCGCGGAGGGAGGTCCTTCGGGATCGCTGCCCACTGACATCCGGTGCCGAGGATGTACATCAAGCCGTTGACGACCTCGCGCACGTCGACCGTCCGCTTGTTGCCCCCTCGCTTCGCTGAGGGGATCAGTGGAGCAACCAGCGCCCATTCCCCGTCGGTCAGGTCACTCGGATAGCGAAGCTTGCGGCGGT
>JBPBQX010000330.1:0-50232 GCA_050955025.1 Janthinobacterium lividum
ATGCCAGCCCGGACGACTGCTGGCTGGCGCTGCGCGGGGCGCGGACGATGGCGGTGCGGCTCGCGCACCAGCACGCGGCGGGGCTGCGGGTGGCGGGGTGGCTGCAGGAGCAGCCGCAGGTGCTGCGTGTGCTGCATCCCGGGCTGGAGGGTGCGCCGGGGCACGCGTTGTGGAAGCGCGACTTCACGGGGGCGTCGTCGCTGTTCGGGGTGGTGTTCCAGCCGCGCTACCCGCAGGCGGCGGTGGACGCGCTGCTGGACGGGCTCGAGCTGTTCGGGATCGGGGCGTCGTGGGGCGGGTTCGAGAGCCTGGTGCTGCCGACGAGCGGGACGCTGACACGCACGGTGGAGTCGGGCGGGCTCGGCGGACCGGCGATCCGGCTGCACGTGGGTCTGGAGGATGTGGACGACCTGATCGAGGACCTGACGGCAGGGCTGGCGCGGATGGATGCGGGGTAGCGCCTGAGTAGCGGATTCCAAAGGCGAGCCTTTGGCGGAGTTTGAGGCGGAGCCTCAACCTTGCTTCCTTCCCAGGCGATTGCGCGTCCCGCCCCGGGTGGGCCAGGGTATCGCCCCCTCCCCTGCCCGGACGTGATCCATGGACCTGCGTTTCGACGACCGAGGCCTGATCCCCGCCATCGCGCAACAGCACGACACCGGCGAGGTGCTGATGCTGGCGTGGATGAACGCGGAGTCGGTCGCGGAGACGCTGCGCACGGGGCGGGTCTGCTACTGGAGCCGCAGCCGGGGGGCGCTGTGGCGCAAGGGCGAGACGTCGGGGCAGGTGCAGCGCCTGGTGGAGCTGCGGGTAGACTGCGACGGCGACGCGGTGCTGCTGCTAGTCGAGCAGGAGGGGGTCGCGTGCCACACCGGGCACCGCTCGTGCTTCTTCCAGGCGGTCCGGGACGGCGAGACGGTGGAGGTGGCGCCAGCGCTGGTGAGCGAGGCGACGCTCTACGGTTAGGACCCGTAGAACCCGGCCGGGGGCGCGAGCCAGCACCCTGCCCCGCTCCCGTGTGACGTGCCTCCGGCCGTGACCGGGCGGGGTTCCGGAGCTGCCGGCCTTCATGGATCGGGGCAGGCCCGGCTTTCTTCCGGCCCATGCCCTCGGCTACAAGCCGACGGGCGTGCGGCGCGGGCCGCCAGCGGGGAGTTTGCGGATGGCCGAGCAGGGCGTGTCGATCCTGAGCCTAGGCGAGATGGGTCCGGGGATCACGGAGTCGCTGGTGGCCGACGGGTTCACCGTGCATTCGGCACCCGCGCGGCCGCTGCCGGAGATCCTGGCGGCGCACGGGGCGGAGATCCGCGGCGTGATGACGCGCGGCGCAATGCCCGTCGACGCGGCGCTGCTGGAGAAGCTGCCGGCTCTGGAGATGGTGGCCAATTTTGGGGTCGGGTACGACTCCGTGGACGTGGCGGCAGCGACGGCGCGGGGCGTGGCGGTGTCGAACACGCCGGACGTGCTCAACGACGAGGTCGCGGACCTCACGGTCGGGCTGCTGCTGGCGACGATCCGGAAGCTGCCGCAGGCGGACCGCCACGCGCGTGGCGGGCATTGGGAGAAGGGCGCTTTCGCGCTGTCGGGCACGCTGCGCGGGCGCACGGTCGGGCTGCTGGGGATGGGACGGATCGGCCAGGCGATCGCGCGCAGGATCTCGGCCTTCGACGTGCCGGTGGTCTACCACGCGCGGCGCCCGGTGGAGGGCGTGTCGCTGCGGCACTTCCCGACGCTGGTGGGCATGGCGGAGGCCGTGGACACGCTGGTCGCGATCGTGCCGGGCGGTGCTGCCACGCGGCACCTGATCAACGCGGAGGTGCTGGCGGCGCTCGGGCCGGACGGCGTCGTGGTGAACGTGGCGCGCGGCTCGGTGATGGACGAGGACGCGCTGATCGCCGCGCTGCAGGCGGGCAGGCTGCACGCGGCGGGGCTCGACGTGTTCGCCGACGAGCCGCGCATCCGGCCGGAGCTGCTGGCGCTGGAGAACGTCGTGGTGATCCCGCACGTGGGTTCGGCGACGCACCATACGCGCGGGCAGATGGCGGCGCTGGTGGCGGAGAACGTCAGGTCGTGGTTCGCAGGGCGAGGCCTGGTCACGCCGGTGCCGGCGTAGGCAGGCAAGGCCAGAGGCCCTGCCTCTGGACTCCGCCAAAGGCTCGCCTTTGGAAACCATGACCCAGGAGGTTGGTTGCCGGAGAGTTCCTGTTTCTGGCGGATTCCGACAGAGCCGCTGAACGTCCCGGCGATTTGCTTGCCGCACGCCGCCGCAAGGGCGAGCATGGCAGCAAGGGTTTCGCTCGAGCCGCGCCGGATCGCTGGCAGCCGACGCGAGGCTGAAGAGGGTGATCGGCAAAGCGGCCAGCCAAGGTCGTGCCGGCGCGACACAGGGAAGGACTGACAGGATGCGTCTGTACCAGGCGATCAACCGCGTGCCGGGCGGGCTCATGGTAGTGCCGCTGTTCCTCGGCATGGTGCTCAACACCTTCGCGCCGAACCTGCTCAAGATCGGCGGCTTCACCGAGGCGCTGAGCAGCGCGGGATATCCGACGTTCCTGGGCATGTACCTGTTCACGGTCGGCACCAAGATGACGCTGAACGCGGCGCCGCGCATGCTCAAGCGCGGCTTCGGCATCATGTTCGTCAAGCTCTCGGTCGGCGTGGGAGTCTCGCTTCTGGTGGCGCGGTTCGCAGGCGGCAACATCTTCGGCTACAGCACGCTGGCGCTGATGGTGGCGCTGAGCGACACCAACGGCGGCATGTTCCTCGCGCTGACCAGCGTGATGGGCGACCCGGACGACGCCGGCACCTACGTGCCGCAGTCGATCGAGACCGGGCCGTTCGTGACCATGCTGTTCCTGGTCGGCGCCGGACTCGCCGCGATCCCCTGGCTGACCATGGTGTCGGTGATTGCGCCGATCGTGGCCGGGGCGGTGCTGGGCAACCTGGACCGTGACATGCGCGACTTCTTCGGGCGGCACGAGCCGATCATCATCCCGTTCATGGCATTCACGCTCGGGCAGAACATCAACCTGCATTCCGTGGTCTCTTCTGGCGTGTCGGGCGTGCTGCTCGGCGTGTTCGTGGTCGCGGTGACCGGGACGGTGTGCATCCTCGCCGACATCGCGCTGGGCGGCTCGGGGATCGCGGGGGCGGCGGCGTCGAGCACCGCGGGCAACGCGGCGGCGGTGCCGAAGGCGATCGCGATGGCTGACCCGACGTACGGTGGCATCGCGGGGGTGGCGACGGTGCAGGTGGCGGCGGCGGTGATCGTCTCGTCGGTGCTGACGCCGCTGCTCACGAGCTACATGTACCGCAGGGTGAACCGGGCGCGGGCGCTGGCGGGGGTGCCGCTCGCGGGGATCGCGCAGACCGGCGTCGAGCCGGGAGGCATGGTGCCAGGGATGGTGCCGATCGGGCTGCCGCCCGGGGTCACTGTGCCGGTGCAGGGGCCGGGGATGGCGCACTAGCCTGCAAGCTCTGCGGCATGTGGGCAGCCGTCGAGGGTCTGCGTTTGGCGAGGTGATACGGGATCGCGGCACCCCGGCGAGCGGGTGGCCGAACAGGCGGGAGCGGACAATGGATCTGGACGAGGCGGAACGGCTGACGAAGCGGGCGGTGGCGGAGGCAGCGGGCTATGGGCGCCCGATCTGCGTCTCGGTGTGCGACGGACAGGGATTCCTGGTGGCGTTCGCTCGCATGGCGGGGGCGCCGGTGCGCTCCATCGCGCTGTCGCAGGCCAAGGCCTACACGGCGGCGCGCATCGGCGTCGGGACGACGGCGTTCCACGAGCGCCTCCAGGGCCAGGGCTACCCGGCGAGCTACTTCTGCGATCCCGGCCTGACCGGGCTGCCAGGGGGCGCGGTGCTGCGCGGCGCGGGCGGCTCCGTTGCAGGCGGAGTCGGGATCAGCGGACTGCTGCCGGCCGAGGACCAGGTTATCGCGGACCTGCTCGCAGGGCCGGCGTAGAAGGGAAGCAAGGCTGGGGCTTCCGCCAGCGTCTGCCAAAAGCCAGGGCGTTTCGAAACCCGACCCCAAGGAAGCCGGTCCAGGGGCGTTGCCCCTGGCGGAGTTTGAGGCGGCGCCTCAACCTTCGCTTCCTGCAAGGAAGGTTCACCGACGGGCGGCGGGAGAGATTGGTGGCGGAGACAGCCGAGGCGAGAGCGTTAGCAGAGAGGGTGCAGGGCAGGCTGGACCGCCTGGCGCTGTCCCCCGAGACGGCAGGGCGGGCGGCAGGGCTTGCGGACGATTTCCTCGCGAGGCTGCTGGACGGGCGGATGACGGCGCCGCGTGGGCGGCGTCTGGCGAAACTGGCTGAGGTGCTGGAAACGTCCGTGTCGTATCTGGTGGGACTGGATCCGGACGCGGAAGTGCCGCCGGAATTCATGGAGGAGGACCAGGGCAGCCTGGGCCTGCTGGCAGGCGACGAGGAGGCGCTGCTGCGGGCATACCGGCGCCTGGACGTATCCTCGCGCGCGGCGTTGCTTCAGGTCGTGCAGAAGATGGCGCCGGAGGCCGAGGTGGCGGAGCGGGCACCTCGGCAGGGACGGACGCAGGGGTGAGGAAGGGGTCGGTTGTGGATCCGAGCAAGTTTACACTTCTCATTCCTGCCGATCCCTGTTGATGATCCAAACCCTGACATTCCAGGGACGACGGACAGGGTGGAAAGGAAGACGGCTGCTAGGACCGGATCGTAGGGCTTTGGCCAAGCCCATTGCCGTGAGGCAGACGCGTATGCTCCCAACCATTACCGGTTCCAAAACGCAGGACGACGGTGGCTTCTACGCGACGCCTAGTCCGTTTCATTGAAGTGGTAACCTTCTAGGAAAATGCAACAATGGCCAAGCAGCAACAGCATGTGCCGGATTAAAGAATTTGGTACCTGGTTTCAGGACTCCTTCAAATCTCTGTTAAGCTGACTTCATTGGGATCGGACAGCGAGTGAAGGGCCGAACGTCGTCGCCTAGAACAAAAAGGCTGGCGCACGGCAACAAGCGGAGGTGTCTATGAAGACGTTTGCGGAAACCCTCATCGCGATAGACGCCTTCTGGCAAATGAACGCCTCTTTCGCAGCGCCAGGGCATCTGCGAGATACACTGTTTACATGGCTGGACGAGCACGACTCCGAAGGAGCAACGCCGATCCGGTCCATTTTGAAGGACTTCTTTGGCGGACTTCCGATTGAAGTAGAAACATTTCTTCTTGACCCGGCCGAGAGAGCTTTTGCTCGCCACATTGCGACACTTCAGCCTTATGCAATGTTCCTGGGAAATCCTCCACCGGCAGTCTCGACCCACCTGACCACCGAAAGCAGTGATGATTTTCTCGCTGACAACTCGGGGCTGTGGGGTGTATTTCGCATCGTCAACCTGTTGCTGATGAGTTCCATCCGACCCAGCAAGCAGATCGCCATCGTCACTTCGGTACGCGACGAGGGCATATCGCTTCTCGAATGGATCGCGCATTATCGCGGCCTCGGTGTGCGCGATTTTTTTGTCTATACAAATGACAACGCTGACGGCTCTGATCTCGTTTTAGACTTGCTCGCGAAAAACCGTATTATTAATCTCATCAGAAACACTGTTATGACGGCGAGATCCATCCAAGCGAAAGTGATGGAACATTCAATACACATGCTCGATGCACTTCGAGAGTACGAGTGGGTATTTTTCATAGACGTAGACGAGTTTTTTATTCCACGCATAGGGAACAGGTCCACTCTGAGCAACGTGATCCAGAGGCTTAGCAGCAGTTTTGAACGTGATGCCCCTTCGTCGATCTCGTTCCACTGGAAGTGGTTTGGCAGCGAGAACAAGTTCGAGCGATCCGAAGGCCTGTTGTTGGAGCGCTTTCTGCATTCCATCCACAACGAGCATGTCAAGAGCTTGGTGCGGTTGCGCGACGTGGTCTCGATGCAGCGCGTCCACGTGCCTGTCCTGGTACCATCGGCCTGGGGTGTTACGTCGGATCTACGACCGTTTGATCTGAGCGGGGTTGGTGTCAAGGCCGTTCATGGCATAGGACAACTCAATCACTATTGGAACAAGTCGTTTCAGGAGTTTGCAATCAAGCGAAGCCGGGGTCGGATTTCAGGCTCCAAGCAGGGAGAGGCATTGGATTTTTCGACATTCTTCCTTTGGGGGTCGAACGACAGGCGCGGCAATTTTGATCCTCCTCCGGTCGAGATCGTATCGCGGACTAAACAGGTGCTGGCAGAACTGCTTGCCATTGCAGGCATGCGCGAGAGCGTTGCGTGTGTGGAAAACCTATTCCAAGCACGGGTGGCCGAACTCGACAGTGATCTTTCACTGCGCCGAATTTACGACGCTCAGGTATCCAGCCGCGTAGCCACCTGAATGCCGACTGATGATTAAGTCCGGAATCGGATCGCAGTCAGATGTAAGGGAGATTTCCATGCGCACTCTTGCTGAAGAAATGGAATCTGATTACTCGAAGGGCTCGGAGAATTACCAGCCTTGGGTAAAACGAAGCGAAAGTGCGGACGCAGAACAGCAGATATTCCAAGAACTTCTTCGTAAGAATGCTGGTGCGCATTCAATCGGACCCGACTGTTTCATATCTCCAGCAGCGCAGATTCATACTAATTATTTTTCTATAGGCAAAAACAGCTGGATTGCCGCAGGAGCCATCGTTCGGGGACACGTAACGATTGGCGAGAACAGCTCCATTAATCCCTATGCCCATGTCGCAGGAAAGGTGTCGATCGGCAGCGGCGTGCGAATTGCAGGCTTGGTGTCGATCTACGGATTTAATCATGGTCACCAACGAACAGACGTGTGGATACACGAGCAGCCTCATACTTCGATCGGCGTCACAGTCGGTGACGGAACGTGGATAGGCGCAAATTCAGTCGTGATCGATGGAGTCAACATCGGCTCGCACTGCATTGTTGCAGGGGGTTCCGTAGTCACCAAGGATGTGCCGGACTACTCGATAGTTGGTGGCAATCCGGCAGAATTAATTAGAAACCGAAGAGTTTCACAGCAACCAAGCGAAAACGAAGACACCAAGAAGAACTTGCAAGTTAGGAAACTACTTTATTCCGAGGATCCGTACGTCAATATTCCTTTTAGCTACCCTAAGGATCTGCAGGGATGGGACTCAGAACATGATATTTTTTTTGATACTATTGCATCAGTCAAGCCAAAATTGATAGTCGAAGTTGGAACGTGGAAAGGTGCATCAGCGATGCACATGGTGTCTGTTTGTCGCCGCCTCGGCCTGGAAGCCGAGATTGTGTGCGTCGACACTTGGCTCGGCAATTGGCAGCATTGGAGTCGGCGGGAAGGTGGAGTCGGCAGCCAGTCCGACTTGAAGATATACAATGGTATGCCTCGCCTGTATTATCAATTCCTGTCGAACGTTGTTCATTGCGGCTACGAGGACATGGTGACACCCCTGCCTCTCACTGGGGTAGCCGGCGCAAAACTGTTTGAGCATCTAAAATTAACGCCTGATGTTATTTACGTAGATGGCGATCATGAATACGAGTCCGTTCTGTTTGATCTAAGACTTTGGATCAAGCAGCTTGCACCCGGCGGGGTTCTAATCGGGGATGACTACACATGGCCCAGCGTCAAACGCGCAGTGGGCGAGATTATGTCTGCTGAAAACCTGCGGATTCAGGTTGTCGGGCAGAAGTTTACTCTTAGCAGAGCTTGAGGCAGCCGGTAGTCAGGTCACACATGGTCGGAAAGGAGTGTCACCGTCCTGTCTTCTACCATCTCACGGCACGCGCGGCCGAGATGTTGGCGGTGTCGGGGCCGGAAGGTGTGTACGACGGGATCAGCGCGTTGCCACCCTCGTCGCACTCATCCCACGAGTAGATGATGATTGCCTTGGACTCGCACGCCGCTGGACGTGCCGCGACGAGGTCGGCCGCAGCCTGGAGATGCGCGGTCAGCTGCGCCGGGCGCGGCGCGACCCAGAAGCGCGACATGTTCGCGCCCGGACTGCTCCGGTAGAACGGAGGGGGGTTCTGCCTGCGCGGCCGCAGGTCCCATCCCGTCTGGCAAATCGGCACGATCGGCGTGCCCGTCGCCGCCATCGCCTGCCAGTAGGCCCGGATCGCCGGGTCCGCCTTCTCCCAGGCCAGCGCGTCGCCTGAAGCCGCCACGCAGCTGTAGCTGCTGATCGCGTCCGCGCCGGTCAAGGCCGCCAGGGAAGCGGCGAGGGCCGGCCCGCCCGCCATCAGGACGATGTAGGGCGCCGCCAGTCCAGCGCCGTGTGCCGCCGCCTTGAGCGCGTCGAAAGCCGCGCGCACGTTCTCCCACCGCCCGTTCCAGGCGGTCCCGAGAGCGTGCTGATCGTCCACGAACACGTAGACCAGCGGCCTGCCATTAAGCACAGACTGGTAGTTGTGCTGCCGAAAGTACCCGAGGTAGTCGGGAACCGCGGTGTTCCACCGCGCGGCTGGCCCAATGCGCGAGAACTGGAGCAGCAGGCACCAGTTCATCCGCTCCCGGATGCTGCTGGCCTGGTGGAGGGCCCAGGCCCTCTGCATCGGACTTGCTGGCGACTGCTGCCCGTACCAGCAGTAGGCCCAGTAGCGCAGCCCAGCACTGGCAGCGTAGTTGATCTCGGCATCCATGCAGGCCTGCGTGCTGCCGTCGATCACGGTGCGGGTGGCCGATGCAGGCGCCGCGAACCAGGGCGCTCGGCTGCGCCATTGCGGCGGCCCGAGGTCGAGGTCGACCGCGATGTTGACGGCGGACTCGCTGCTCCCCGGGGCGGAGCCATACCATGCGTCCCAGCGTATGGCACCGGGGATGCTCCTGGCTGGGCCGGCTGCGGCGGCCCGCACCGCGGCAGCCAGGGACAGGGCCGTGGCACCGGCGGCGAAACCTCGGCGGCCGATCACAGCCGGGCGGCCTGCACCGGCAAGCCGGGTGCGGCATTCCGGGACCGGGTGCCTCGGGCAGGACGTGCATGGTTTCGGTGGACAGTCGAGTTGCCTACACGCAATCGTTGTGCCCGCAGTCCGGTCTGTCGAAAGGGAACGCCCTGTCGCAAGCCGGAAACTATGCTGCCCTTGCCTTCGAGCATGGCGGGCATTGCCCGATCTGCGATCGCGACGTCACCTTCGTCGCTAATGGTCCCTATTTCCGCAATACGCTGCGATGCAGCGTGTGCCGGTCGGCACCGCGTAACCGTGCCCTCATGCAGGTGCTGTCCAGGCACGCTCCCGGCTGGCGCGAGTTGGCCATCCATGAGGGTTCGCCCGGTTGGGACTCGTTCAGCAGGCGGCTGATGAGCGAGTGCAGGCACTACACCGCGTCGCAGTTCGACGCGACCGTGCCGTTCGGCTCGACTGTCGAGGCCACGTCCCTTCCTTGCGGGCGCTATCGCAGCGAGAACCTCGAAGGCCAGACTTTCGCCAGCGAGTCGTTCGACCTCGTGATCACGCAGGACGTGTTCGAGCACGTGTATCGTCCCGATCTGGCAATCCGCGAGATCGCCAGGACGCTGAAGCCCGGCGGTGCGACGCTGATGACCGTGCCGCTCACCCGGCGGGGCCAGCCGTCGCGGCGGCGTGCATCCCTGGAGGGCAGCGTCGTGACCCGTCACCTGCAACCAGAACACCACGGCAATCCGATCGGCACGGACGGTTCTCTGGTCACGATCGACTGGGGCTACGACATCGTCGCGTATCTGCAGAAGCATTCCGGCCTGTGCTTCATGATGCTGGCGATCGACGACATTGACCTCGGGATACGCGCCGAGATGAACGAGGTGTTGGTCGGCTTCAAGGTCCTTCCACCGGATCTTTCGCCCTAGATCCCGCGGTGGTTCGGGTGCCTGACGGTGATTGAACAAGGCTGATCTCCATGTCCGAAAGGCGCCCGGAGACCGGGAAACACAACCTGCAGCAACACTATGCCGAAAATTTCCCGGATAGGCTGAAATTTCTGGCGTCCTTCGTCAGGGGCTGTAGGTATGGTGGTAGGCACTCAGCCACGCAGGATCCTGACCGGCGACATGACGGACTTCCTGGAACAACTGGTTGGTCGGCGCGGTTCACTCTTGGTGAACAGGCCTGCGGAAATGTCCGCGGGCGTCGATCAGGAAAGAGCCGGCGAGCAGCAGGCCTTCGAGGCAGGCTTGAGGGCGCACCAGCTCAGGATCATCACGCAGTCCGGGCTGTTCGACGAGGATTTCTACCTGTCGACCTACCCGGATGTGCTTCACGCCGACATTCCCGCGCTCGACCACTTCTTTGGTTTTGGCTATCTGGAAGGCCGCAGTCCGAACCGTTATTTCGAGCCGTTGTGGTATCTCGGACGCAATCCCGACGTCGCGGCAACGGGAATGCACCCGCTTCTGCACTACATCCTGCACGGTGACCGTCAGGGCCAGGACCCGGGGCCGCTTTTCGATTGCGCTTGGTATCGCGTCCGGTACGACGTCGCGGCTGAGCTCTGCTCGCTCTCGCACTACCTCGCCAGCTGCGAGACCACCCCGCTCAGCCCTATCCCCGACTTCGATGCGGAGTACTACGCGGCCCACAACCTCGACGTCGTGGCCGCAAAGGTCGACCTGTTCCAGCATTTCCACAACTACGGCCACCGGGAATGCCGCAATCCCTCGGCCGAGTTCGACGTCAAGTTCTACGTGGAGCGATATCTGCACGGCGATACGGGCGGCAACCCGCTGCTGCACTACGTGACACACAGGGGCGAGCCGGGCGTGTTCGGCAGGCTCCCGGACGACGAGCCCACGGTGTCGCGCGAGGTCAGGCACTTCACGAAGCCGAGCCCGGATTTCGAGGAGTTCCGCGGATTGGACCGGGGCGCGCGGCCCAGGGTCAAGCTGCTGGCCTACTACCTCCCCCAATTCCACGCCTTCGAGGAGAACGACAGCTGGTGGGGGAAGGGCTTCATCGAGTGGACGAACATCGCCCGCGGCTCGCCCCGCTTCGTCGGTCACTACCAGCCGCGCGTTCCTCGCGATCTCGGATTCTATTCGCTGGACTCCATGGACACGATGCGGCGCCAGATCGACATGGCGCAGGCCGCCGGGGTGCACGGCTTCGTGTTCTACTACTACTGGTTCAACGGCCGCCGGCTCATGGACAGGCCGCTGCAGCGTTTCCTCGCCGAGCCCGCGCTGGACATGCCGTTCGCGCTGATGTGGGCGAACGAGAACTGGACCAGGCGGTGGGACGGCGCCGACAGCGAGGTGCTGATCTCGCAGGACTACCGCGCCCAGGACGACGCCGCGATGGCCGCGGAGTTCGCCGCGCACTTCAAGGATCCGCGCTACATCCGCCTGCAGGGGCGCCCGGTGCTGATGATCTACCGGCCCGGCCTCATCCCCGAGCCGGCGCGCACCATCCGGCGCTGGCGCGAGATGTTCCGCTCGGAGTTCGGCGAGGACCCGATCCTGGTGATGGCGCAGAGCTTCGGCGCGGACGACCCCAGGGCGTTCGGCCTGGACGGCGCGATCGAGTTCCCGCCGCACAAGCTGACGAGCAACCTGGCGCCGGCGAACCCCGGCTTCCGCTACCTGGACTACGATTTCAGGGGCAAGATCTACCACTACGACGACGTGGTCCGCGTGTCGCTCGACGCGCCCGATCCCGGGTTCCCGCTGGTCAAAACGGCCGTGCCGAGCTGGGACAACGACGCGCGTCGGCAGGGCAACGGCATCGTCCTCGCTGGCTCCACGCCCGCCAAGTACGAGACCTGGATGTCGCAGCTCGCGGCCAAGGCGCAGGCCGCCCCGTTCTTCGGCGAAGCCATTGTCTGCGTGAATGCCTGGAACGAGTGGTGCGAGGGCGCCTACCTGGAGCCCGACCTGCATTTCGGCGCGGCCTACCTGAACGCCACCGCGCGCGCCGTGTCGGGACGTGGCCGCCAGGAGGCCGTGCCGCGGATCGTCCTCGTGGGCCACGACGCGTTCCCGAGCGGCGCACAGCAGCTCCTGCTCGGCACGGCGCGCATGCTGCACGCGGCGTTCGGCATGGAGTGCGAGATCCTGCTGCTCGATGGCGGCGTGCTGCTCGACGCCTACATCGCGCAGGCGCCGACCACCGTCATCGCGTCCGACGCCCAGCTTTCCGCCAAGCTGCAGAGCCTTGCCGAGGCAGGGTTCGCCGGCGCCGTGATCAACACCGCGGCCGCGGCACGCGTGACCCCCTACTTCCAGGCCGCAGGCCTGCGCACGGTGCTGCAGATCCACGAGCTGCCTCGGATCATCCGCGAGAAGCACCTCGTCGCGAGCGCGAAAGCCGGCGTGGACGCGGCAGACCGCGTGGTATTCGCCGCCGAGTTCGTGCGCGACTCGATCCTGGCCGAGCTTGGCGTCGCGGCCGACGAGCGCATGGTCGTCATGCCACAGGGGTCATACAGGAACGTCGCGTTCAGCGAGCCGGACGGCACCGCGGCGCGCCTCGGGCTCGGTCTCGGCGTGCAGGACAGGATGGTTCTCGGCGTCGGCTACGCGGACCTGCGCAAGGGGTTCGACCTGTTCCTGCAGCTCTGGCGGCTGCTGCAGGCCCCGGCCGGGCCGGGGCGCACCTGCCTAGTGTGGGTGGGAGGCATGGACCCGGCGCTGCGCGACTGGCTCGGCGCGGAGATCGCCGAGGCGGAAGCGTGCGGGACCTTCCGCATGGCCGGCTATCGCGACGACATGGCGGCGGTGTTCTCGGCCGCGGACGCCTTCGTGCTGACCTCGCGCGAGGACCCGTTCCCGACCGTGGTGATGGAGGCGCTCGGCGCCGGCCTGCCGGTGTTCGCGTTCGACCGTGCCGGGGGCATCCCCGACATGCTGCGCGAGACCGGGGAAGGCCACGTTCTGCCCTACGGCGACATCGTCGCGATGGCCGACGCGGTGCGCGTGGCGCTTGCCGCCGGCATCTCGCCGGAGCAGCGCGCCGCCCGCCAGGCGCTGGTTGCCACCCGGTTCGACTTCCGCGACTACGCCGGCCGGCTGCTGCGCCTGGTGCTTCCCGGCCTGCCGTCGGTCTCGGTGGTGGTGCCGAACTACAACTATGCCCGCTTCATGCCGGACCGACTGGGCTCGATTTTCCAGCAGTCGCATCCGGTGCACGAGGTGATCGTGCTGGACGACTGCTCCACCGACAACAGCTTGGCCGTGATCCCGGTTGTCGCCGAGAAGGCGGGGCGCAGGGTGCGCCTGGTGCCCAACGCGGCCAACTCGGGCTCGGTGTTTGCGCAATGGCGCCGTGCTGCCGAGCTCGCCGACGGGGAGTTCCTCTGGATCGCCGAGGCCGACGACCTGTCCGATCGCGGGTTCCTGGCCAACGTGCTGGCCCTGATGACGTCCGACCCCGCGATCGGGATCGGCTTCTGCGACAGCCGGACGATCGACCTGGCCGGCAGTCCGCAGTGGGGCAGCTACAAGGAATACTACGCCTCGGTCGAGCCGGGAGCGCTGGCAAGGACCGAGGTGTTCGACGCCGCCTCGTTCGTGGAGCGCTTCCTGTCCGTCAGGAACCTGATCCTCAACGTGAGCGCCGTGGTGTGGCGCCGCCGCGCGCTGCTGCAGGCCCTGGACAGCTGCGAGGCCGCGCTGGGAGCCTTCCGGATGGCGGGCGACTGGAGGCTCTACCTCGAGGTGCTGCGACAGGGCGGCAGGGTCGCCTACGTCGCCGAGCCCCTCAACGTCCATCGGCGCCACGCCCAGAGCGTCACCCACGCGCTGGACGGCGAGCGCCACGTGGACGAGATCCGGCAGTGCCACGCACTGGTCCGCGACGCGTGGCCTCTTTCGGAGGCGCGCCGCGCGCAGCAGGCGCACTACCTCGCCGAGGTGGCGACGCAGCTCGGCGTTCCGCCGGGTGGCAAGAAGATTTCCGTCGCGGTCACCACGAAGCTGGCCGCTGGCGTCCGAAAGTCACGGAACGCGACGGCGCGGGGAAGGAAGGCGGCCGAGTAGCGGTCCCTCAAGCAGGTCAGGATCCACCCAGATGTACGTGCCTCCCCTCGACAGCATCCTCCGCTCCATCGGCATGGATCGTGCGTCCTTCAACACGGCGAGATCCGTGAAGATTCCCAAGGAGCTGTTCAACCTCCTGCTGCAGGTGGCCGTCGCTTCCAGCGACTTCAACGAGGCGGGGTACGTGCGGGAGAACCCGGACATCGCCGCCGCCGTCCGCGCCGGTTCGGTCGAGGACGCACGCGCCCACTACATCGGCTACGGATTCCTCGAGGGTCGCCTGGGCGCGACGCCCAACGTGGACGAGCGCTGGTACATGCAGACCTATCCCGATGTCGCCCAAGCCGTGAAGCAGGGCAAGGTCGCGTCCGCCGGCGAGCACTACAACGTCATGGGCGCTGCAGAAGGCCGCAGCCCGAGCCCCGACCACACCGCGGTCGCCGTCCAGTGGAAGCGGGCCCTGGCCAAAGCCTGAGGCAGGCGCCCGGACGGAAGGCGCTGCCGCGCGGACAGGATCGACCGCCGGGTGATGGTCGCGATCGCGGCGGCAGCAGCGCCGGTGCCTTTCCCGGACTGGTGCCGGCAGCCGCCCCGCGATCCTTCAGGCCCGCGGCCGGACTGGTCGAACACCTGCATGGCCCGCTTGTGTCGGGTGCCTCGGAACGGGCGGCGAGGCTGTGGGCGGGTCGTGACCGGGCCCCGGGCCCGGCTGCCGGCTCCAGGCGGCCCGTGCCCTGGAGGCGGGCGCATGCTTGATCCGGCACGACGTTGCGTCTTCCATGGCCGCGCTCGCGCTTCCTGCGCGGCGCGCCGGCTGCCGGTCCCCGACGGGACAGGGCCACGGCTGTGGAGGAGCGGGCGCTGCCCGGTGTCGCATGAAGATCCCGCTGATCCAGCCCAACCCCAGCCGCCTGAGCCAGCTCGGCGCGGAGCTCGCCCTGATCGAGGAAAGCGGGGTCTACTCCAACTACGGACCCGTCAACACGCGCTTCGAGCACGCCCTGACCGCCACCCTGTTCGAAGGCGTCGGCGGATGCCTCACCGTGTGCAACGCCACCATCGGCCTCATGGTGGCCCTGCGCCACGCCGTCGACACCGCAGGCCGCGGCCTGCGCAGGGACGACGCCGCGCGCCGCCGCTACGTTATCATGCCCTCCTTCACCTTCGCCGCCACCGCGCACGCCGCGCTCTGGTGCGGCCTGACCCCGCTGCTGTGCGACATCGACCCCGACACCTGGATGCCCTCCCACGAGGCCGAGGACGCGCTCCTCGCCCGCTACGCCGGGCAGGTCGCCGCCATCGTCCCCTACGCAACCTTCGGCAACTGCCTCGACATGGACCGATACGACCGCATCGCCCGCGAGCACGGGGTGCCGGTGGTGGTCGATGCGGCGGCCTCGCTGGGCTCGCTGGACGAGCTAGGGCGCGGCTTCGGCACGGGGTCGCGGCACTCGGTGGTGTTCTCGATGCACGCCACGAAGACCTTCGCGGTGGCCGAGGGCGGGGTGATCTACAACGCCGACCCCGACGCCCTCGCCGCGATGCGCGCCATGGGCAACGAGGGGGCGGTGGAGGGGAACGCAGTGAGCCTGCCGGGGCTGACTGCCGGCCTGGGCGAGGTGGCGGCGCTGCAGGCGCTGGCCAAGCTCGCGGAGTTCCCGTCCGTGGTCGCGCACCGCACCGAACTCGCCGCCGACTATGCGCGCGGCCTGCCCGGGTGGACGTTCCAGCGCACGGTCGGGCGGCTGCAGACGCACCAGTTCATGCCGGTGCTGCTGCCCGACTCGTGGACGGGCACGCGGCCGGCGTTCCTTGCGGCTCTAGCGGAGCGCGGGGTTGCTGCGGCGACGTATTTCTCGCCGCACCTGGCCGAGCAGCCGTATTTTCGCGATACCTGCGTGACCGGCGGGCTCGGAACCACCGAGCGCATCGCCTCGCGCGTGATCAGCCTGCCGCTGTTCGACAGGCTGACGGAGGCGGAGGTTGCAGTGGTCTGCGCGGAGCTGCGGGCGCTGGTCAGCCAGGAATAGCGGACGCGACGCCCTGCGCCTGCGGATCGACCGCCAGGTCCGCACGGTCGCGCGTGGCCAGGATCAGGCGGGCGTTCGGCAGGTCGGTGGCATGGATCCAGGCACGCGCTTCCGCCGCGCTCCGCCCGAACGCGACGTGGCGGGCGAGCAGCCAGGCATCGCGCACCGCCTCGTCCGTGGCCACGAACCAGCTCTCGTCGAGCAGGTCGCGGACCGGCTCGAAGGGACCGTCTATGAGCAGGTAGTTGCCTTCCGTGATGACCAAACGCTTTTCGGGCGAGACCGGAACGGCGCCCGCGACCGGCTCCTCGATCTCGCGCCGGAACTGTGGCGCGTAGACGGTCTCTCCCGGCTCCGGGTGCTTCAGGCGCCGCAGCAGGGCGACGTAGCCGGCGGCGTCGAAGGTGTCGGGCGCGCCCTTGCGGCCGGCGCGGCCGAGCCGGGCCAGCTCGGCGTTGGCGAGGTGGAACCCGTCCATCGGCACCACCACCGCCAGCGGTCCCAGCGCCTCGGCCAGGGCGGCCGCGAGCGACGACTTGCCGCTGCCCGGCGCTCCGGTGAGGCCAAGCAGGCTTCGGCCGTCCCTGGCGAGGAGCGACTGCGCACGGCCGAGAAGATGGGGGGCGATCACGTGCCCCCTCCGGCAGCGGCCGTGACAGGGGCTCGCCCCGTCCTGAACCCGTTCGCCGGGTGGCGCTCCGGCAGCCGCGGCCCCTGTCCGAACAGCTTCTCCCGCAGGGTGCCGGATGCGTAACCCTGCCTGAAGGCGCCGCGCCGCTGCAGCTCGGGCACCAGCAGCTCGACCACGTCGGCAAAGGTTTCCGGCATCACCACGCTGGCCAGGTTGTAGCCGTCCACGCCGGTCTCCTCCATCCACCGCACGAGGAACTCCGCCACCGTCGCCGGCGAGCCCACGGCCAGCGGCCCGACCCCGCCGATCGCCACGTGCTCCGCGACCTCGCCGACGGTCCACGCGCGCGACGGGTCGGCGCGGGTGAAGTTCTCCATGACCGTGCGGCCGGCGTCGCTCCGGACGTGGCGCACGAGCTGGCCCGGATCGATGTCGGAGTAGTCCACCCCGGTCCAGCCGGACAGCAGCACCAGCGCGCCCTCGGTGCTGACGTGGCGCCGGTACTCCGCGAGCTTGTCCTGCGCCTCGACGTCGGTGCGGCCCACCACCACCGTCATCAGCGCGAACACCAGCAGGTCTTCGGCCTCTCGCCCGGCTGCCAGCACGCGGCGGCGCAGTTCCGCTACGCGCGGCGCGATCACGCGCGCGGAAGGGCCGGACATGAACACGCATTCCGCGTGGCGAGCCGCGAAGGCCAGTCCGGCCGGCGAGCTGCCCGCCTGGTACAGCACCGGGGTGCGCTGCGGCGAGGGTTCGCACAGGTGGATGCCGTCGAGGCGGTAGTGTTCGCCGCGGTGGTGCACGGCGTGCACGCGCGAGGGCTCGGCATAGAGGCCGCGCGCCCGGTCGGCCAGCACCGCGCCGTCCTCCCAGCTGCCTTCCCACAGCTTGTAGGCAAGCTGCATGTACTCCTCGGCAATGTCGTAGCGCGCGTCATGCGCCACCTGCCGCGGCCGGCCCATCGCGCGGGCGGCGCTGTCGAGGTAGCTGGTGACCACGTTCCAGCCGACCCGTCCTTCCGTCAGGTGGTCGAGCGTGGAAAGCCGGCGGGCCAGCAGGTAGGGCGGCTCGTAGCTCAGCGAGGAGGTGATGCCGAACCCCAGGTGCCGCGTCACCGCGGCCATCGCCGGGACCAGCAGCATCGGGTCGCCCAGCGGCACCTGGGCGGCACGGCGCAGCGCCGCGTCCGGGCTCGATCCGAACACGTCGTACGGCCCCAGCACGTCGGCGAGGAACAGCCCGTCCAGGCAGCCCCGCTCGAGCAGGCGCGCCAGCCCCGTCCAGTGCGCAAGACTGTTGTAGTCGGTCGAGCGGTCGCGCGGGTGGGTCCACAGGCCCGGCGAGACGTGCCCGACCGCGTTCATGGAGAAGGCGTTCAGCCGCATCTGCCTGGTCACGGGCCGGGTCCGGGATGGCGCGGGACGAACAGGCAAGGTTGAGGCTCTGCCTCAAACTCCGCCAAAGGCTCGCCTTTGGAATCCACGACTTAAGAGAAGGGTTTCCAAAGGTCCCTGCCCTTTGGCGGGTTCGGGCAGAGCCCGATTTATCCTTGTCCAGGACATCAGGCTGCCGCCGGAATCGAGAGTAGCTCCGGAAGCTCCGAGCGGACCCAGTCGATGTAGCTGCCCGGCCCGGTGCGGAACGGGTCGTCGAACGCGGCGAGAAGGTCGGCACGCCCGCGGAACAGCAGGCGCAGGGGTTTCGGGATCGGCCGGCCGTCCGCGAACTGTCCGTAGTGCCAGGGCACCGCGCCGTCGCGGGTGCCGGGGCCGGACGCGATCTGGCGGCGGTACCACTCCCAGATCTCGAAGGCCGCCAGGTTGGAGCCGGCATAGCGGCGCACCATGACGTCGCCGGCGGTGCCGATCTTCGTGAAGTGGTAGAACTTCAGCTTCGCGTTGTTGACGGTGATGGCGCCGTCGCGGCCGATCCGCAGGGTGCGCCGGCTGAGGTTCCAGCTCGCGACGTTGCAGCCGGGGTCTCGGTGGACGTGGAGGCGCTCGAACAGGGCGGGCACCAGGTCGCAGTACTTCTGGTCGGTGAAGATGCCGCTCTCGACCTCGTCATAGCAGGCGCGGTGCAGCTGCGCGGCCCACCAGGCGGCGAAGCGCCGGCCCTCGGCGTCGGAGCGCACCGCGAGGAAGCCGAGGTTGAACACGCCGTAACGCAGCGAGGTCAGCTCGTTGTCGGCGATCGCGGCTGGGGCCTCGTTGGCGTCGAGCTGGTGGGGCGTGAGCACGATGGAGTGGCGGTCGAGCAGGGCCTCGAGGTCGTCAAGCGGGTGGAACAACGCGATGTCAGGGTCGAAATACACGACCTTGTCGTAGCGCTCGAGCAGGTGGAGCAGGGCGTGGCCCTTTACCGCGGTGCAGGCCTCGACGACGTCGTGCTTGAACAGCCAAGCGCGCAGCCTGGGGATGCTCAGCGCGGCGAGCGGGATCACGCCGTCGAAGCAGGCGAGCGCGTCGGCGGGGTCGACGCCGGGCGGCGGCTCGTCGACCACCACGGCATGGATCGGCCAGTCCGGGTGGGCGCGGCGCAGGCTGTCGCACAGCACTCGCGCGCGCGACAGATAGGCGTAGGTGAAGCTCGTGTAGCAGCAGGTCCGGCTTATGGGAGGCCGGCTCCGGCCAGGGCATGTCCGGCGGCCGGCTCCGGGACGGACCCGGGCGGAGGCTCGGCAGCGGGCGCCAGCGTGGCGGTGGTGCCGCAATGCACGAGGCGGCCGACTTGGCTGCCCTGCGCGATGCAGAGCCGGACGTATTCGACTGCGCGGCCGGACACCAGGAAGTCGGTGCAGGCGGAGGCATCGTCGAGCACCAGGCCCCGGCCGGAACGGAGCACCTCGGCGGCGACGTTGCCGCTGTCGGCCAGGGTGAGGATGTCCGCGCCCGACGCGATCGCCTCGTAGGCCACGTAGGAGAAGGTCTCGGGCCAAGGCGCGGGCATCACGACCAGGTCGATGGCGTGCGCCTCCAGAGCCTCGCGCGTGGCGTCGCGCTGGTCGGGGGCGACCTGCACGGCGACGTGGCGGATCCAGGCGGGCGCCCGCGGTGCCGGCGCGTCCGAGAAGTGGTAGAAGCGGTAGGCGCCGCCCTCGCCGCACTCGCCCGCCATGTCGAGGAACGCGGGCCAGCCCTTGTGTGCGCCGGGATGGCCGACAAAGGCGACACGCACCGGGTGGGCCGGGGTGCCGCGTCGTTCCGGGGCCACCAGGCTGCGTCGGATGGCCGTGAACTCGATGCGCGCGTGGGGATGAACGCGCGTGGAGCGCACAGGCAGCACGACGGCATCGGCAACGGGCAGGTCTGGGGCCTGCTGGCCGACAGGTGGCGTGCGGAGGCTGGCGCGGCCATCTTGCCAGGCCCGCAACGCCGCACGAGACGGGGCCACGATGTCGGGCGAGACCGCCGCGAACAGCGCCTGCATCTGCGCGAGGTGTCCCGCGCGGGCAGGGCCGTGGATGCAGACGCGGCAGGCCTGGCTGCCGGGCGGGGGAGCGCCGCAGAACGTCGCGTCGTTGCGCAGCAGGTTGAAGCCCTCGCACAGCGTCGAATAGTCGTGCAGCCAGAGCACGGTGCTCTCGGGGCGCAGCGCGTCGTGCAGGACGGCCACGTCGGCGGTGGCGTGACCGAGCAGGCAGTGCAGCACCAGCAGGCGCCGCGGCGGCAGCTCCGGCGCCAGCGCGCGCAGGGCGGCGGCAAGGCCGACCGCGTCGAGGTGGCCGATCTCGGCGCCGTCCAGGGTGAGGCGCAGGAACAGCGGGCCGTCGGCGTCGTTGGCGAGACGGAGGCGCGGCACCACGGGCGAGACGTGCAGGTAGGCACCTCCTGCGGCCCGGAAGCGCGCCTCCTCGTCCGCGATGAAGATTTGCGTGCCGCCGACCACGCGCCGGTAGGGATCGTGGCTGAGCGAGAGCACGAAGGCGGAGGCCGGGCCCGGGCCGCCCGCCTCCGCCAGGCTGCGGCGCAGCAGGGCGAGGATGGCGGCGGGGTCGAGCACGCTCAGCGAGTCGGACGCCTCGTAGTCGCGGGTGCGCTCGTCGGCGGTGCGCAGCGCACCGAGCAGGGTGCGCTGGAAGCCGGTGCGGTCGACGGGATGGCGGCCCTCGCGCTGGCCGAGCACGGCGTAGTGCCACAGCGGGTTGATGTCGCGCGCCGCCACCTCGGGATTGGTTTCCAGGTAGTAGCGGGTGTGGAACGAGCGGGACGGGTTGCGTCCCTCGCGCCAGCCGTAGCGGCAGTAGTGCAGCAGCGGATCGTCGCCGCTCGCGAGCACGTCGGGGTAGGTGGCGAGGTAGTGCGTGCGGTCGACCAGCGGCGCGATGCGGGCCAGCTCGGCGGGCGCGCGCTCCAGCATGGAGCCGAAAGGCGGGCGCAACGGATCGACCGGCAGCCGTCCCTCGGCGCGGCCGGCAAGCACGTAGTGCCAGAGCGGGTTGATGCCTTCGCGCGCCACGTCGGGATGGGCAGCCAGGTAGAATCGCGTGTCGAAGGAAAGGCCGGGGCTGCGGCCCTCGCGCCAGCCGTGGCGCAGGAAGTGCGCCAGCGCCTCCGCCCTTGCGGGTGCGGCCGACGGGTCGGCGAAACCGGCAAGGTAGTGGTCCGCCTCGAAGAACGGGGCCGACGCACGGCGTTCCCCGCCGGCGGCGGCGTCGAGACCGTCGGACGGGTCCTGGCCGGACGCAGCCAGCTCGTTCGCGGCGAGTTCGGGCAGGGTGCGCGCGGGGTCAGGCAGCCACGCCGTCCACCCGGGACGGGTGGAACGGCCGCGGACGTGGGCGGCGAGCGCAGGCTGCGCGGGGCTTGGTGCTCCGGGCCGGTCGGCAGAGACGGTCGGGTGCTGCCAGCCGCGCAGGACGATCCGAACCGGCGTCTCGCGCAGACCCGCTCCGGACGTCGGCGCGCCGACGCCGCCTGTGCCGCGGCCGGCACCGGCATCGCGGACGGAAGGGTTGCCCACGGCGAGCATGTCCATGGCGGGGTCGCCCGGAGCGTCTCCGGCTTCCTCGAGCCGGTCCACAGGCCCGAGAAGGCCGCGTTCTGTGTCCGGGATCATGATGCGGCGTTCGGGCATCGCGACACATGGCATGGAACGCCGCGTCGCCGGGAGCCGGCCATCCATGGCTGCGGAGGACGAACAGCGGCAATCCCGTCGGTCTGGGTCAAGAGGTATATCCCGTTCTGGTCGCAGCGTGCAGCAGGATAATCACCGCCGGCATGGCTTCCGATCCATGATGCACGTCCTGCACGAACCTTGGCTATCCTGACCCTGAAAGCAGAGGTGTTGCGGTTGTATGCAACCATTGCTTGTGCGATTCATTCGGCCATGTTAGCCGGGTTGCGACGCATACCGATACCTTTCCTTACCCTTGGGGCATACGATGGCCGGTAATCCGCTGACAGTCACCGGGGGCGCGGATCATCCTGCGGTCAGCCTGCAGTTCGACGCGAGCGATCGCGCGAGGCTGCTGGGCGAGGCGCTCGCCAGCATGATCGACGGGCAGTATTCCGCCACCCAGGCGTCGGTGTACGGTGCCGGTGGCGACCCGGCCTCGTCCTACGTCATCGTGCCGGCCGGCACGACGGGCACGGTGGACGTGACCGGCGTCGGCGCGGTGGCGGTGCAGGATACGGCACCGCTCACCGTGACGGGAGGCGGTTCCGGCAGCCAGTCGGTCCTGGCGGGCGACGGGGGGCTGGTCTTCTCGGCGGCCGCAGGCAACACCACCGTGGTCGCAGGCGGCGGCGACAACTCGGTGTCCTTCGCCGGCGGGACCGGCACGAACGCCACCTACCTGAGCGTCGGCAACGACACCGTGGCTGGTGGCGACGGTGCCAGCACCATCGACGCGGGCGGCGGCACCAACCTGGTGCGCACCGGCGCGGGCACCAGCAGCGTGATCGTTCAAGGCAACGACCGGGTCGAGCTGGGCAGCGGCGCCGCCACGGTGGGGGTGATCGGCTCCGGCAGCGCCACGGTGACCGGCGGCGCAGGCGGCACGCTCGATTTCCAGGGCGGAAGTGCTGCTTCCACCGTGCAGGGCGGCGGCACGACGGGTGATCGAATCGAGGGGCGCAATGGCGGCGGCCTCCTGGTCGGCGGCAGCGGCGGGGCCAACACGATCATCGGTGGCGCGGGCGTTGCCACCATCGTCGGCGGCGGCGACGGCGACTACCTCGAAGGCAGCTCCGGACAGGACCTGATCACCGCGGGCGCCGGCAGCGAGACCGTGGCGGCGATGGCGGGCGGCGACACGCTGGTTGGCGGCAGCGGGCAGACCATGTTCCTCCTGCAGAACGCGGACGACGTCACGACCCAGGTGGACCTCGGCTCCGGCGCGGCCACGGTGGCGGTGCTCGGGGACGGCGCGGCCTTGGTGACCGGCGGCGGGAGCGGCTCGCTGAACTTCCAGGGCGGCAGTGCGGCCTCGACCGTGAACGGCGGGGACACGACGGGCGACAGGATCGAGGGACGTGACGGCGGCGGCCTCCTGGTCGGCGGCAGCGGCGGAGCCAACACCATCATCGGCGGCACGGGTGCTGCCACCATCGTCGGCGGCGGCGATGGCGACTACCTCGAGGGCAACTCCGGCCAGGACTCCATCATCGCGGGCGCCGGCAGAGAGACCGTGGTGGCGATGGCATCCGACGACACGCTGGTCGGCGGCGACGGCACCACCACCTTCGTGGCCGACACCACGCTGGGCAGCACGCAGATCGAGCTCGGCGCCGGCACCTCGAACGTGGTCGTCACCGGCAGCGGCGGCACGGTGGTGATGGACAACGGCAACGGCGGAGGCACGCTGAACTTCACCGGCGGCAGCGCCCCCAGCATCGTGCTCGGCGGCAGCACCGGCGGCGACCGCATCGAGGGCCGGGATGGCGGCGGCGTCCTCGGGGCCGGCAGCGGCGGCAACAGCACGGTGATCGGCGGCAACGGCGCCGCCACGATCCAGGGCGGCGGCACAGGCGACTACCTGGAGGGCAATTCTGGGCGCGACCTGATCACGGCCGGGTCGGGCAGCGAGCAGCTGGTGGCGCGCGTGAGCGGCGACACGCTGCAGGGCGGCACGGACGCGAACGCGACCACCGTGTTCGTGGTCAACGGCGCGGACAGCGTGGCGCTGGGCGCGGGGCATTCCGTGGTCGTCGTGGGGGCAGTGCCGCCAGGTGGGGCGAACCCGAACCCGGCCGACGTCGGCTCGGCGGTGGTGACCGGCAGCACGGTCGGTGGCGCCACGCTGCTGTTCGAGGGCGGGATGAACGCCAGCACGGTGCAGGCAGGCACCGCGGGCGCCACGATCTATGCCGGCGCGGGCGGCGGCGTGTTCAGCGGCGGCTCGGACGGCGGCAACGTGCTGATCGGCCAGGGCGGCAACGTGTCGCTGACCGGCGCCGTGTCCGGGGACTACCTCGAAGGCGGCACCGGCACCAACCTGCTCACCGCGGGCGCGGGCAACGAGACGCTGGTGGCAGGCACCGGAAGCGACACGCTCGCGGTGGGTGGCGGCGACGACGTGTTGTCGTTCGTCAAGGAGACGGCGGCGCAGGGTGCGCAGACCTACAACGTGGACCAGTTCAACGCCGGCGACGTGCTCTACTTCAAGGACTCCGCGACCTCCGACTACGCCATCACCCACCAGACCGTGTCGGGCGGGGCCACCACGATCACGCTCGCCGACCAGACGAGGATCGTCATCCAGGGCACCACGGCCACCATCGGCGGCGGCAGCTTCAGCCACGGCTGAGGCCCGCGCTCCTGATGCGCGGCCGGCAAGGTTGAGGCTCTGCCTCAAACTCCGCCAAAGGCTCGCCTTTGGAATCCACTACCTAAGAGATGGGTTTCCAAAGGCCCCTGGCCTTTGGCGGGTCCGGGCAGAGCCCGGCCTTGCGTGCTTGCGGACCGGCGCCCTCCTGCAGCGCGGCACGTCGTGAACGACGCCCTTGATCGGGCGGCGCACGACGCCGTCGAGCGCGGCCGTGCGGCGCTGCGGGCCGGCGAGCGGACGGAAGCGCTGCGCTGGCTCGACCGCGCACACCGGCTGGCGCCGGGTGACCGCTCGGTGGCGCTGCTGCTGGCGTCCGCCTTCACCGGGGTCGACGCCCCGCATGGGCGGACACTGCTCCGCGACCTGGTGGCGGCGGCACCGGACATGCGCGACGCGCGGGTGGCACTGGTTCTCTCGGAACTGGGCCTGGGCGGGGCGGCAGAAGCGGCACGGCAGCTCGGACGCCTGCTGATGGGCATGGCGCCGCCGCCCGATGCCGGGTTCGCGCGCGTGGCCGGCGCCGTGGCGCGCGCGGCCCGAGCGCCGGGGTGGATCGGCGCCGACAGCCGTGGACTCCTGCTGGTCTGCGCGGAGCCTGTCCCGGGCGCCTCGGATGGCAGCAAGTCCCACGGCACGCGTCCTGTCAGGGTCGAGATCGCCGTGAACGGCGTGCGGGTCGATGGCATCGTTGCGGACGGCATTGTCCGGAACAGGGCTCTTGCGGCCGGGCGGACGGGTGTGATGACGGCGACCTGCGGCGGGTTGGCGCTGCTGGGCAGCGGGGTCGATCTCGCGGCGCTGCGGCGCACACGTGGCACGGCCTGGCTGGAGCCGGACGGATCGCTGACGGGGTGGGCTTGGCTGCCGGGCGACCCGGACCGGGGGCCGTTCCTGGAGGTGCATGGGCAAGGAGCGGCGGGCGCGTCGCGTCCCATACGGCTCCGGGCCGTTGCGGAACACGGTGGCGGGAACGGTGCGGAGCGACGGCGCGGGTTTCGCGTGACGGCGCAACGCCTTTCCGGGGCCGACACGATCAGGGTCATGGGGCCGGACGGCCGGGAACTGACCGGCAGCCCGCTCTCCGGCAGGGCTGAGCGACAGGCCGGACAGGCGGCCGCGGCGGCGCTCGGACAGGCGACCAGTGGCCGGGAAGCGAGCCTGCGTGTCGCGGACAACGCGCCCCCTGCGTCGGTGGATCTGTGGCGACCGCTGCCGGCCGGGCTCGGCATGCCGCCGGAAGGCCGCGCCGCCACGGCAGGCGGGATCTCGGCGACCGCACGCGCGATCCCGGCGCGCCGTCCGGTCGATGTCGTGATGCCGGTGCACCGGGGCGAGGCGGATTTCACTGCCTGCCTGGCAACGCTGCTGCGCGACCGTGCGGCGCGGCGGCAACCCGCGGAGCTGCGCATCGTGGTGGTCGACGACGCCTCGCCTGATCCGGCGCTGCGCGGTGCGGTGGCGGCGGCCGAGGCACGCGGCGACATCGTCCTGCTGCGCCACGCCAACAATCGGGGCTTCCCCGGGGCGGCGAACACCGGGCTGCGCCATGCCCGCACGGACGGACCGCGCGACGTCGTGCTGCTCAACCCGGACACCCTGCTGCCGACGGACTGGCTCGGACGGATGGCAGCGGCGGCATACGGCGCAGCCGACGTGGGCAGCGTCACGCCGATGACCGACGACGGCTCGATCCTGTCCTACGCGGCCGACAACGCCTCCGGGGACGCGGAGGTGCAGGACCTGGCACAGGGCATGGCGCGGCTGGACCGGATCGACTCGATGTTCCGGGCGGCCAATGGCGACAGGGTCGTGGCCCTGCCGACCGGGATCGGCTTCTGCATGCTGCTGCGCCACGACTGCCTGGCCGAGGTCGGGCTGCTGCGCGAGGACGTGTTCGCGCAGGGCTACGGCGAGGAGAACGACTGGTGCCTGCGCGCCGGCCATCTCGGGTGGCGCCACGTGGCCGCGACGGGCGTGTTCGTGGCCCATCGTGGCGGGCGCTCGTTCGGGCCGGCGAGGGCCCATCTGATGGCGCGCAACATGGCGCTGCTGAACCGGCTGCACCCCGGCTATGACACGCTGGTGGCGCGGTTCGAGGCGGCGGACCCGCTGGCGCCGGCGCGCAGGCGGGTGGACCGGCTGCGCTGGGCGGCGGGGCGGCGGGCGGGCGCGGTGGTGCTGGTGACGCACGCGCTCGGGGGCGGCGTGGAGCGCCATCTGCGCGAGCGCGTCGCGGCGATCCGCGACGACGGGCTGCGCGCGGTGGTGCTGCGCCCGGCCGCAGCAGGGCAGGAGCCGGCCGCGGGGACCGACAGGACGGAGGCGGCCAGCCGGGAGAAGGCGTGCGCCGTCTCGGACGGGGTGGATGGCCGCTTCGCCGACCTGGGTTTCGCGATGCCCACGGAGATGGCGGCGCTGGCGCGCCTGCTCCGGGGCGACGGGGTGCGGCGGGTGGAGCTGCACCATCTGCTCGGCCATGCGCCGGAGATCTCGGGACTGGCCGAGATGCTGGAGGTGCCGTGCGACGTCGTGGTGCACGACTACGCGGCATGGTGCCCGCGCGTGTCTCTGTGCGGCGCGAACCGCCGCTATTGCGGCGAGCCTGTCGACCAGCTGACCTGCGAGGATTGCGTCGCCGATCTCGGCAGCCGGCTCGACGAGCGGATCGGGGTGGCCGCGTTGCGGGCGCGGTCCGGGCGGATGCTGCGCACGGCCCGGCGGGTGGTCGCGCCCTCGGCCGACGCGGCGGAACGCATCGCGCGGCAGTTCCCCGGGGTGGCCGCGGTGGTGGCGCCCTGGGAGGACGATGCGCGGCCGCCACACGACCTCGGGCGGGACCGGGGCGGTGCGGCGCGGGGCAGCGCGGCGGGCGTGCGGATCCTGGTGATGGGAGCGATCGGCGTGGAGAAGGGCTACGACGTGCTGCTGGGCTGCGTGCGCGACGCCGGGCGGCGCGGCCTGCCGATGGACTTCGTGGTGGCGGGGCACACCATGGACGATGCGCGGCTGATCGAGGCAGGCCCGGTGTTCGTCACCGGCCGCTACGAGGAGCACGAGGCCGTCGTGCTGGCGCGCCGGCAGGGCGCGCAGTTCGGCTTCGTGCCCTCGGTATGGCCGGAGACCTGGTGCTACGCGTTGTCGGAGCTGTGGCGGGCGGGGCTGGACGTGGCGGCGTTCGCCCTGGGCGCGCAGGCCGAACGCATCCGCAACGCGGGGCACGGCTTGCTGCTGCCGCCAGGGCTGCCGGCGGGCCAGGTCAATGACGCGCTGCTGCGTGCGGCGCTGGACGCCGGCCGCACGGAGCGTCAGATGGCCGGGGCAGGCTGAGCAGGACATGAACATGGCACAGGGCGAGTCGCGGACGCGCGAGACCCGGAACGGCACCTCGCGCCCGGGCGAACCGCCGCACGGCGCTGCGCCCGCGCCTGTCGGGGGCGTGACGGTCCCGGCACACCGACGCGACGCGGCGGAGGCCGGGCTGGAGGTGACGGGGCAGTTCCTGGCGTTCGAGACCGGGCTGTATGCCGTCGACGTCGTGTCGGCGCGCTCGGTGGCCACAGACGTGGGGTTGCGCCTGCCCTGCGTACGAATCCAGCCGCTGCCGGCGTCGGCGGGCGCCGGCCAGGCGTTCGTGTCCGGGGCGGCAGAAGGCGGTTGGCTCGCCGGGGGAGCCACGGCGTTCGTGCTCGTGGTGGGCGGGCGGACGCGGGTGATGCTGACGGTCTACAAGGCCGCGGGGGGCATGGCACCTCCGGAACTGCGGGTCCGCCCGCTCGGCGCCGCCATGGGGCTAACTGTCCCGGAAGTGTCGGAGGCACCGGGACCTGACGCGCCGGAGCCGCCGCGCAGGACGGTGGTCGTGACCCCCGCGGTGCCTGCGGCCGCCACGCCGCCCGTGCAGGCGGCGGACGTGCCACCGGCACAGGTCGCGCACCCGGCGCCCATTCCGGGTGCGGGGCGTCCCGGCGTCGTGCTGATGGCACACGTGCAGGGCGTGGGCGACGTGTCCGCCGATGCGCAGGGCTGGGCGGGGCGGGCAGGCAGCCGGGCGCCGGTGGAAGGCTTCTCGGTGGCGGTCGACGGCGTGGACGCGTCGGAGATCGAGTACCAGGCGATCCTCGGCGACCAGTGGAACACGCCCTGGACCAGGGGCGGCGCGTTCTGCGGCAGCCGCGGGATGGCGCTGCCGATCCTGGGCTTCCGGGTGCGCCTGGTGGGCGCAGCCACGGAGCGTCTCGAATGCCGCTACTGGGGGGCGTTCGTCGGCAGGGGCGAGGTCGGGCCGCTGGGCAACGGCGCGGCGTGCCAGGCCGGGCAGGCGTTCCTGGAAGCCCTGCGGATCGTGGTCACGCCGCGCGGGTCAGGGAACGCCCTGCCGGAAGCGTTGCCCGCCGCGGCGGAGGGCATTCGCGCGAAGGCGCCACGCGGCCGGCGGTGAACCCGTCGGGGCAGCGGCGGGCGTGGGACAGGAAAGGCCAGAGGCTCTGCCTCTGGACTCCGCCAAAGGCTCGCCTTTGGAATCCGATGTCGAAGGAAGCGGCTTGAGGACCCCGGTCCTGCCTTGCTTCAGAACGTGCCCACGAAGCGGGCCGGGATGCGCCAGAACTCCTCGGCGACAAGGCCGAGGTCGAGTCGGTAGAACTCCGCCCCTCGCGCGTGCTGCTCGTGCTCGATCCGCTGCAGCCAGTCGCGCAGCGGCGGCTCGGCCGGGTCGAGGGTGACGTCGGTGCGCGACGGCAGGTGCCCGACGCCGTACAGGAAATCGTTGATGAACTGCTCGTCGCCGATCGCCTGGTGCTCGTTGACGCCGGGGTGGGCACGGGCCATGGCGCGGGTCTTGGCGAGGCGCTTCAGGCCGTGCTGCAGGTCATGGCGGCGGAGATGGAAGTTGAACAGCCGGTCGAAGCGTATCTCCGCGTCGGCGCTGTGGAAGCCGGGCTGCCAGCGCACCGGGCGGCGGATCATCACCGGCTTGCACATCGGGCTGACGAAACGCACCCAGCCGCGCTGCAGGCTGATCGGACGCGACGGGTCGATCTCCGGCTCGAGGCGCGGCGCATGGTTCACGTCCAGCCCAATGGCCGTGACCACCGGCAGCGTGCAGCGCCCGCAGAACTCCGCGAGGCCGCCGGCCAACAGCGGGTCGGCGACCAGCAGCTCGTCCACGTCGGTGTGGAACACGACATCGTAGTAGGCCAGCAGGCCGGCGGCGATGTGGCTCACGCAGTCCGCGCGCCTGGTCTCGTCGAGCGGGGTGCGCGGCATGCGGATGCGCGTCGCCTTGCCGAGCGACTCGGTGCTGCCGTCGTCCGAGCCGTGGTCGATCACGAAGCAGTTCTCCGCGCCGAGCTGACGGGCGTAGTGGCGCAGCCAGATCGGCAGGAAATACGCCTCGTTCCAGGTCATCGTCAGGGCGGCGATCCGCACCATGCATCCTCCGGTTGCGCGGCAAGCCTATGCGCTTGGTCGGGGTGCGACAATGGCGGGCGGAGGACACGAAGCAGGCGGCTCGCACGCAAATCCTGGGCGGGCGCACTGGCTTGCGTCGAGACGATGGATGCGGTCCGGCAAGGCCGCCCTTGGTGACACGCCGGCAACTGCGTGCGACGCAGTGCGTGTCGGTCCGGGCTGGCGCGCACGCCCGCCCGGACCTGACCTGCAGCATGGGTCTGCCACGCCAGCGGCCTGCCGACAGAGTGGCACAACTCCGGGTTGCGGGGAACCTGCGTCGAGGGGCGGTCGTGACATGGGCTGGGGCTGCACGCCGGGAGGGCGCGTCAGTCCGGCAGGTGCGCGCTGTCGCCGCCGGTGACGTCGAGCGAGGTTCCCGTGACCATGCGCGCCGCGTCCGACGCGAGGAACACGTAGGCGGGGGCGACGTCACGCGCCTGGACCCAGGGCACGCCGAGCGGGGTGCTCGCGGACTTGGCCTGCTCGACCTGCTGCTCGAGATCGCCGTCGGGCACCTTGCCCTTCGCCTCCTTGAGCGCCTGGGCGTAGCGCGAGCGGTGCCGGGTGAGCGGCGTGTCGATCAGGCCGGGCACGACGGCGTTCACGGTGATGCCGAACTCGCCCAGCTCCAGCGCCGCGGACTTCATCAGCCCGAGCAGGCCCCATTTGGAGGCCGAGTACGCGCTCCCGTCGCGCATGCCGTGCCGCCCCTGGGTGGAGGAGGTGACGATGATCCGCCCTGCCCTGCGCCCGGCCATCAGCGGCGCCACCGCGCGCAGCGTGTTGGCCGTGCCGGTCAGGTTGACGTCAATCTGGTCGTGCCAGTCGGCGTCCTCCATCTCCAGCAGCGGGCGGAATGACTGGATGCCCGCCACTGCGGCGAGCACCGCGATCGGGCCCAGTTCGCGCTCGGTGCGCGCGCAGGCGGCGCGAAGGGCCGGCAGGTCGCGCAGGTCGGCGGTGAGCGGCAGGAACCGCACCCCTTCCGCCTCGACCATGCGGCCCGTCGCGGCCAGATCCTCCGGCGTCGGCTGCACGTAGTCCTGCGCCTCGCTGGCACGGCCGGCCAGGTCGAGGCCGGCGACATGCGCGCCTTCCCGGGCGAAGGCGAGCGCCACCTCGCGACCGATGCCGCGGGCGGCACCGGTCACCAGGACCACCTGGCCGTGGAAGCTCGTGCTGGTCATGGGCGCTCCTCCTTCCTGCCGGACCCAGGGACAGGGTCCTGGCCCCGTCCCGTGGGCCCACGGCGGCAGCCCCGGACCGGCGCCCGCTGCGGCTTCAAGCCGCAGACCCGGCGGCAGTTTCCGCAGACAAGCCGGCGACGAGGTTCGGATGCATGGCTTCGGGCCCTGGCCCTGCTCCAGCAGAGCCCGCCGCAACAGGGCAATTCGCAGTGATCAGGGCGCGTCGCGGAAGAAGCGGTGGAACCACGAGAGGGTGCGGCGGCGCAGGTCGTCGCGGTCGGCCTCGCGGCGAAAGGCGTGGCCCTCGTCCTTGTAGACCACCAGCGTGGTGGGCACGCCCAGCGCCTGCAGCGCGGTGTGGAACTCCTGGCTCTGCGGCAGCGGGCACTCGACGTCGCGGTCGCCGACCCCGAGCAGGACCGGGGTGGAGACGCCCTGCATGTGGGTCACCGGCGAGGCGCGCAGGTAGGGCTCGGGGTTGTCGTAGACGGAGCCGCCGAAGCTGACCGGGTCCGAGCCGGCCTGCGGCGCCTCGCCCTCGATCGACAGCCAGTCCGACACGCCGGCCACCGCCACGGCGGCGGCGAAGCGGCGGGTCTGCGTTACCGCCCACATCGCCATGTAGCCGCCGTAGGAGCCTCCCGTGATGCCGACCTTGTGCTCGTCGACCGGGGTGGCCCGCGCCGCGGCGTCGATGGCGGACAGCACGTCGCGCCAGTCGCCGCCGCCGATATCGCCGATGCTGGCGGTGGCAAAGGCCTCGCCGCCCCCGAAGCTGCCGCGGTAGTTCGGCTCGATCACCGCCCATCCCTGGTCGAGCAAGGCACGCAGCGTGCCGCGCGTGGCGGCGAAGACGGGCAGCGCGGCCGCCTGCGGACCGCCATGCACGTCGACGATGAGCGGGCGGGCCGGCGGCGCCCCGGCCGGGCGCGAGCCCGGAACCGCGGCGTCAGGTGTCAGCAGCCAGCCCTGCACGTCGACGCCGTCGCTGCGCCAGGTGATCGAGCGCGCGGTGCCGGGCGCGGCCAGGCCCCGGTTGGCGCGGGTGAGCGCGCGCCAGTCGCCGACCGGGCCGGCGACCAGCTCCGGCGGGTCGGCGAAGCTCTGCGACACGGCGGCGGAGCGGCCCCTGCTGCACGACAGCGACGGGTTCCAGCCGCGGGCGGACAGCACGCGCTCGCCGGACCACAGCGTGCGCGGCGCCCGGCCGGGCGACAGCGACGCCACCTCCGTCGCGCCGCCCGCCAGCATCACCGCGGTGAGGCCGTCGCCGCAGCCCCAGTCGATCGCTGTGACGCTGGCGTGCAGGTCCGGGGTGAGGTCCACAGGCGCGGGAGCCGCGGCCTCGCCGGGTCGCGCCGGATCAGGAAGGGCGAGCAGAAATGCGTCGCCGCCGGTGGAGCCGAAGTCGCTCATCCAGCCGCCGACGAAGGCGACGCTGCGTCCGTCGGGGGAGACCGCGGGCGAGGCGAGCTGCTCGCGCGGGCCGGGGGCGAACAGGACGCGCGACGCGCCGGACGGATCGAACGCCCAGAGCCGGGCGACCCACCACTGGCTGTCGCCGTCCCCCGGCGCCGCGGTGGCCACGAAGCCGCCGTCGGGGCGCCAGTCGAACTCGTAGACGTAGAGGCCGGGTGGCGAGGCGAGGCGCAGCGTGCCGTGCTCGACCACGGCGATGCGCTGCTCGTCCGGATCCGTGCCGACCTCGCCTTCCAATGGGACGCCGGCCTCGGTGGCGCCGGCGCGCTTGTGGGCGTGGGGCGTGGCGAGCACGGCAAGCCGATCGCCGGGACCGTGGCGCAGGCCGGCAAGCGGGCCGGGGAAGGCGAGCACACGGCGCGAAAGGCCCCCTTCGGCCGGCACGACCTCGATCGTGGTGGCCACGCCGTCCGGCTGCTCCAGCAGGAAGGCGAGCTCGCGTCCGTCCCTGCTCCAGCTCGGTGAGGAAGGGGTGCAGCCGGGACGGCCGGCGCAGGCCAGCTGGATGGTCACTGCGCCGCCCGCGAGGTCACGGATCACCAGCCGCACGGGAGGGCGGGTCTCTCCGGGAAGGTCGTCGGTCTCGATCGAGGCGATGTGCCCGCCGTCCGGAGACAGGACAACGGTGCCGAACATGTGCAGCGGGCGGCTGGGTGCCGGCACGACCTGCGGCGCGGCAGCAGACGGCACGATGCGTGCGAAGGCCGGAGCGGCCAGCAGAAGGATCGGGACGAGGGCAGAGGCGAGGCGCATCGGCGGTCTCCTGCGGCATCGTCGGAACGGCCGTGCCACGGTCCTGCGACCCGGCCCAGCGTGTCCGTCGGTGCGACGGCGGGCTGCGAAGCGTGGGCGCGACGGATCCGGCGGCGTGGAGGAGCGGATTCCTCCGGATCGGGATCGGACCGGGCCGCTACTGGCTTGCCCAGACGATCCTGTACATCCAGGTGATCTCGGCAAGCTCGAAGGTGTATCCGGGGTGATCCGGATTGAGCGATCTCAGCTCAATGCGGCGCGCCGACTGCCGGGCGAGCTGCTTGGCCATGACCTCGCCGGCGGCAGTGCGCACGACGACCCGGTCGCCACGGCGAATCGGTGACGCTGGCGAAACGATGATGATGTCGCCGTCGCGGAACACCGGCTCCATGGAGTCGCCGCTGATCTCGAGGGCGTAGGCGTTCGGGTCGCTGATCTCGGGCAGCCCGACCTCGTCCCACCCCCCGCCGACCGGGTAGCCGCCGTCGTCGAAGAACCCCTCGGCACCGGCCTGGGCCAGGCCAAGCAGCGGAATGACCCGGGTCGCCGGCGCGGCCCTCGGGATGACACGGGCGCCTTTGACCAGGCTTCCGAAATCCAGGATGTCGGTGTCGGTCGCGTCGAACACCTTCGCGAGGCTTTCGGTTCCGGGCCATCTGGCCTTGCCGTCCGGGGTGCGGCGTTTCGACGGATTGAATGTCGTGGCGTCCAGGCCTGCCCGGCGTGCCAAGCCGGAGGTCGACAGGCCGCGTTCGGCGGCGAGCGTGTCGAGTGCCCGCCATATGTCATCATGATTCATGGGATATTGTTCTTGCCAGCCGGTTGCAGAACCCGTTCCGCCCGAAGTCGACATGGCAACATGCAGGCACCCTTGTTTCCATCGGCGGCCGGGGACAAGCGCAACCTCCGAGCATGGCAAAGGATGATTGCCTTGGCATCACACCGCAATAGGAATGCGGGCAGAAGCAGGGGATCGCCCGGGGGGAGGACAACGAGACATTGCGTGTTCTTGTATTGTTCTGCCATGATCGAACAAGGTCGGTCTCGCGCGTCAGAAAGGCACGAGCGTCGAGTGTCGCATGCCCGCCGATCAAGGGATGATACGGGTGTCACAGCAAGGAATTAAATCCTTGACCCTTCTGCAACCCTGGGTATATCAAATCCTAGGCATGCAACTGTGTGTCACTGGATGATACGGGATCACCGGCCATTGCGGCCGACGGCAAGCACAACGGAGCCAGAATGGCGTTCTCATCGTGCAATCTGTCAGTACTTGCCTACGCGAATGGATTCACGCTCTGGCACTACAGTGCAGGTTCCGAATATCGTGCGATCGTTCTCGACGATCTGTTTTTCGAGGGGGCGCGGGACCTGGTGTCGAATGGTGACATCGTCATGGTCACTGGCGAGGGTGGCGGCTCGATCGTCTTCATCAAGCCGCTGCCTGCACCGGTGGCCTGACACCACGCCAGCATCCGGCAGCCTTGAGGCCGGGGTCGGCCGCTCCTGCCATGCGGTCGCTGAAAGCAGCAGGACCGTTCGCGTATTGTACCAAGCCTGACCTTCCCTGGGCTGCCGTGGCCTGCATGCAGGACAGCATGCCTGTGTCCTGGGCTGCTGCCGTGTTCGCTGTCGCCAGCATCCGGGTCAGGCCGGGCACGAAGCCCAGGTAACCGCAACGACCAAGACGGTGTCGCGCACCATTCCGGCGCGCTTCTGCATGTCACAGGCCCGACTCCGACCTTCCCCGCGCAGGCAGTCCTTCCGGCACAGCGACCACGCCTGCCCCGGCTTGCGCAGGCGTGCACGAGGCGCAAGAATCGGCGCAGGCCTGGGATCGCGGGATCCGCCGGAACCCGTCGCGCCAGGGCACCGGAAGGATCGCGGGAATGCGCGCACGCCCAGCAGCCTGTCACCTCGCAGGGCGGCACCTGGCGCTCCCGACGCGCATGCTCGCTTGGATGCTCGCGTCCGCTCCGCTGCTCGTCCAGCCCGCCCGCGCTGCCGAGCCCTCCGGCTCGTCCGGAGACTGCTTCGACATCCTTGCCGCGACCCGCGACAGCACCCTCGGCGCGCCTCGCCATGCCGAGCCCACCCCGGACGGCAGGTCCGTGCTCTACCTCCGGTCCGGCCCGCGCGACACCCGCCAGCACCTCTACCGCCTCGATCCTGTGACCGGAACGGAAACGGAGCTTGCCGCCCCCGACACCGCCCCGGAGACGTTGTCCGCCGCCGAGAAGGCCCGCCGCGAGCGCGCCCGCATGTCGCTCGCCGGCATCACCGATCTCGCGCTGTCCCGCGACGGCGCCACCGCGCTGATCACCCAGGCCGACCGGCTCGTGCGCGTGCTCCCCGCCACCGGCGAGAGCGCTCCGGTCCCGGGCACCGGCTGGATCGCGCCACGCCTGTCGCCCGACGGCCGCCACGTCGCCGCGGTGCGCGACAACGACCTGCACGTCGTCGACCTCGCCACGGGGGAGGACCGGCAGATCACCAGCGGCGGCGGCGACACGCTGAGCCACGGCCTCGCCGAGTTCGCAGCCGCCGAGGAGCTGGACCGTGCCGACGGCGCCTGGTGGTCCCCGGACGGCGCCACCCTGCTCTACGAGGAGTCCGATACCGCCGCGGTGGAGCAGCACTTCATCGCCGATCCCGAGCACCCGGCCGCGCCGCCCGCCGCCTTCCGCTATCCCCGGGCCGGCACCGCGAACGCCCGCGTGCGCCTCGGCCTCGTGGCGCAGGGCGGCGGCGACACGCGCTGGGTCGACTGGGACGGCGACGCCTGGCCCTACCTCGCCCGCGTCACCTGGACCGAAGGCCACCTCTGCCTCGTGGTGCTGAACCGCACGCAGACCGAGGAGCGCGTGCTCGCGGTAGACCCCGCGACCGGCCACGCCACGGCGCTGCTGTCCGAGAGCGACCCCGCCTGGCTCGACATCGATCCCTTGCCCCGTCAGGACGGGCGGGCGCTGCCGCTGTGGCTGCCCGACGGCTCCGGCTTCCTGTGGGCCGCGGAGCGCGACGGCACCTGGCGCCTGGAGCTGCGCCACGCCGACGGCAGCCCGGACCGCGTGCTGGCTCCCGGGCTGGCGTTCCTCGCCGTGGCCGACCTCGACGCCGCCGCCGGCACCGTCACGATCGCGGCGGCCACTGCCGATCGCCTCGGCACCACGCTGCAGCGCATGGCGCTCGCCACCGGCGAGGCGGTGCCGGTCGCGGCAGAGCCCGGCCTGCACGACGCGCGCTTCGCCGAGGGCGGGCACGCCGTGTTCGTGGACCGCTTCGCCGGCGCGGACGGCAGCGCCGCCACGCTGGTGCGCGCCGCGGACGGCCGCGTGCTCGCCACCGTGCCGAGCCGCGCGGAGCCGCCGCCCGCCCTGCCCGCCCCGGAGTTCACCACCGCCGGCCCGCTGGCGCTCGACGCCGTGATCCTGCGCCCGGCCTGGGCAGCCACGGCGGCGCCCGGACAACGCTTCCCCGTGGTGCTTTCGGTCTATGCCGGCCCCACGGTGAAGATGGTCGAGCGCGCACCCCGGCGCTATCTCGACGACCAGTGCCTTGCAGACCAGGGTTTCGTGGTGGTCAGTCTCGACGGCCACGGCACCCCGGGGCGCGGCCGCGACTGGGAGCGCGCCACGCGCGGCAATCTCATCGACCTGCCGCTTGCCGACCAGGTCGACGGCCTGCGGGCGCTGGGCGCGCGATACCCCGAGATGGACCTTTCGCGCACAGGCGTCACCGGCTGGTCGTTCGGCGGCTACTTCACCGCGATGGCCACGATCCGCCGCCCCGACGTGTTCGCCGTCGGCGTCGCCGGCGCGCCGGTGGTGGACTTCGCCGACTACGACACCGCCTACACCGAGCGCTACCTCGGCACACCCGCGGCCGACCCGGACGGCTACCGTGCCTCCAACGTGCTGACCTACGCGGCGGCGCTGCAGCGTCCGCTGCTGCTCATGCACGGCCTGACCGACGACAACGTGTACTTCGAGAACACCGTGAAGCTGACGCAGGCGCTGATCGCCGCCGGCCGACCCTACGACCTGCTGCTGCTGCCAGGCACCCACATGCTGCCCGACCCGAGGCTTCGCGCCGCCGTCGCCAGGACGCGTGCGCGTTTCCTGGCCGGCGTGCTGCATCCCGAAGCCCCCCCGCGCTGAGGCGGAAGCACGCCGTGCGGATGCGTGTTTCCGCAGCCTGCGCGGTGATGCAGCTCGCCGGCCTTTCCGCTTCGTTCAGGAAGCTTCCGTATCCTGGGAAGGCCTCAGAACGAGACGCCTTGCCATGCCCCGGTCCCAGGACGGTTTCACCCTCATCGAGGTCATGGCGGCCAGCGCGGTGCTGTCCGCGGTCGTGCTGTGCTCCGTGCGCAGCTGGGCCGTCGTCGACCAGATGTCGCTGGACCTGCAGCTGCGCCAGAAGGCCGTGTTCGCGCTGAACGGCGAGGCCGAGCGCCTCACCAAGCTCTACACCGCCGGCGGCTTCAGCGGCCCCGGAGCAAAGGTGAGCGGACCCGCCACCCTGCAGACCGTGTCGGGGCCGTCCTACGTCGCGATCACCGGCATCACCGGCTCCTCGACCCGCCTGGTCTACGCCACCACGACCACCGGGCCGACCTTCGCCACCGGGAGCGTCTCCGATTTCGCGTCCCCGACGTCGAGCGACGGTGCGCTATGGGTCTACGGGACCGGAACGACCATGCAGGATTTCGTCTGGCTCGACCGCCCCCGCAGCATCATGGCCCGGCTGAGCTGGGTGTCCTGCCCGGTGAGCGCCAGTTCGGGCTCCGTCAGCAACACGGCCGCCGTCTGCTGGGGCAGCACGGCCTCGCACCCGATGGCCGGCCTCTGCTATGCCTACGACGGCAGCGTCGGCGGCACGTCCTGCTCACTGGTCACCCTGATCCTCGACTATCCGTTCCGGCTCTCCAACAACGTGCCCGTGGCGGAGTCCCAGCTTGCCGGCAGCCATCTCACCCCCACCACGCTGACCCTGGGAACAATCGTGGGGCGTCGCCTGTGACGCGTACCCCCGCCGGGCCCTTCCGACGCCGCGGGTGCCGGGCGGCAGCGACCGATTCGTGACGACCCGGCAACGGTCATGGCGGACTTTCCCCATGTCCGCTCCGTCCCGATGGCCCGGCCGCAGCCGTGGCCGAAGCCTGGCGCATTCCGTTCAATCCTGGCGTGGAGACCGGCCCGTGACGCCGCCCATCGACGACGAGCCCGAACGCGGCGCCGCCATGCTGATCGCGATGGTGTTCGGCAGCCTCGCCGCGCTGATGATCCTCGTGCTCATCGGCCGCGTCGTCACCGAGCAGCGCGCCGTGGCCAGGAGCCTGGCCGAGACACGCGCCTACTGGGCGGCACAAGGGATCAGCAACTACGTCCTGAGCCGCACCATGCAGATGGGCAACTGCGGCGCTGCTGGTAATTGCGGCAACGCCTCCATCCTGGCTCTTCAGCAAGGCTATGCGGCCGAGATCGCGGACCTGCAGACCTGGCAATATCCCGACGTGAGCGCCGCCTACCAGTTCAAGCTGGCCTCAACGGTGTCGAGGGATGCAGTGGCGAACGCGCAGGAGATGCTGATCCGCACCACCTTCGCGCCCCCTGCGCTCGCCAAGGGCATCGCGGTGCCCGAGGCGCTGACCTCCATGGCCAGCATTCGCCCGCTTGAGTTCCGCTACTGCCTGGTCGCGACCTCGACATCCCCTTGCGCGTCGGGTCTGACGAAGACCCTGCCCGGCATCCAGCTCGTCACAAGCGTGCACCGGCCGATGAACTGAGGCCTGCCATCCCCAAGGACACGCCGGGCGGCAAGGTGGCGTCGGCGATGCGGACGCCAGCGCGGCCTGAATCGACCAGGGCGTGCCACGGTGCCGGGGCATGGTGCCGCGTTCGTGTCCGGCGCCGACCCGCGGCACCCGGCTGCCGCCATGGCGCTGCGACGGCAAGCGGCGGTATTGGACACCGGGGCACACGGGCGGGCGGGACGAACCTGCCCGGCAAAACCCTTCCGCCGCCCGGGATGCCGGGCCGCCGAAGCCGTCACACCGCACGCAGGAGACGCCAGAATGGCGAAGCAGTCCGTGGCCGACATGATCGCCGACACGCTGCACGGGATCGGCGTGCGCCGCATCTACGGGCTGGTGGGCGACTCGCTGAACGGCCTGACCGACGCCCTGCGCCGCAAGGGCACCATCGAGTGGATCCATGTCCGCCACGAGGAGACCGCCGCCTTTGCCGCCGGCGCGGAGGCCCACCTGACCGGCGAGCTGGCGGTGTGCGCCGGCAGCTGCGGGCCCGGCAACCTGCACCTGATCAACGGGCTGTACGACTGCCACCGCAGCCGGGTGCCGGTGCTCGCCATCGCCGCCCACATCCCCACCGACGAGATCGGCAGCGGCTACTTCCAGGAGACCGACCCCCGCGCCGTGTTCGCCGAATGCAGCCACTACGTCGGCCCGGTCGCCACCGTGTCGCAGGTCGGGCGCACCCTCGACATCGCCATACGCGAGGCCATCGGCAAGCGCGGCGTCGCCGTGGTGGTGATCCCCGGCGACGTGGCGCTGGAGCAGGTCGAGACCCCGGCGCCGTCGCGCTGGATCAAGCCGTCGGCGCCTGTGGTCTCGCCCGCCGCGGGCGACGTCGACGCGCTGGCAGCGCTGCTCGACGGTGCGCGCCGGGTCACGATGCTGTGCGGCGCCGGTTGCGCGGGCGCGCACGACGAGGTCGTGGCCCTGGCCGCCCGGCTGAAGGCGCCGGTGGTGCATGCCCTGCGCGGCAAGGAGTTCGTCGAGTACGACAATCCCTACGACGTCGGCCTGACCGGGCTGATCGGCTTCTCGTCCGGCTACCACGCGATGAAGGACTGCGACACCCTGCTCATGCTGGGCACCGACTTTCCCTACCGGCAGTTCTTCCCCGAGAACGCCAAGGTCGCGCAGGTCGACCTGCGGCCGGAACAGATCGGCCGGCGCTGCAGGGTCGACGTGGGCGTGGTGGGCGAGGTCCGACCGACGATCGAGGCCCTGCTGCCGCGGCTCGCGGAGCGTACCGAGCGCGGCTTCCTCGACAAGGCGCTGGCGCACTACCGCGAGACCCGCAAGGGCCTCGACGAGCTGGCGGTGGGCAGGCCGGGCCGCAGGCCGATCCACCCGCAGTATCTGGCGCGGATGATCGACGAGCTGGCGGCCGACGACGCGATCTTCACCTGTGACGTCGGCACCCCCGTGGTGTGGGCCGCGCGCTACCTGACGATGAACGGGCGGCGCCGGCTGCTGGGCTCGTTCTGGCACGGCTCGATGGCCAACGCCCTGCCACAGGCGATCGGCGCGCAGGCCGCCTTTCCCGGCCGCCAGGTGATCTCGCTGTCCGGCGACGGCGGGTTCGCCATGCTGATGGGCGACCTCCTCACCCTCGGGCAGCTCGCGCTTCCGGCCAAGGTCGTCATCGTCAACAACGGCACCCTCGGCTTCGTGGAGCTGGAGATGAAGGCCGGCGGCTTCCTGGACGCGGGGACGGAGCTGAAGAACCCCGACTTCGCCGCGACCGCGCGCTCGGCCGGCATCCTGGGCCTGCGCGTGGAGGACCCGGCGGAGCTGCGCGACGCGCTGGCGCAGGCCTTCGCGCACGACGGCCCCGCCGTGGTCGACGTGGTCACCAACCGCATGGAGCTGACCTTGCCGCCCAAGACCACGGTGGAGCAGGCCAAGGGATTCGGCGTCTATCTCGCCAAGGCGGTTATCAGCGGCCGCGGCGACGAGGTGATCGAGCTGGCACGCACCAACCTGTTCCGCTGAGCGGTCAGGCGCAGACAACCACGCACCCGTCTCCCGGGGGCACAGCCACCCGGGGTCGAGTGGCGTGCCCCACGTGAACGGGCGCTAGCGCAGTGTGAAGCTGATCGGCACCGACACCGTGTAGCGCGTGCCCGGGATCTCCGGAGGCAGCTCCGGCAGCGGCTCGGCACGGTGCACGGTCTGCATGGCGGCCTCGTCGAGCGAGGGCAGGCCGGAACTGCGCACGACCTGCACGGACAACACGTGGCCGGCGCGGTCCATGGCGAAGCTGACCAGCACCGTGCCGGTGTCGCCGCGCGTCCTGGCGTCGTCCGGGTAGGCGCGGGCGCGGCGCAGACGCGCGACCAGCTGGCCCTGCCAGGTGGGAATGGCGTTCGGACGGGCCGGAGCCGCTGCAGCCGCGGCCAGGGCGGACACGGCTGCAGGTGACGGCTGTGGCGACGCCTTGACGTCCTGGACAGGCTCCGGGGCGGAAGCCGCAGGGCGTGCGACGGCCCTGGGCATGGGGCGGGACGGGGCGGGGCGCCGGGGCGAAGGCAGGCGGTGCGGCGGAGGCGGCGACACTTGCGCCGCCGTCTGCGGCACGCGAGGCAGGGATGGCAGATCCGGCAGCGCGGGCGGATCCTGCATCTCCGGCGGAGCCTGGAGTGGCACGGGCGGCGTCGGCGCGGACGCCGATGCGGCAGGCGCGGGTGGCACGTCGATCAGCAGCACCGGCGGCGTCGACGGCTCGACAAGGTCGTGCGTCGACGTGCTGGCCAGGAGCAGCAGGAGGCCGGCATGCAGGCCCAGCACCAGGGCGGCGCAGAACGCCCAGCGCCAGCCGATCCACGCCGTCCCGAACCCGGCGCCGGGCCGCGGCAGCGTCGCGGTCCCGGACGGCACGGCACTCACCGCGTCGGGCTCGCGTCCAGGCCGACGAGACCGACCTTGAGGTAGCCTGCCCCGCGCAGGGTGTTCATCAGCGCTATCAGCCGCTCGTACTCGACATGGGAATCCGCGCGCAGGAACACGCGCTGGTCCCGGTCGCCGCCGCTGGCGCCGTCGAGGGCGGGGCCGAGCGCGGCGGGGTCGATGCTGTCCGCGCCGAGCCAGACGCTGCCGTCCAGGCGCAGCGTGATGGTGAGCGGGTGGTCCGGGCGTGGCTGCGGCTGGGCGGTGGCGGCCGGCAGGTCCACGCCGACGTCCACCGTGGCCAGGGGGGCGGCCACCATGAACACGATCATGAGCACCAGCATCACGTCGATGAACGGGGTGACGTTGATCTCGTGCAGCTCGGACGGCTCGTCGCCCTCGTCGAGGCGGAACGACACCGGGCTACTCCGCCGCGGCCTGCAGGGGGCGGCGCGCGAGGCGGCGGTCGTGGTCGCGCGACAGCAGCCGCAGGACCTCCGCGGCCCCGTCGGCCAGGCCCGCGCGCACCGTCCCGCTGGCGCGCGAGAGCATGTTGTAGGCCACCACCGCGGGGATCGCGGCGACCAGGCCGATCGCGGTGGCGAGCAGGGCCTCGGCGATACCGGGCGCCACCACCGCGAGGCTGGTGCTGCGGGTGTGCGCGATGCCCACGAAGCTGGTCATGATCCCCCAGACCGTGCCGAACAGGCCGACGAAGGGCGCGGTGGCGCCGATCGTGGCCAGCACCCCCGTGCCGCGTACCAGGCGTCGCGACGATGCCGCGACGATGCGCTCCAGCCGCAGCGTCGTGCGGTGCTCGATCCCCGGCTCGGGCAGGCCGTCGGATGCAGCGGCCTCGTCGAGCGCCGCGTGCACCAGCCGGGCCAGGAGGCCGCGCGTGCGGTGCAGCCTCTGCCCTGCCTCTGCCAGGCTTGCGGACGCGTGCAGCACGGACAGTCCGACGCGCAAGCATCGCTGCGCGGACAGCATCTCCCAGCCCTTCGCGAACGCCACGGTCCAGGTGGCCGCCGACGCCACGCCGAGCCCGAGGAACACCGCTTTCACCATCCAGTCGGCGCTGGCGACCATGCCCCCGAACGACAGGTCCTGGGCCGCTGGCGCTGCGGCCTGCGCCAGGGCGGGGACGACCGGCCAGCACGCGGCCAAGGCCAGGCACGACGCCGCAACCGGGCACACGATCAGGCGCCGGAGCCGGCATGCTCCCGGAAGCGGGGATCGTGTGCGCTGGGTCATGAGGCTGCTCCGTGGCGGTGGCGCGTGGGCGCTCGCGCCGGTGTAGTTGCAAACAACTCGCAATCGCAAGTGATGATGTGCGGCGGGCGCCTCATGCCCGCCTGGCTGCCGCGATGCGGCGGGCGCGGCGACGGCGCTCCCAGATCATCACGCCGGTGACGGACAGCATGGCCACCGCGATCCCCGTGGCGGCGATGACCACCCGTCCCGGCAGGCCCGCCACCTGCCCGCTGTGCAACGGGAACTGGATCCGCTCGAACAGGTCGCCGAGGCGGCCGGCACCGGGGATCTCGCGCTTTACGACGGCGCCGTTGCTGTCGTCCAGCGTGACGGACGGGCTTCCCAGGCCCGTGCCGCGCAGGGTCGGCTCGGGGAAGAAGTAGACCGCCACGGTGCCGGCCTGCAGGTTGCGGTACAGGGTGGTCGCGGGCAGCGGACCGCCATGGCTCGCGACGTCGCGCTCGGCTTCCGCGATCAGGCGGTCGAGCGGCAGGCGGGTGCGTGCGGTGTCGGCGGCAGGGCGCGCGGGAGCGGGCGGGGTCACCGGCAGCAGGGCGGCGACGGTTGGGTGGAACACCTGCGTCGGCAACGCGAGGGAGACGCCGCTGACGGCCAGGGCAAGCAGCGTGGGCCACAGCCACAGCCCGCCGGCACGGTGCAGGTCCAGCTCGCGCCGTGCGGCCCCGGCACCCGGCTTGAGCGTCCAGGTGGCGCGCCACCGGACCAGGCGCGGCGGCGCGCGTGGCAGGGTCAGGGCCAGCCCCGCGCAGCAGTCCAGTGCCCACACCAGGGCCGCGATGCCCAGCACCAGCGTGCCCGTGGCGCCCGCCATCAGCGAGCGGTGCAGGGTGTAGAGGAACGGCACGAGCGCGCGCCGCGACAGGCAGCAGGCGCCGTAGGCCCGCCTGCCGAGCACCTCGCCGCTGCCGGGGTCGGCGAACAGCTGGTTCTGCGCAGGCGGCGCGGACCCAGGCAGGGCGGACAGGAAGGCCTGTGCGGTGCGGCCGGGCGGCGGCCGGAACACGAGATAGGCGGGATCGGCACCGGGCGACTGTGCCGAGATCCGCGCCAGGAGGTCGTCGGCGGACAGGGCCGGCCCGGCCGTGCGGGCCGCGAACAACTCCGGGTTCAGCGCGGCATCCAGCGCGCCCTGGAACGCGAGGACGCTGCCGGTGACGCCCTCGAGGGCGAGCACGCCCGCGAGGCCCAGGCCGGCCCAGCGGTGCAGCCGCAGCAGCCACGGACGAATGGGAAAGGTCATGGGCCGCCCTGGTAGATGCAAACAAGTCGCATTTGCAAGAGTCTCGTTCCTGCCGCGCTTCCGGTGTTGCGAACGGTTCGCATCACCTCTAACTCAACGCGAGTCATTCTCATTCGCAGACTACGCCGGAGACCGCCCATGCCCCAGCCCGCCACGCCCCGCCGCCTGCCCGTGCTGCTGCTGGCGGGAACGGCGCTCGCCTCGGCGTCGCTGCCGCACGGCGCCAGGGCGGCGGGCGACGCCGGCACGGGCGCCGCGTCGTCCCCGCGCGTGGACACCGGCATCCTGCCCGTGGAGCTGCCAGGCGTGGAGGTGCAGGCGGACGCGACCGTGGCCTCGACCACGCGCGGCTACGTCGCCCATCGCGACACCACCGGCACCAAGACCGACACGCCGGTCACCGAGACGCCGCAGTCCGTCTCGGTGGTCACCCGCGAGCAGATCAACCAGCAGGACGCCGAGACGCTGAACGCGGTGGTGCGCTACACCTCCGGCGTGGTGCCGGAGCAGCGCGGCGCGGTGGCCACCCGCTACGACCAGCTCACCGTCCGCGGCTTCGACGCGAACTTCTACTTCAACGGCCTGCGGCTGCTCGACAACGGCGAGTACCTCGTGCCGCAGCTCGACCCGTGGCTGATGGAGCGCGTCGAGGTGCTCAAGGGACCGGCCTCGGTGCTGTACGGCGCGTCCGCGGCCGGCGGCCTGATCAATCAGGTGCAGCGCCTGCCGACCGGGGAGAGCTATCACGTCGCCGGCATCGAGTTCGGCAACTTCGGCCACGTCCAGGGCGAGTACGCCTCCGCCGGGAGGATCGATCAGGCCGGGCACTGGCTCTACAGCCTGGCCGCGATCGGGCGCACGGAGCAGGGCCAGATCCGCACCACCCGCAACGAGCGCATCGCGGTCGCCCCCGCCGTGACCTGGACGCCGGACGCGGCCACGCGCCTGACGGTGACCGCGCTCTACCAGCACGACCCGCGCGCGTCGGCCTACGGCACGGTGCCGCCGGAAGGCTCCGCGCTGGCCAACCCGCTCGGCCCGATCCCGCAGAACTACTACGATGGCGACACGAACTTCGAGAAGTTCGACCGCACGCAGGTCTCGCTCGGCTACCAGTTCCTCCACGAGGTCAGCCCGGCGCTGACGCTGCGTTCCAACGGCCGGTGGTTCCACCTGCAGCAGGACTACGCCAGCGTGTACGACAACGGCCTGGCCACGAACGCGAACGGCACGCCCGACTATTCCACCGTGATCCGCGGCACGGCGGCCGCCACCGGCGCGTCGGACCAGTACACGATCGACAACACCGCGGTGCTGACCGGGCGCACCGGGCCGGTGAGCCACGTGGCGCTGCTGGGCTTCGACTTCCAGCACATTGCGAGCAACGAGAACGCGGGCTTCAACTTCCTGGACGGCACCACGCCCAGCCAGAACCTGTTCAATCCGAACTACCGGCAGCCGATCAGCCAGCCCGCGCGCACCAAGACCGACCTGAACGCGAATCAGTTTGGCCTCTACGGCCAGGACCAGGCGCGGTGGGGCCGCCTCCTGCTGACGGGCTCGCTGCGCGAGGACTTGGTCGACACCCAGACGCGCGCCGCGACGCTGGTGGCCACGCAGCGGGGCCAGTACGACACCGCGCTGAGCGGCCGCGGGGCGCTGACCTACCTGTTCGACAACGGGGTCGCGCCGTACGTGAGCTACACGCAGTCCTTCACGCCGATCCTGGGCGCGAACCTGAACGGCGCCGCCTACAAGCCCGAAACCGGCCAGCAGTACGAGGTCGGCGTAAAATACCAGCCGCGCGGGTTCAACGCGCTGTTCACCGGGGCGCTGTTCGACCTGACGCGGCAGAACCTGCTGACGGCGGACCCCAGCGGCGTGCCCGGCCTGCAGGTGCAGACCGGCGAGGCGCGCTCGCGGGGCGCGGAGGTGGAGGCCAAGGTCAGCCTGACCGCCAGCCTCGACCTCGTCGCCGCCTACACCTACCTCGACACCTTCTACAGCCGCGACAACACCGGGCTGCAGGGCCAGCGCGTGCCGGCGGTGCCGCACAACTCGGCGTCCGGCTGGGCCTACTACACCGTGCCGGTCGGCCCGGCCGCGGGGCTCGCGGTGGGCGCCGGCGCACGCTACATCGGCACCACCGCGGCCTACGGCGAGGCGTTCAAGGTGCGCGACTACGTGCTCGTGGACGCCACGCTGCGCTACGACCTGGGCCGGGCCATGCCGAAGCTTTCGGGGGCCGAGGTGTACGTCAATGCGCAGAACCTGCTCGGCAACAAGTATGTGGCGTCCTGCTACTACGCGGGGTGGTGCGCCTACGGCTACCAGCGCCAAGTGTTCGGGGGCGTGACGTACCGCTGGTAGCCGGCGTCAGCGGGCAGGAGCCCTGCCCCGGCCTTCCATGAGCTGCCATGCCAGAAGGCCGGGGACGCCGAGCAGCACCTCGCGCAGCCGCTTCATCAGCGACAGCGCGAGCGCCACCTCCGGGGACAGCCCGAACAGCCGGCAGATCACGATATAGCCGCCTTCCTGCACGCCCAGCGCGCCCGGCGCCGCGAAGGCCGCCGCCTTGAGCGCCTGTCCCAGGCTCTCGATCACCAGACCGGGAACCAGGCCAACGTCGTGTCCGAGGACGTGCAGGGCCAGGCAAACCTCGATCCCGCCCAGGAGCCACGAGGCCATTTGGCTCGCGGCCGCCAGCATCACCCGGCGCGGCGAGCGGTAGCAGGCGATCAGCGCCTCGTGCAGGCCCTCCACCCGCCCCGTGCCGCGCCATCCCATCGACCGCCCGAGCCGCATCACGCCGCGTTCCAGGACGTTCGCCAGCCCGAGCCACTGCGCGCCAAGGAAGGCGGCCGCGACCAGCACGGCCACCGCGATCCCCCCGGCCACGGTGCGCGACACGCCGCCCCCGCCCACGCCGTGCACCAGCAGCCCCAGGCCCAGCGCGGTGAAGGCGATCTGCGTCGTCACCTCCACCGTGAGGTCGGCGATTGTGCCCGCGATCGCCGGCGCCAGCGCCACGCCGCGCTTCTGCAGCAGCCGCGCCGCCACGAAGCTGCCGCCGATCTGGGCCACGGGCAGCAGGTTGTTCACGCCCTCGCGGATCCAGCGCAGCACCACGAACGCCCACGGCCCGGGGCGCGGCACGGTGGGCCCCGCGATCACGCGCCACGCGATCCCGGAGAACACGACCTGCACCAGGTGGAATGCGACGACCGCAAGCACGCCCGTCCAGCCCGCGTGCCCGATCAGCGCGAGAACGGCCCCGACGCCGAAGCGCGACAGCAGCCATCCCGCCAGCGCCAGCCCCGCCAGCATCCCGAGCGCGGCGCCGATCCTCATGCAGCGGTCTTCATCGGAGGGCACGTCCTGACGGGGATGCGGCCGCGGTTCTGGTCCGCGGCGTCGTTCTGCGATACGGGCGAAGCCGCCACCGTTACCAGCAAGGCCGCGCCATGTCCCACCCAGCCCTCCCCCGGCTGCTCCTCACCCCGGGGCCGCTCACCACCTCCGCGCGCACCCGCGACGCGATGAACCGCGACTGGGGCTCGCGCGAGGCCGACTTCATCGCGCTGAGCGAGTCCTTGCGCGCCCGCCTCGCCGCCCTCGCCAACGTCGCGGACACCCACGTCGCCGTGCCGGTGCAGGGCAGCGGCACCTTCGCGGTGGAGGCCGCAGTGCAGACCCTGGTGCCGCGCGACGCCACCCTGCTGGTGTTGGTCAACGGCGCGTACGGCCGGCGCATCGCCGCCATCGCCCGCCGCCTGGGCCGGCGCGTGCTCGTTCTCGAGGTCGCGGAGGACCAGGCCATCGGGCCCGAGCCCGTGCGCTGCGCGCTGGACGCCGACCCCTCGATCACCGACGTCGCCCTGGTGCATTGCGAAACCACGAGCGGCCTGCTCAACCCCCTGCCCGCCCTGGCCGAGGTGGTGCGCGCCGCCGGGCGCCGGCTCCTGCTCGACGCGATGAGCTCCTTCGGCGGGGTGCCGATCGACGGCGCGGCCACCCCGTTCACCGCCCTGATGGCCTCGTCCAATAAGGCGCTGGAAGGCGTCCCCGGCCTCGGCTTCGTGATTGCCGAGCGTGCCCATCTGCAGGCCAGCGAGCACGTCGCCAGCAGCCTCAGCCTCGACCTGCACGCACAATGGCGCGGCTTCGAGGCCGACGGGCAGTGGCGCTTCACGCCACCGGTCCAGGTCGTCGCTGCCCTGTCCGCCGCCCTCGACCAGCTCGACGCCGAGGGCGGTGTTGCCGCCCGCCACGCCCGCTACACGCGCAACTGCGACCTTCTGGTCGCGGGCATGCGCGCCCACGGCTTCACCCCCTACCTCGACCCTGCCCTCCAGGCCCCGGTCATCGTGACCTTCCGCATCCCCGACGGCGGCTGGTTCCGCTTCGAGGCGTTCCACGAGGCCCTGCAGGCACGCGGCATCTTCATCTACCCCGGCAAGCTCACCCACGCCCCCAGCTTCCGCATCGGCTGCATCGGCGACGTCGGCGAGCCCGAGATGCACCGCGTGCTGGACGCCGCGGGCGTGTTCATGTCCGATGTCGCACGGGAGGAGCCCGCCGCGAGGACAGGCGCCGTCAGCCCCGTTCGCGGACGCTGACCCACAAGGCGAGCACGGGCGTGATGGTGCCGGCCAGGAGCAGGACCGGCGTGGCGCCCACGCACCACAACAGGACCGGCATCGCCAGGATGGCGTCGTCGGGATCGAACAGCACCTGCCCGTCCCGCCCCGGGGCGCCGGGCAGCGCCTTCCGCCCGAGCCCGTTGACCTGCCAGAACAGCGTCACCACGCCCACGGCTGCGAGCACACCGAGCAGCGGGCTCCAGCCCTGCAGCCATCCCTCCCGCGCGCCCCACCCCAGGCCGCAGAAGGCCAGGGCGTTGGAGGTGCAGTCCGAGACCAGGTCGAGGCGGTGCCCTAGCGGGCTCATGTGCCCGCTCAGCCGGGCCAGCACGCCGTCGGCACGGTCAAGCAGGCTGGACGCCAGGAAGATCGCGGCGCCAAGCGCGACCGGCCCCTGCCCGCCCTGCGCGAAGGCCGCCGCCGCGGCAACGCCGGTGACGAACCGCAGCACGGTCAGGTGGTTCGGCCGCACCGGCGTGCCGACCAGCGGACGGACAAGCGGACGGACAAGGCGATGCGCGAGAGTGTCGTGACTCATGGACCATGCTTCGCACCCAAACCTGTCCCTGGCCAGTGCGGGGGTGGCTCAGGGCTCTGCGGGGAAAGCGCCCTGCCCGCCGGGAAAAAGCTTGCTGTTGACGGGAGCGGCCAAGGAAGCAAGGCCTTCTTTTTCTGAAGAAAAAGAAGCAAAAAGACTTTGCCCATTTGGAGCCTGCGCCACGTCCTGGACACGAATCTTGTGGGCAAGGTTGTTTGGTTCTTTCTTTCAAGAAAGAACACGCTTTCTTGCTTTGCGGCTGGCGCGGTCTACGCCCGCCCCTTCGTCTCCGCCAGGAACCTGCGGAACCGCCGCGCGACCTCGTGGGGTGCGACCGTCGGGCGCCCGAGCGCCTCGAGGGAGCCGGGCCGGATGCGCGCATGCACGAGGACCGGCCCGCGCAGGTTCAGCGCCGCGCGGAACGCCGCCTCGAAGCCCGGCCCGGTGTCGCAGCTGAACGCATGGGCGTAGCCGCAGGACAGGGCGACGCCAGCAAAGTCCACGCCGGCCGAGACGGTGGCCTGCCCGCCGGTGGAGTCGTGCACGCCGTTGTCCAGCAGCACGTGCAGCAGGTCCGGCTGCCACGCGCCGATCGTCGCCAGGCTGCCGAGCTTCATCAGCG
>JBPBQX010000331.1:0-34419 GCA_050955025.1 Janthinobacterium lividum
AGGCCGAGGAAGACGAGGGGCCAGTGTCGGGCCCAGCGGGCGCCGGCCTGGTGCAGGAGCGCGAGCAGGCCGAGGGCGAGGACGAAGATGCCGGACCAGTGGTGGTTGTACTCGGACCACAGGATGTCGTCGGCGTTGCGGGGCGGAAGGTCGCCGCCGCCCTCGATGAAGGCGGGCAGGGGCTCGGCGGACTTCGCGGCGGCCTCGGCGTCGAGCTTGTGCTGGAGGGCGGGGATGGCGAGGCGGTCGTGGCCGGGGGAGCGCAGCACGGGCCACTGCGGGGTGTTGCGCTCGACGATCTCGGCGAAGGTGACGCGGTCCTGCGCCAGGTCGATCGCGGGGGGCACGGAGGTCAGCGAGGCGGCGGTGAAGAAGATCGTGATGCCGATGCCGATCTCGACCTCGGCGAAGCGCTTCATGCGGGGCACGGCGGCAGCGCCGCCGCCGCGGGCGAGGCGGGCGGTGACGCGGGAGTTGGCGAAGCCGAGGCCGAGCAGCATGAGGAACATCGCGACCTTGGCGCACACCATGACGCCGTAGGCGGTGCCGTACAGGCCGGACCAGGCGCCGATGTAGAACACGCCCATGGTGATGCCGGAGAGCAGGATGACGGCGACGCCGGCGAGCGAGACCGCGGAGAAGCGCGGGCCGATCCAGCCCCAGCCGGCGACGTCGTTCACGCGGCCCAGCGCCATCACGAAGCAGGGGATCGCGCCGATCCACATGGCCGCGCCGAGCTGGTGCAGGAACTCCACGGCGAGGAGGAGGGTGCCGTCGTCGAGGCGGGCGGCGGCGTGGGTGGTCATGGTCGCCGCCGCCAGCTCCGCCGCGCACAGGGCGAGCAGCACGGGGGCGGGGACGCGGCGGCGCACGAGCAGGCACAGGGCGAGGAGGGCGGCGGCCGCGATCTTGGCGAGGTCGGCGCGCGCGTAGTCGGCGCCCAGCGCGTCGGGGAGCGTGATGCCGAGCGTGTCCACCAGGATCGCGGACTGCATGGCCAGGGCGAGGCCGTCGCACAGCACCAGCGCCAGCGCGCTCCAGCCGGCGATGCGGGCGGCGGCGCGGCGGATGGCGGGGCCCGGGGGCAGGCGCGTGGCCGCCCTGGCGCGCGGGGCGGCCGCGGCGGCGGCGGGGCGTGGGCGGTCGAGGGGCGCGGCGTCGAGGCGCGCGCCCACGGCGGCGGCGCCGGCGGACGCGCTGCCGGCGGCGGTGGCGGCGAACGGGCGGGCGACCAGCACGAGGAACAGAACGCCGCCGACGGCCAGCGACTGCGCGGTGATGGTCAGGCCGTGCAGCACGATGCCGAGGTAGCCGAACAGGTCGACGAGCAGGGACATGGGGGTCAGTTCCCCGTGGCGGGGGCGACGGTGCCTGCGCCCGGAGGGGCGACGGTGAAGGGCACGTCGCCGCGGGTGATGTGGCCGTCGGTGGCGAGCACCTGCCAGCGCAGCGTGTAGGCGCCGGGGGCGAGCGTCGTTGCGGCGGAGAGCTGGTCGGCGGGCCCGGCCGCGTCGACGGCGAGGCGCGCGGCGGCGGCGTCCGGGCCGACCAGCGAGACCTTGGAGCGCACGCGGTCGATGCGGCTGTTGAAGCGCAGCGCCACGGCGAGCGCGCCGGGGGCGACCGTGCCGCCCGGCGCCGGCGTGCTGGCCACGAGCACGGCGTGGGCTGCGGCGGGGCGGGGCGCGGCGGTCACGGCGGCGGCGGCGAGGGCCAGGGCGGCGGGCACGGCGCGCGTGCGCAGCGTGCGGCGGGCGTTCGTGTGGGTCATGGCGGCATCCTTCGCACGCTGGTGTGGCGCGGGCGTTCCTACGTCCGCACGCCGAGCGCTGTCCATGCACGCGGAGGGCAGGGGCGTCCGGAAGGAGGGGGCGCGCGCTGGCCAAGGCGGGCGCGGCCACGTAGCCTCGCGGCGTCGTTGGGGATTGGTGGGGCCATGCCGGTGGGGCGTCGGTGGCAGCGCGGGCGGCCGGGGGGGCGCGGGGCCGGTGTCGCGCTGCTGCTCGCGGCGGTCGCGGCGGCGTGGCCGGCGCCGGCGCGGGCGCAGCGCGACGCGGACCGGCTGCGCATCGTCTGGCGCGACGCGATCCCCGACCTCGATCCCTACCGCAACCAGCTCCGCTCCGGCCTGGTGGTGGCGCAGGAGTGCTGGGACACCCTGGTGTACGTCGACCCGAACACGCTGGCGGTGAAGCCGCTGCTGGCCACGGCGTGGCGGCAGGTCGACCCGGTGACACTGGAGTTCACGTTGCGCGAGGGGGTGCGGTTCCACAACGGCGACCCGTTCGACGCGGACGACGTGGCCTACACCGTCAACGTCGCGGCGCACGACCCTTCGGTGGCGGTGCCGGGCAACACCGCGTTCCTCGACCACGCCGAGCGGATCGACGCGACCCACGTGCGCCTGGTGCTGCGCCATCCGTACGCGGCGGCGCTGGACACGCTGGCCACGGTGCTGCCGATCCTGCCGCACGCCTACCGCGAGCGCGTGGGGGTTGCGGGGTTCGCCGCGGCGCCGGTGGGGACCGGGCCGTACCGAATCGCGTCGGTGGAGAAGGACGGCGTCGAGCTGGAGCGCTGGGAGGAGTATTTCGCGGGGCCGAAGGGCAGGCCGGCGATCGCGAAGCTGAGCATACGCACCGTGGCGGCGGGCGGCGAGGTCGCGGCGCTGGTCGACGGGCGGGCGGACTGGACGTGGCAGTTCGGCGCGGACGCGCTGGACGCGATCGACCGGCAGCCCGGGCTGGAGTCGGTGCGCGCGGAGAGCATGCGCTTCGGCTACCTCTCGCTCGACGCGGCGGGGCGCACGGGGGCGGGCAACCCGCTGACGCGGCTCGAGGTGCGCCAGGCGGTGGCGGCGTCGATCGACCGCGACGCGTTCTCGCGCGCGGCCACCGGCGGCGCGGGGCGGCCGCTGCGCGCGCCATGCTACCCCACGCAGTTCGGCTGCGACCAGGCGGCCGCGGTCGTGGTGCCGTTCGACCTGGCGGCGGCGCGGGCGGCGCTGGCCAAGGCGGGGCTGGCGGGGGGCTTCGCCACGCGGCTGTTCTCGTCGGGGCTGCCGGCGGCCACCGCGCTGATCCAGCAGGACCTCGAGCGCGCGGGCATCGACGCCACCGTGGTGCAGCTTGCCGCGAGCCAGGCGGTCGCGGTGTCGCAGGGCGGCGCCATGCCGCTGTCGCTGGCGAGCTGGGGGTCGTACTCGATCAACGACATCGCCGCCGTGCTGACGCAGTTCTTCACCGGCGGGCCGCAGGACTACGCGCGCGACCCCGAGCTGGAGGCGCTGGTGACGAAGGGCGACGAGGCGTCGGACCCGGACGTGCGGCGGCAGGCGTACTCGGCGGCGATCCGGCGCATCACCGAGCAGGTCTACTGGGTGCCGCTCACCACCTACGTCACGACGTACGGGTTCACGCACGAGCTGGTGTTCCAGCCGTTCGCGGACGAGCTGCCGCGGTTCTACCTGGCGCGGTGGCGGTAGGAAGGAAGCATGGGCTCTGCCCAAACCCGCCAGGGCGAGCCGCCCTGGACTGGCTTCACTTAAGGGATGCGTTCCAAGGGCGCAGCCTTTGGCGGAGTTTGAGGCGGAGCCTCGACCTTGCTTTCAGTTCCGCGGCGCGAGGATGGCGTCGAGCGAGGGCGCCGTGTCGCCGGAGCGCACGAGGTGCGGGTACTGCAGCCCGGCGTGGGCGTCGAGCTGCACCGTGCGGTAGTGCTTGCCCGTGCCGAGCAGGAGCTGGATCGGCGGCGGGGCGGTGCCGGTGTCGGGCGTCTTCGCCGCGGTGATGGCGTCGGCGAGGGTGTCGGCGTCGGCGAAGGTGGTGCCGTCGACGCCAAGGATGGTGTCGCCCTTGACGATGCCGGCGCGGAAGGCGGGGCTGCCCCAGGCGACGTTCGCGACGTGGGCGTCCTTGAGGACGAGGCCGACGGAGTAGGTGAAGTCGCGGAACTTGCGCCCGTGCTCCTCGGAGACGAGCAGGTCGGACTTCCTGTCGCTCATCGCGAGGCGGTAGCCGCCGCGGGCGAGGCCGTCGAGGGGGGCGGTGCCGCCGCGCCTGTCCAGGCGGTCGTGGAGGAAGCCGGCCCAGTCGTGGGGGGCGACGTCGTTGAGCGCGCGCACCACGTCGTCGAAGGTGTAGGTCGAGACGACGAAGCTGCCGTCGTCGGTGCCGAGGAAGGCGCGGGCGAAGTCGTCGAGGGACTTCGCGCCGTGGGTCTGCTCGCGGATCAGGGTGTCGGCGTCGAGCCAGAGCAGCAGGCCCTCGAGGTAGTAGTCCTCGCCACGCTGCCAGTTCGGCCAGGGCAGCGAGCGGCGGCGCACGAAGATCGGGCTCTGCGTGGTGTCGGCGAGCGTGCGCCAGGCGCGGCCGGTCTCGTCCTGCATGTCGGCGGCCTCCATCGCGATGGCGTCGAGCGCCTGGTCGCGGCTCCACAGGCCGGAGCGGGCGGCGAGCACCTGGCCCCAGTACTCGGTCATGCCCTCGTAGACCCAGAGCAGGCTGTCGCGCTCGGGCAGGGTGTTGAAGTCGGGGGACCACAGGTCGGCGGGGCGCTTGTACTTGCCGTCCCAGGAGTGGGTGTACTCGTGCGACAGGAGGTCGCGGCCGGCGGCGGTCTTGTCCCAGCCGGTGAAGTAGTCGGGGTCGGTGGCGTCCTCCGAGGAGCGGTGGTGCTCCAGGCCCTCGCCGCCCAGCTCGTCGCTGAGCGCCAGGAGGAAGTCGTAGTGGTCGTAGTGCTGCGAGCCGTAGAGGCGCGTCGCCTGCGTCACCAGCGCGCGGTGGACGGCGAGCTGCTCGGGGGTCATGGCGAGCTGGGCCTCGGTGTCGGCGACGATGTCGAGGTGCACGGGGGTCGTGGCGCCCGGCGCCAGGTCGACGCGGCGGAAGTGGCTGCCTGCGATCAGCGGGCTGTCGAGCAGGACGTTGAGCGGCACGGTGCGGAAGTGCACGGGCTCGGCGGTGGCGGGGGCCTCGTTGCCGGGGGAGGCGGGGTTCTCGAGCGCGGTCGCGTAGTGCCAGCCGTCGGGCAGGCGCACGGAGGCGTCCACGGGGATGTCGCGGGCGAACGCGCCGGCGGGGTAGAGGACGACGGCGTTCCACTGCAGGTCGAGCATCGCGGGGGTCATCACGATGCGGCCCTGCGCGTCGGTCACCGGCGAGAGGAACTGGAAGTCGAGCGTCACGGCGTGCGCGCCGTCGGGCACGGGGATGTGGAAGGCGTACGGGCTGACCGGGTCGCGCGTCCAGTCGAGCGGCGTGTCGCCGGCGTGCGCCGCGAGGCCGCCGAGCAGCTCGATCGCGCCGGTGGGGCCGTGGCTGCCGGGGATCCACTTCGGGTATTCGACCACGAGGTCGCCGGCGGCGGCCACCGGGATCGTCTCGTGCACGGCGAAGACGTGGCGCGCGAGGTCGGTGGCGTCCACGGCCAGGGTGACGTTGCCGGGCCAGGGCGTGTCCTGCGGCATCGGGATCGGCGGCGGCATGGGCAGCGGCGTGGGCTGCGGCTGCGGCGGCGCCGCGCGTGCGGCGAGGGGGGGCGCGAGCAGGGCGAGGGCGGCGAGGAGCGGCGGGAGGCGGCGCGGCATGGTCTGGAACTCCGTCGGGGTCGACGGGCGATGGCGTGGCGCACGGCGGCAGGGCGGTCAAGGCGGCGGGCGGGCGCCATCTCGGGGCGCGGCGCAGGCTCTGCCCGGCGCGCGTGCAGCCTGCCCGGGCCGCAGGCAGCGGGGCGGTTGCTTGCCGCACCGCGGCTTCGACGGCAGGATGCGCCGCAGTGGCGAGGGGTCGGGAATGGCGAAGGCGGACCGGGCTGGCTGGGGCGCGGGGCGGGCGGCGGGCGCGCTGCTCGGGCTGCTGGCGGGCGGGGCGGCGGCGGCGGCGCCGGCCGCGGGCAAGACACTGGTGTACTGCTCGGAGGGCTCGCCCGAGAACTTCAACCCGATGCTCAACAGCACCGGCACGACGTTCGACGCCAACCGCCCCATCTACCAGCGGCTGCTGGCGTTCGCGCCGGGCACGACCACGGTGGTGCCCTCGCTCGCCGAACGCTGGGACGTCAGCCCGGACGGGCTCGTCTACACGTTCCACCTGCGCCAGGGCGTCGCGTGGCAGCCCAACGCGCGGTTCAAGCCGACGCGCACGTTCAACGCGGACGACGTGCTGTTCTCGTTCGACCGGCAGGGCAAGGACGACAGCCCGTTCCACAAGGTCTCGGGCGGCGGCTACGAGTACTGGAACGACATGGCGTTCCCCACGCTGCTGAAGTCGGTGGAGAAGGTCGACGACGCCACCGTGCGCTTCACGCTGAGCCAGCCGCAGGCGCCGTTCCTCGCCGACCTCGCGATGGACTTCGCGGCGATCCAGTCGAAGGAGTACGGCGACGCGCTGCTCAAGGCGGGCAAGCCGGAGCTGATCGACCAGGAGCCGGTGGGGACCGGGCCGTTCGCGCTGCTCGCCTACCAGCGCGACGCCGTGATCCGCTACCGCGCCTTCCCCGGCTACTGGGGCGAGAAGCCGCGCGTGGACAACCTCGTGTTCACCATCGTCAAGGACCCCGCGGTCCGGCTCGCCAAGCTGCGCGCCAACGAGTGCCAGGTGATGAGCTACCCGGCGATGGCCGACCTGGCCGCGATCCGCGCCGACGCCGCGCTGCAGATGATGGACCAGCCGGGGATGAACATCGGCTTCCTCGCGCTCAACACCACGAAGAAGCCGTTCGACGACAGGCGGGTGCGGCTCGCGGTGAACATGGCCGTGGACCGCAAGGCGATCCTGGACGCCGTGTACCAGGGCGCGGGCACGCCGGCGACGACGCTGCTGCCGCCCACGATCTGGGCGTACGACAGCGCGATCGGGGCTTATCCGCACGACCCGGAGAAGGCGAGGTCGCTGCTCGCCGAGGCGGGGTACAAGGACGGCGTGGACATCGACCTCTGGGCGATGCCGGTGCAGCGGCCGTACAACCCCGACGCGCGGCGCGTCGCCGAGCTGATGCAGTCCGACCTCGCGGCCGTCGGCGTGCGCGCCAAGATCGTCAGCCTGGAGTGGGGCGAGTACAGGAAGCGCGTGGCGCAGGGCGACGACCAGTCCGCGGAGTACGGCTGGACCGGCGACAACGGCGACCCCGACAACTTCTACATGCCGCTCGCAGGGTGCGCCGCCGCGGCGCCGGGCGGGAGCAACACGCCGAAGTGGTGCGACCACGCGTTCGACGACCTGATCCGCCACGCGGCCACGCTGGGCGACCAGGCGCAGCGCAAGGCGCTCTACGACCAGGCGGCGGTCATCCTGCACGACGAGGCGCCGTTCTTCCTGATCGCGCACTCCACCGTGTTCATGCCCATGCGCAAGGGCGTCACGGGGTACGTCATGAGCCCGCTCGGGAGCCACGAGTTCGCCACCACGGACGTGCCGTGAGGGGCGGGGCCCAGGGAAGCAAGCGTCTTCTTTTTCTGGAGAAAAAGAAGCAAAAAGACTTTGCACGATTGGTTTTGGTAGCGCATCGGACTCCAGTGGCAAAGTTCTTTGGTTCTTTCTTTCAAGAAAGAACTGCTTGCCTGCTTCTGCTGATGGCCGCAGGCGCCTAGGGGATGTGGCGGTTCGTGCTGCGGCGGCTGGCGTCGGTGCTGCCGACGCTGGTGGGCGTGACCCTGCTCAGCTTCGCGATGATCCACCTGGTGCCGGGCGACCCGATCGAGGTGCGCTCGGGCGAGCACGGCATCGCGCCGGAGCGGCTCGCGCAGCTCAGGCACGAGTACGGGCTCGACCGGCCGCTGTGGCGGCAGTTCGTCGCGTACGAGGGGCAGGTGGCGCGGGGCGACCTCGGGCGCTCGCTGGTGAGCCAGGAGCCGGTGTGGAGCGAGTTCCTCACCCTGTTCCCCGCGACGCTGGAGCTGTCGGCGTGCGCCATGCTGCTCGGCGTGGGGCTGGGCATCCCGCTCGGCGTGCTGGCGGCGGTGAGAAGGGGGTCGGCGGTCGACTACGGGCTGATGGGGGCGGCGACCACGGGCGTGTCGCTGCCGATCTTCTGGCTGGGGCTGATGCTGATCCTGGTGTTCTCGGTGGGGCTGGGGTGGACGCCGGTGTCGGGCGAGGTCTCGGAAGCGTACTACGTGCCGGCGGTGACGGGGGTGATGCTGATCGACAGCCTGATCGGGGGCGACGCGGGGTCGTTCGGCTCGGTGGTGGGGCATCTCGTGCTGCCGACCGTGGTGCTGGCGACGCTGCCGCTCGCGGTGGTGGCGCGCATGACGCGCTCGGCGATGCTGGAGGTGCTCGGCGACGACTTCATCCGCACCGCGCGCGCCAAGGGGCTGTCGCCGGCGCGCGTCGTCGTCGTGCATGGCTTGCGCAACGCGCTGATCCCGGTGGTCACGGTGATCGGGCTCACGGTGGGCTCGCTGCTGGGCGGTGCGATCCTGACGGAGACGGTGTTCTCGTGGCCGGGGATCGGGCGCTGGCTGGTGGAGGCGATCGAGCGGCGCGACTACCCGGTGCTGCAGGGCGGCACGCTGCTGGTGGCGACTCTCGTGGTGCTGGTGAACCTCGGCGTGGACCTGCTGTACGGCGTGCTCGACCCGAGGCGGCGCGGGTGAGCGGGCCGGCGGCGCTGCCCACCGCGGGCTCGGGGGTCAACGAGGCGGTGACGGCCGACCCGGCGGTGGCGTCGGTGCTCGCGGGCGGCCGTGCGCGCGGCGTGCGGTTCGGCGGGTTCGCGCGCAGCCGCGGCGCGGTGGCGGGGCTCGGCGTGCTGCTGGTCGTGCTGGCGTGCGCGGCGTTCGCGGACGTGTTGGCGCCGCACTCGCCGGTGGAGCAGTTCCGCGACCATTTCCTCGCGCCGCCGGCGTGGCAGGCGGGCGGGCTGTGGCGCTTCCCGCTCGGCACGGACGACCTCGGGCGCGACATGCTCTCGCGGCTGATCTTCGGCGCGCGGCTGTCGCTGCTCACCGGGCTCGTGGTGGTCACGATCTCGCTCGCGGCCGGCACCACGCTCGGGCTGCTCGCGGCCTCGGCGGGCAGCGCGGTGGACGCGGCGGTGATGCGGCTGATGGACATCGTGCTGGCGTTCCCCTCGCTGCTGCTGGCGATCGTGATCGTGGCGATCCTCGGGCCGGGGCTGCTCAACGCCATGCTCGCCGTCGCGGTGGTCACGCTGCCGAACTACACGCGCGTCGTGCGCGCGGCCGCGCTGGGCGAGCTGCGGCGCGACTACGTGGCGGCGACGCGCGGCGCGGGGGCGGGGCCGGTGCGGCTCGCGCTGCGCACGGTGCTGCCGAACTGCCTCGCGCCGCTGATCGTGCAGGCGTCGCTGGGGTTCTCGGGCGCGATCCTGGAGGCGGCGTCGCTCGGCTTCCTGGGGCTCGGCGCGCAGCCGCCGACGCCGGAGTGGGGGACGATGCTGGCCGGGGCGCTGCAGTACTACCAGCGGGCGTGGTGGCTGCTGGCGTTTCCCGGGCTCGCGATCCTGGCCACCGTGCTGTCGTTCAACCTCGTCGGCGACGGGCTGCGCGACGCGCTGGACCCGAGGCTGCGGCGGTGAGCAGGCAAGAAAGCAAGGCCAGAGGCTCTGCCTCTGGACTCCGCCAGGGCGAGCCGCCCTGGACTGGCTTTCGTAGTGGTTTCCAAAGGCGAGCCTTTGGTGGAGTCCAGAGGCGAAGCCTTTGGCCTTGCTTGCTGGCTTCCTGCTGATGCCGTTGCTGGAGATCCGCAACCTGCGCGCCTGGTTCGGCGACTTCCTCGCGGTGGACGGGCTCGACCTCACGGTGGAGCCTGGCGAGGTGGTGGGCGTGGTGGGCGAGTCCGGCTCGGGCAAGAGCGTCTCGATGCTCGCCGTGATGGGGCTGATCGACGCGCCCGGGCGCATCGAGGCGGACGTGCTGCGCTTCGACGGCGCGGACCTGCTGACGCTGGGGGCGCGGGAGCGGCGGCGGCTGGTGGGGCGGGACGTCGCGATGGTGTTCCAGGACCCGGCGACGGCGCTGGACCCCTGCTACACGGTGGGGTGGCAGATCGCGGAGAGCCTGCGGGCGCACGGGGTGGTGCCGCGCTCGGCGGGGCGGCGGGGGGTGCGCGACCGCACGGTGGAGCTGCTGGGGCAGGTGGGGATCCCGGCGCCGGAGACGCGGATGGGGGCGTATCCGCACCAGCTTTCGGGGGGGATGAACCAGCGGGTGATGATCGCGATGGCGATCGCGTGCAACCCGCGGCTGCTGATCGCGGACGAGCCGACGACGGCGCTGGACGTCACGATCCAGGCGCAGATTCTTGCCCTGCTGGGGCGGCTGCAGCGGGAGCGGGGGATGGGGCTCGTGCTGGTCACGCACGACATGGGCGTGGTCGCGCAGGCGGCGTCGCGCGTGCAGGTGATGTACGCGGGGCAGGTGATGGAGACGCGCGGCACGGAGGGGCTGCTGGGGCGGCCGCGGCACCCTTATGCGGCGGCGCTGCTGGACGCGCTGCCGGAGCGGGCGAACGGGCGCAGGCTGGCGGCGATCCCGGGGCTGGTGCCGGGGCCGGGGGACCGGGGGCGGGGGTGCCTGTTCGCGCCGCGATGCCGGTTCGCGGTGGCGCACTGCGCGGCGGTGCGGCCGGGGCTGCTCGCGCCGGGCGCGCAGGACGTGGGCCAGGCGTCGCCGGGGGCGTTCACGGGCGAGGGGGAGCGGGTGCGCTGCCACTACCCGCTGGACGACGCGGGGCGGCCGGTCGGGCACCCCGCCGAGGGCGTTGCGGTGGCGTCATGAATGTCGGGACGGTTGCGGAACGGGTTGGCGACGGGGTGGAGGCGCCGGTGGTGCTGGAGGCGCGCGCGCTCGGGCGCGACTACGCGGTGAAGGGCGGGGTGCTGCGGGCGGTGGACGACGTGTCGTTCCGGCTGCGGCGCGGGCGGACGCTGGCGGTGGTGGGGGAGTCGGGCTGCGGCAAGTCGACGCTGGCGCGGATGGCGACGCTGCTGGAGCGGCCGAGCGCGGGCGAGCTGCTGGTCGAAGGGCAGGCGAGCACCGGGCTGCGCGGGCGGGCGCGGCGGGCGCTTGGGCTGTCGGTGCAGATGGTGTTCCAGAACCCGTTCGGGGCGCTCAACCCCCGGCAGAGCATCGGCGCCACGCTGCGCGAGCCGCTGGCGATCAACCGGCGCGGCGGGCGAACGAAGCAGGCCGAGGCGGCGCGCGAGATGATGCGCCGCGTGGGCCTGCGCCCGGAGCAGGAGGCGCGCACGCCGCACGAATTCTCCGGCGGGCAGCGCCAGCGCATCGCGATCGCGCGCGCGCTGATGCTGCGCCCGCCGGTGGTGGTGGCGGACGAGCCGGTCTCCGCGCTGGACGTGTCGATCCAGGCGCAGGTGCTCAACCTGCTGCTCGACCTGCAGGGCGAGTTCGGGCTCGCCTACCTGTTCATCAGCCACGACCTGTCGGTGGTGCGCCACGTCGCCGACGAGGTGCTGGTGATGTACCTCGGGCGGGTCGCCGAGCACGGGCCGGCGTCGGTCGTGCTGCGCGACCCGCGCCACCCCTACACGCAGGCGCTGCTGGCGGCGACGCCGTCGCTCGATCCGGCGCGCAGGGCGCCGGCGCCGCTCGCGGGCGAGATGCCCTCGCCGGTGGCGCCGCCGAGGGCGTGCGCGTTCGTGGCGCGGTGCCCGCGCGCCGAGGCGCGATGCCGCGAGGAACGCCCGGCGCTGCGGCCGGTGGAGGGGCGGCTCGTGTCGTGCCATTTCGCCGAGACGACGGGTTTGGCGGCGGAGACGGCGCCGCAGTCCTGATCGCGCGATGGTTGCAGAAGGTCGGCGTGCACCGACCTGACGCCGTCGTTGAGCAAACGGCGGCAAGCCCTTGGCGGACTTGCAGGTTCGCGTGCAGGCAAGTCCAGGGACAGAACTAAAAGGCGAGTCACCCGGCAAGATACTCAACTTTTAAGAGAATATAGCCTTGCTGTGCCTGCATACGCGGGTCTACACGAATCCGTGTACACAGAGCATCGCGAGGTCGAGATGGACGCCCGGGTCGAGATCGCCGCCGTCGCACACACCCGCCTCCGGAGCCGCGGTCCCGACTACCTGGGGCTGCTGAACGACTGCCTCTCGGCCTGGAACTTCGCGGGCGCGGTGCTCAGCGGCGTGCTGGCCGCGCGGGTGTTCGAGGTGCTGGCCGGGCACGATGCCGCGCTGGCGATGCCGGGCGGGGCGCTGCTGCGCGAGGTGCTGTTCGGCAGCCTGCTCGCGGCGGTGGTGCTGCACGACCGCACGCTCGTCTCGCCGGCGGGGTTCGCCGACGCCGGGATGCTGCTGCGCCGGATGCTCGTGCGCGTGGGGCTGGCGGCGGCGCTGCTGCTCGGCGTGGGGTTCGCCACGCGCTCGCTCGACGACACCTCGCGCCTGTGGGTGGTGCTGTGGGCGGTGCCGGCGCTGGGGCTGGCGCTGCTCGGGCGCGTGGCGCTGCTGCTGCACGTGCGGCGGCTGCTGCGGCGCGGGTCGCTGCGCAGCGTGGTGGCGGTGGTGGGCGAGGGCGAGGCGGCGCGGCGCGTCATGCACTCCCTTTCCCATCCCGGGAGCGGCATCGAGCTGCTCGGGCCGTTCGGCGGGGGCGAGGCCGCCTGGTCGGCGGGGAGCGTGGACGACCTGGTGCGCCTCGCGCAGCGGCACGGCGCGCCGGACCGCGTGATCGTGGCCAGGTCCGCGGGCGGCGACGGGGCGGTCGGCGCGGGGGCGTCGCGCGACGGCGGCGAGGCCTGCGGCGCGGACGACCTGACGACCGTGATGCGCCGGCTGCGCGAGCTGCCCGCGGAGATCTCGCTGTGCCAGCCGCTGGACCTGCCGGCGGGCGATGCGGCGGCGATCGGGCGGCAGCGTGCGGACGCGGGGCACGCGCGGTCCGGGATGGACAGGCTGGGGCAGGCGGGGCTGCGCCTGGCCGCGGCGGGGGCGCGGATGAGCGGGGCCGGGTCGGGGTACGGGGCGCTGCACGAGCTGCCGCTGCTGCGGGTTGCGGAGCGGCCGCTGACGGCGTGGGGCGGGGTGGCCAAGCACGGCATGGACAAGGCGCTGGCGGGCGGCGCGGTGCTGGCGCTGTCGCCGCTGCTGCTGGCCATCGCGGTGGCGGTGCGGCTGGACAGCCCGGGGGCTGCGATCTTCCGCCAGGAGCGCGACGGCTGGAACGGCCGCAGCTTCACCGTGCTGAAGTTCCGCACCATGCGGGCCGCGCCGGCCGGGCAGGGCCTGGTGCAGACGGCCCGGGGCGACGCGCGCTGCACGCGGCTCGGCCGGTTCCTGCGCCGCTCCTCGCTCGACGAGCTGCCGCAGCTGTTCAACGTGCTGCGCGGCGACATGTCGCTGGTCGGGCCCAGGCCGCACGCGCTGGAGATGCGCACCGAGGACCGGCTCGGCCACGAGATCATCGCCGAGTACGCGCAGCGCCACCGCGTCAGGCCCGGGCTGACGGGGCTGGCGCAGGTGCGCGGGCTGCGCGGCGCCACGCACACGGCGGCGCAGCTGCGGGCGCGGGTGGAGTGCGACCTCGACTACATCGAGCGCTGGTCGTTCCTGCTCGACCTGCGCATCCTGGCGCTCACCGCGGTGAAGGTGTTCTCCGCCGCCGGCGCGTTCTGATGCCGGCCGGGCCCGACCGGCCGGACGCTGCGGCCCGGCCCGGGGCGGACCGGGCCGCGTCCGGCCTCGTGCTGCACGGGCGCCGCCTGCCGCCCGCGGGGCCCGCCGTGCGCGGGCGCGTCGTGTCGGGGGCCGCGCTCCTGCCGGACTTCGTGCAGCTCCACTACGCGATCGAGGCGCTGCGCTCCGAGGAGCGGCCGGTCGTGCTGCAGTTCATGTCGGCGGCGCCTGGCGACGGCACCAGCACCGTGGCCGCGGGCTTCGCCGCCGTGGCCGCGTCGGAGCGGCCGGGCGGGGTGCTGCTGGTGTGCTGCACCGGCATCGCCGCGGGCACGCCGCCGGGCACGCCGAGCCTGGCCGAGCTGTCGGGCGGCGGGCTCCCGTTCGGCGGCGCGGTGTGGCGCGACCCGGACTGCGCGGGCGTGCGGCGCGCGAGCCTCGGGGCGTCGTCGCACCCGCTGATGGAGATCGCGTCGGGCGCGCTGCGCCGGCTGCTGATCGCGCTGGGGGAGCGCTTCGCCACGGTGGTGCTGGACTGCGCGCCGGCGGCGTCGCCGGACTCCGCGGCGCTGTCGCGGCACTGCGACGGCACGGTGCTCGTGGTGCGGGCGGGGGCGACGCGGGTCGAGGCGGCCGCGCAGGCCAGGGTCGCGGTGGAGCGCGCGGGGGGGCACGTCGTCGGCGTCGTGCTGAACCGGCGGGGGCGGGCGCTGCCGGCGTGGCTGGACAGGCTGCTTTGAGAAGGAAGGTCGAGGCTCCGCCTCGAACTCCGCCAAAGGCTCGCCTTTGGAATCCCTTACTAAAAGACGGCATTCCAAAGGCCCAGCCTTTGGCGGGTTTGGGCAGAGCCCATGCTTGCCTACCTGCGTGGCGCCCCGTCCAGGGCGCGCCCGATCGCCTCGCCCATCGGGGTGGGGTCGAGTGCCGCGTCGAACGGCAGGGCGCGGTTTGGCAGGCCGTCGGCGCGTCGGGTGGCGGGGTCGCGGCCCATCTGCTCGTGGCGGTGGCTCAGGCCCCAGCACTGCACGGCGTGCACCGCGGGCTCGTCGAGCACCAGGTCGAGGTAGCGGCGCGTGACGTCGGCCACGATGGCGTCGCGGGCGGGGACGTCGGCGGGCAGGGCCTGGTCGTTGACGTCGAGCTCGGTGACGAACAGCGCGAGGCCCATGCCGGCCAGCTCGGCGAGGAAGCGGCGGTAGGCGCGCTCGGCGACGCGGCGCTCCGGCTTGAGGTGGGCCTCCAGGCCGAAGCCGTGGAGCGGGGCGCCGCGCCGGAGCAGGGACTCGGCGAGGCGGAGGTACTGGTCGCGCTTGAGCTGGCGGTCGGGGGCGTCGTACTCGAGGTCGTCGTCGTTGACGAGCAGCAGGGCGTGCGGGTCGGCGTCGTGGGCGAGGCGCAGGGCGCGCTCGATGTACTCCGGGCCGAGCGCGTGCCACCAGTTCGTGGTGCACAGGCCCTGCGGGTCGGCGGGCCAGCGCGGGTCGACCGGCTCGTTGACCACGTCCCAGGCGAGCACCCGGCCGGCGTGGCGGCCGCACACGGCGGCCACGTGGCGGGCGAGCACGGCGTCGCCGCGGCCGTCGCGCAGGGCGTCGAGCAGCCACGGCGGGTTGTAGACGGCCCACACCAGGTTGTGGCCGTGCAGGGCGATGCCGTGGGCCTGCGCGAAGGCGGCTACGGCGTCGAAGGCGTCGAGGCGGAAGATGCCGTCGGCGGGCTCGGTGGCGGCCCACTTGGCTTCCAGGCCGGGGGTGAGGAGGCCGCACTCGCGCGCCACCAGGGCGGCGTATTCCGGGTCGGCGGCGAGGTCGCGGGCGAGCACGGCGGCGCCGAACAGCAGGCCGCGGGCGGCGGCGCGCCCGCGCAGCGTGGCGGGCGCGGCCGGGGCGGCGCGGGCGGGCGTGGCCAGGGCGCAGGCGGCGGACAGCAGGGCGCGTCGGCGGGTCGGCATGGCATCTCCCCGGGCCTGCGGGGCGGTGCTGTGCCCGGCGGACGGACCATGGCGAGATGACGGAGGCCGGTGCAACCCTCGCGTGCGCCGGGGCGCTGCGCGCGCTGCCGGCGGGGCTGCGCGGCGGCACGGGCGGCGCGGCGCTGGCGCGGGGGGCGGCGGCCGGCCTGCGGGCGGCGGCGCCGCGTGCGGGGCGGCTGGCGGTCGGGCTGGCGGGGGCGGCGGTGGTCGTGAACCTGCTGGTCAGCGGCAACCTGCTGGCGGCGGCGGGCATCCCGTATGCGGCGGACGGCGGCAGCGTGGTGGTGAAGCTGCACCCCGGGACCTACCTCGCGGTGCTCTCGGTGGTGGCGATGGCGTGGCGGCGGCCGGTGGCGACGGCAGCGGGGCTGATGGCGGACGCGCGGGTGCCGCTGCTGTACCTGGCGTCGCTCGCGGGGTGCTGCGGGTTCGCGCTCCTGTCGACGGGGCGGGTGCACCTCGTGGTGTTCCTGGAGAACTTCATGCCGGCGGGGCTGCTCGCGCTGGTGCTCGGGCAGGCGGGGGAGCGGGCGCTGCGGCGGCTGGGGCTCGTGGTGCTCGCGGTGCTGGTGCTGGGCGTCGTCGTGTCGGTGGGCGAGACGCTGGGGCAGAGGCACCTGGTGCCGATCGTGCTCGCCGGGCGCGAGGAGCTGGAGCCGGCGGCGGAGTTCCGCGGCGCGGGGCTCTACGACCACCCGCTGACCGGGGCGATGCTGACGGCGGCGGGGCTGTTCCTGGCCGGTTCGGAGGGCGTCGCGCGGGGATGGCGCACCGTGCTGGCGGCGGTGTTCGGGGTGGGGCTGGTGGCGTTCGGCGGGCGCACCGCGCTGGTGCTGGCGGCCGCGGTGTTCGCGGGGTGGCGGGGCGCGGGGATGCTGGGGCGGCTGGTGCGGCGCGCGCTGCGGCGGAGCGACCTGGCGGCGGCGGCGTGCGCGGTGAGCGTGGTGCCGGCGGCGCTCGCGGTGCTGCTGACGCAGACCGGGGTGGGGGCGCGGCTGGTGACGCACCTGTACTGGGACGACAGCGCCAAGGTGCGCAACGTGCAGTGGCACCTGCTGCCGATGATGGACCCAGGCGAGAAGCTGTTCGGCATGACGCTGGCGCGCCAGGAGCTGGCGCTGCACCAGCTCGCGCTGACCTGGCGGATCGGGGCGGTCGAAAACTTCTGGCTGCTGATCTACCTCTACCTGGGCGCCGCCGGGTTCGCGCTGTTCGTCGCCGGGTTCCTGCCGTTCCTGGGCTGGGCGTTCCGGCGCGCGTCGCTGCCGGGGCGGCTGATGCTGGGCGTGGTGATGCTGGCGGCGTCGACCAGCAACTCGCTCGGCCACAAGGCGAACCTGCTCACCGTGCTGGTGCCGATGGCGCTGGCCTCGGCGGCGCTGCGGCGGCCGGCGGCGGCCGCGCGCAGGCCAGGGGCGGGTGCGGCGCCCGGCGTGGCGGGCGGGGGCGGCTGGTCGGGCGGGTGCCGGATGCCGTCGCTGCGTGCGCCTCTCGGCGGGGCGGCGGCCGGGCGGGAGCCGGGGGCATGATGGCGGACACGGGGCTGGCGGCGACGGCCGTGCGCGCCGGTGCGGTGCGGACGTGGTGGTCGCGCGCCTCCGGGCAGGGGCAGCGCGTGGCCGGGGCGCGTCAGGCGCTGCTGCTGGGCGGCGGGGCGGCGCTCGGGCAGGGGGTCGCGGTGCTGTCGGCGCCGCTGCTCACCCGGCTGTACGACGTCGCGTCGTTCGGGGTGTTCGGCTCGTTCGGCGCGGCGGCGTCGTGCCTCGCGTGCGTGGCGACGCTGCGCCTCGACCAGGCGATCCTGCTGGAGCGCGACGAGGACGCGGCGGGCGACGTGCTGCGGCTGTGCGTGCTGTCGGTGGGCGCGGTGACGCTGGCTTCGGCGCTCGGGGCGGCGGCGCTGGGCGCGGCAGGGGGCGTGGCGCGGGTTCCGGGCGCGGTGCTGGCGCTGCTGCCGTGCGCGGTGGCGTCCGGCGGCGTGGTGCCGGCGCTGTCGCTGTGGTTCGTGCGGCGCGAGCGGTTCGGGCCGGTGGCGGCGTACGGCGCGTCGCGCTCCGGCTTCGCGGTGGCGCTGCAGGGGCTGGGCGGGTGGCTCGGCGTGCCGGGCGCGGGGCTGCTGGTGGGCGGGCAGGTCGCGGGGCAGGCGCTGGCGGCGGCGGGGCTGGCGCGGGCGGGCGGCGCCGGGCTGCGGGCGGCGCTGTGCAGGGGGTGGAGCGTGGCGCGGCTGCGCGGGGCGCTGCTGCGGCACCGGGGCTTCGCGCTGTACGGCGCGCCGCAGGTGCTGCTGCGGCTGCTGTCCACGTCGCTGCCGGCGATGCTGCTGCCGCTGTTCTTCGGCGCGGCGGAGGCGGGGCTGTTCTGGCTGGCGTACCGGATGCTCGTGCTGCCGCAGCAGGTGCTCACCGAGAGCCTGCGCCCGGTGTTCTTCCGCCGGGCGGCGGCGCTGCACGCGGCCGGCGGCGACGTGCGCGGGGCGGCGCTGCGGCTGGCGGCGGGGCTCGGCGCGCTGTGCCTGCCGGTGGCGGCGGTGCTGGTGCTCGCGGGGCCGGCGCTGTTCGGCGCGGTGTTCGGGCCGGCGTGGCGCGGCGCGGGGCACGACGCGGCGATGATCGCGCTCGCGTGGTGCGTGGAGACCATGCAGATGCCGAGCGCGGTGCTGGTGTCCGTGCTGGGCCGGCAGCGCGCCTACCTGGGGATCGAGGCGGCGTCGCTGCTCGCGCGCACGGCGGCGCTGTGCGCGGGCGCGGCGTGGGGCGGACCGGATCTCGCGGTCGGGCTGTACGCCGCGGCGTGGGCGGCGACCAACGCCGGGGTGATCGCCTGGATGACGTGGCCGCCGGCCGGTCGCGCGCGGGGTGCTGGCGCGTGAGCAAGGTCGTGCCGTTCCCGGGCCGTGTCGAGCCGGCGCCCGGTGCCGCGGCGCCGCGTGTCGCGCCGGCGGGCACCTGGGTCGGGCCGGAGCCGGCGCCGCTGCTGCGCGCGCACGGCCCGGCCGCCAGCCCGGTCGCGGCGAACGGCAACGAGCGGCGCCAGGGCGGCGGGCTGCGCCACCTCGCGATCTACATGCACGACCTGTCTGGCGGCGGCGTGGAGCGCATGCGCCTGGAGCTGATCCGGGTGTTCCTGGCGCGCGGGGTCGCGGTGACGCTGGTGCTGCACGCGCGCACCGGGGCGCTGGCGCAGGCGGTGCCGGAGGGGTGCCGCGTGGTGGTGCTCGGCGGGCGGCGCACCGCGGGCGACGTGCCCCGGCTGGCGCGGTTCCTGCGGCGCGCGCGTCCCGACGTGCTGATGGCGAGCCTGGACCACAACAACATCGCGGCGATGCTGGCGCGGCGGCTGGCCGGCGGGCGGACGCGACTGGTGATCTGCCAGCACAACGCCCTGTCCGCGGAGGCCGAGCACATGCGCGGCTGGAAGTACCGCGTCGTGCCTCTGCTCTACCGGCTGCTCGCGGGGGCCGCGGACGGCATCGTCGCAGTCTCGGCCGGGGTCGCGGACGACCTGGCGCGCACCGCGGGCCTCGCGCGCGGCCGGGTCACGGTGATCCACAACCCGGTGATCTCCGGCGACTTCGTGGCCCGTGCCTCGGCCGCCGTCGACGACCCCTGGCTGGCGGCCGACGCGCCGCCGGTGCTGGTCTGGGTGGGGCGGCTGGTCGAGCAGAAGGACCCGCACACGCTGCTGCGCGCCTTCGCCGAGGTGGCGCCGCCCGCGCGGCTGCTGCTGCTCGGCGAGGGCGCGCTGCGGCCGGCGCTGCAGGAGGCGGTCGCAGCGCTCGGGCTTGCCGGGCGGGTGCGGTTCGCGGGGTTCCAGGCCAACCCGCTGCCGTGGATACGCGAGGCGCACGCGCTCGTGCTGTCGTCGCGCTACGAGGGCCTGGGCAACGTCATCGTCGAGGCGCTGGGCTGCGGCACCGCGGTGGTCAGCACGGACTGTCCGCACGGGCCGCGCGAGATCCTGGAGGACGGGCGGCACGGCGCGCTGGTGCCGGTGGGCGACGCGGCCGCGCTGGGGGCCGCGATGCGCGCCGTGCTGGCCGGCGGGCACGATCCCGGGGCGCTGCGCAGGCGCGCCGCCGCCTTCACCGCCGAGCACGCCGTGGCGCAGCACCTGGCGCTGTTCGCGCGCATCGGCTGCCCGCTGGCACTGGGCGGCGCGGCGTGAGCGCCGTGGTTGCCGCGCCGGGGCCCGTGGTCGCCGCGTCGCCGCCGCGCATCTTCGGCTTCGTGGTGTCCAGGCTCGACGCCGAGGCGATCGCGGAGCGCATCGCGACGACGCTGCGCCAGCCCGCCGGCGCAGGGCACGCGGGTCCCGACGACGGCCGCGGCGTGGGCCTGGTGGTGACGCCCAACATCGACCACGTCCGGCTGCTGCGCCACGACGCGGACTTCGCGGCGGCGTACGCGTCGGCGGCGATCATCACCTGCGACGGCTTTCCCGTGTTCCGCTACGCGCGGCTGCGCGGCTGCGCGCCGGCCGGGCGGGTCACCGGCGTCGACCTCGCGCGCGCCCTGCTGCGCCATCCGGCGCTGGGGCGGCACCGGGTGTTCTTCGCGGCCGACAGCGACGCCACCGCGGACGGGCTGCGGCGCTGGGCCGCGCGGCGCGGCATGGACGGGCAGGTCGCGACGCACGTGCCGCCGCACGGCTTCGAGCGCGATCCCGCGGCGTCGGGCGCGCTCGTGGACGCGATCGCGGCGCACGGCACCACGCTGCTGCTGATGGGGGTCGGCGCGCCGCGCTCGGAGGCGTTCGTGCACGGCCACCGTGCGCGGCTGCCGCCGTGCTGGGCGCTCTGCGTGGGGCAGGCGCTGCGCATCGAGGCGGGGGTGATCCGGCGCGCGCCGTCCGTGCTGGCCGCGAGCGGGACGGAGTGGCTGTGGCGCCTGGCGCACGAGCCGCGGCGGCTGTCGTCGCGCTACGCGGCGGGGTCGGTGGGGTTCCTGCGGGCGATCGCGGCGGACCTCAGGAAGCAAGGTTGAGGCTCTGCCTCAAACTCCGCCAAAGGCTGCGCCCTTGAAACGCGCCACTTAAGGAAGGCCAGTCCAGGGCGGCTCGCCCTGGCGGGTCTGGGCAGAGCCCAGGCTTGCTTGCCTAAAGCTCCGGGATGCACGCCAGGACCGGCAGGCCGAGCCGCCGCTCGACCTGCTCGGGCGAGAGGAAGCCCGGCCGCGTGGCGTCGGACAGCACCGCGGCGGCCGCGCCGGCGAGCAGGCTGAACACCAGGCCGGCGGCGAGGATCGGCAGGGTGAGGCGGTGCGGGCGCAGCGGGACGCGGGCGGGCTGGATCACGCGGACGTTGGTGGCGCGCTCGGCGGCGACGGCCTCGACCATGCGGCGGTCGTCGAGGACCTTGGCGGAGGCGCGGTAGGCGCTGTCGGCGACCTCGCGCCGGCGCTCGAGCTGCTGGAGGGCCTCGTCGCTGTCCTGGAGGTCGTGCAGGGCGGCGGCGACGGCGCGCGCGTCGGCGGCCAGGGCGGCGGCGCGGGCGGTCTCGGCGCGCAGGTCGGTGCTCGCGCGGTCGCCGTCGAGGGAGAGGGCGTCGAGCGTGGGATTGCGGGTCTGGCGCTGCACGGAGGCGGTGTGGTCGGCGCGCAGGCGGGACAGCTCGCCCTCGCGGGCGGCGACCTGGGCCTGGGCGTCCTGCATCACGCGGCTGGTGGGGAGGTAGCGGTTGGCGAGGTCGGCGGCGCGGCCGCGCAGGTCCTGCAGGCCGGCGGTGAGGCTGGAGGCGCGGCTGTCGGGGTCGTCCTCGGTGTAGCCGCGCACGGAGGCGGGGGTGGCGGCGAGCTGGCGGGCGATGGAGGCGGCGCGGGCGGAGAGCTGGGCGCGGGAGGCCTCGGAGTCCGCCAGCGCGCGGGCCAGGTCGTCGCGGCGGTGGAGCAGCAGGTCGCGCTGCAGGCCGAAGGAGTCGATGTCGTGCGACGCCTTGAAGGCGGCGAGCGCGGCGTCGGCCTGGCCCAGCGCGTCGGACAGGGCGCGCACCTGGGTCTGCACGGTGGCGGACTGCACGTCGCCGTAGAGGGCGTGGCGGCGCTCCAGGTAGAGGGCGACCAGGGTGTTGACGACGTCGGCGGCGACGTCGGGGTCGCGGTTGCGGAAGGTCACGGTCAGCACGTTGGCGTCCTTGGCCGCCTCCGTGGTGAGGTCGTTGTCGAAGCGGCGGGCGACGGCGAGCGCCACGGGGTCGGCGTCGTGCAGCACCTGGACCGGCAGGCCCACGGCCTCGCGGGCAGCGCGGGGCAGGCCGGCGACGGCGGCGAGCAGGCGGCCGAACGTGCCGGGCGGGTCGGCGAAGCCGGGGTAGACGCGGTCGAGCCCGATCCGGCGCAGGGTGGCCTCGTGCAGGTCGTCCGCGCCGAGGATCTCGACCTCGGCCTTCATGATCTGGTCGGCGCCGAGCGCGCCCGAGACGTTCTGCGCGCCGCCGGCCTCGGGGCGGTAGGTGAACTCCGAGCCGAGCAGCACCACCAGCGAGGAGGAGGTGACGTAGCGCGCCGGCACCAGGGCTGCCACCAGCACCGCGAGCGCGAAGGTGGCGCCGATCGCGCGGCGGATGCGGCGGCGGTCGGCCCAGGCGGAGGTCGCGATCTCGCGCAGCGACGGCAGGGCGGCGGCGGGGGCGTCGCTCATGCGGCGTGCGCCGTGCTGCGGGGCGCCGGCAGGCGTTGCGCGGGGTCCGGCAGGGGCGCGTGCGGGCGCAGCGAGGCGGCGGCCTCGCGCAGGGCCTCGTCCAGCGAGGTGCGGCGGATGCCGAGCCGCGCGTCGGTGCGGCGGTGGTCGAGCGTGATGTCCTGGCGCATCAGGGCCAGCAGCGAGGGGGTCAGCGCGTCGGGCACGCGCGCGCCCAGCCGCGGCGCGGCGCGTCGCAGCACCAGCGACGCCGCGTGCAGCGGCACGGCCAGGCGGGACTCCAGGCGCAGGCGGCGCGCGGGGATGCGGGCCACGGGCACGGCGCCCAGCGCCACGGCGTAGCGGGTGAGGAAGGCGTTCCAGCTCGGCGGGTCGGGCAGCGCCAGGTTGAACGCGCCGCCCGCGACCGGCCTGTGCAGCGCGGCGAGCACGGCCGCGACCACGTCGGCGACCGGGGCGAGGTTGCAGGCGCCGTCGCCGGCCGCGCCCAGGTCGCCGAGGCGGCGGGCGTGCAGCAGGCGGGCGATGCGCGCGGTCCACTGCCCGGAGCCCGGGCCGAACACGCAGCCGGGGCGCAGCATCACCGCGCCGGCGTGGGGCGACAGGGCACGCTCGGCCGCGACCTTGCCGCCCGCGTAGCCGCCGAGGTCGCCGGGCAGCGGCGTGTCCTCGCCGACCAGACCGTGCGCGTCGCCGTACACGGCCATGGAGCTGACATGCACGATCCGGCAGGTGGCCGGGGCCTGCGCCAGCGCCCGCGCCACCGCCAGCGTGGCGGACGGGGCGCCCGCCGTGCAGTTCACCACCGCATCCGCCGCGGCGAGCAGGCGGAGGAGGTCGGGCGCGCTGGCGGCGTCGCAGGCCAGGCGCTCGGTGGGCGGGGGGGCGTCGGCGTCCGGCGCGGGCGCGGCGCGGAACGGGTTGCGCGACACCGCGACCGGGGCGGCCCAGCCGCTGGCGGCGAGGGCTGCGAGCACGCGGCTGCCGAGGAAGCCGCTGGCACCGAGCACGACGACACGCTGCATGGCGGCACTCCGTTGACGCGGGCGGCGCCACGCCGGCGCAGCGGTTGTTGTAGAAAGACCGTGCCCGCAATGCTACTCCGGATTGCAGGACCTTGGGGTGCTGCACCTTGATGATGACGGGACGGGGACTGGCCGGTCCGGCGCCGAGAATGGCGCAGGCGGGCCCCGGCGGCGCGGGCTTGGCCGGCGTGCGGGGCGATGCCGGCGCGGCGGAGCGGCCGGCGCCGGCGCGCGTGCGGCTGATCGCGGCGCCGCAGGGGCAGGCCGGCGGCGGCATGGGCCGCGTCACCGCGTACCTGATGCAGGAGCAGGCGCGCCGGGGCGACCTGCCGTCGATGGAGGCGCTGGAAAGCCGCGGGCCGGGCGCGGCCGCGCTGTCGGCGTTCGCGGTGGCGCGGGCGGCGGCGCGGGTCGCGGGCCTGGCGCTGCGGGGCAGGGCGTCGGTGCTGCACCTCAACGTGGCCGAGCGCGGCAGCGTGGTGCGCAAGGGCGTGCTGCTGGGCGTGGCGCGGCTGTTCGGGGTGCCGGTGGTGCTGCACCTGCACGCGGCGCAGATCGTCGCGTTCCACGCGGCGCTGCCCCGGCCGGCGCGGGCGCTGGTGGGCCTGGTGTTCCGCTCGGCGCAGCTGGTGGTGGTGCTGGGCGAGCCCTGGCGGCGCTGGGTGGCGTCGCTCGGCGTGCCGGAGGCGCGCATCCGCGTGCTGCGCAACGGGGTGCCGCGGCTTTCGGGCTGGCGGGCGCGCGAGGCGGGGGCGCCGTTCCGCCTGGTGTTCCTGGGCAACCTGTTCGCGCGCAAGGGGATTGCGGACCTGCTCGCGGCGCTCGCGCGGCTCGGGCCGGGGGATGCGCCCTGCACGCTGGTGGTGGCGGGCGGCGGCGACGTCGCGGGCCACGAGGCGCTCGCGGAGGGGCTGGGAATCGGCGGGCGGGTGCGCTTCGAGGGGTGGGTGGACCAGGCGGGGGCTGCGTCGTGCCTCGCGGAGGCGGACGCGCTGGTGCTGCCGTCGTACGACGAGGGGCTGCCGCTGGTGATCCTGGAGGCGCTCAGCCTCGGCGTGCCCGTGGTGTGCACGCCGGTGGGGGCGATCCCGGAGGTGCTGGCGGACGGGGACACGGCGCTGCTGGTGCCGCCGGGCGACGTCGCGGCGCTGGCTGGGGCGTTGCGGCGGCTCGCGGGGGACCCGGCGCTGGCGGCGCGGCTGTCGGAGCGGGGGCGGGCGCTCTACGAGCGCGAGTTCACGCTGCCGGTGTTCGCGGAGCGGGTCGCGGCGCTTCATGCGGAGGTGGGGCTGTGAAGCAAGCAAGGCCGGGCTCTGCCCGGACCCGCCAAAGGCCTCGGCCTTTGGAAACCATTTACTTAAGAAAGCGGATTCTCAAGGCAATTGCCTTGAGCGGAGTCCAGAGGCGGAGCCTCTGGCCTTGCTTCCTCTCTTGATCCTGCGCGCGGAGTCGATCGACCCGGGTGCCCTGCTGCGCGCCGACGTGTGCATCGTGGGCGCGGGGGCCGCGGGGATCACGCTGGCGCTGTCGCTGCGGGGCAGCGGACTCGACGTGCTGCTGCTGGAGGCGGGCGGCGAGCGGGCGGAGGCGGCGTCGCAGGCGCACTACCGCGGCGAGGTCGCGGACCCGGCGCTGCACTCGGCGCCGGACCGCTACCGGCAGCGCAGGTTCGGCGGCTCGACGACGATCTGGGGCGGGCGGTGCGTGCCGTTCGACGCGATCGACTTCGAGCGCCGCCCCTGGGTGCCGCACAGCGGCTGGCCGTTCGGGCGCGACGCCCTGCTGCCGCACTACGCGACGGCGAGCGCGCTGTGCGAGGCGGGGCCGTTCTCGTTCGACGCGGACGCGGTCGCGGGGGGCGTGCCTGAGATGCTGGCGGGCTTCGCGCCGGAGCACTTCGACACGGCGACGATCGAGCGGTTCTCGTGCCCGACGGACTTCGGGCGGCGATACCGGCACCGGCTCGCGGCGCAAGCGGGGCTGCGGGTGGTGCTGGGCGCGGGCGTCACGCGGATCGTCATGGACGCGGACGGGGGGGCGGTGCGGCGGCTCGAGGTGGCGCGGGCGGGCGGCGCGGGGTTCGCGGTGGCGGCGGGGCGGGTGGTGCTGGCGACCGGTGGGCTGGAGGTGCCGCGGCTGCTGCTGGCATCGCGCGTGGAGGGCGGGGCGCACGCGGAAGGCGTCGGCAACGCGCACGGGCTCGTGGGGCGGTTCTACATGTGCCACGTCGCGGGGACCTACGGGACGGTGCGCCTGGCGCCGGGCGCGCGGGTGTTCCACGGCTACGTGCGCGACGCGGACGGGAGCTACTGCCGCAGGCGCTGGGCGCTCGGCGAGGCGACGCAGCGGCTGCAGGGCGTGGGCGGGTTCGTGGCCAGGCTGCACCACCCGCGCATCCCGGACCCGGCGCACCGGACGGGTGCCCTGTCGGGGATCTGGCTGGCGCGGCGGCTGATCCGCTACGAGTACGGGCGGCGGCTGTCGGGCGAGGCGCCGGGTCGCGCGGCCTGGCTGCGCCACGCGGCGAACCTCGCGGGGGACGTGCCGGCGACCGCGGGGTTCCTGCTGCACTGGCTGCGGGCGCGCACGCTCGCCGAGCGCAAGTTCCCGTCGGTGGTGATCCGGCCCCGCGCGGACCTGTTCAGCCTGGACCTGCACGCCGAGCAGGTGCCGAACCCTTCGAGCCGGGTCACGCTGGGGCAGGGGGTGGACGCGCTGGGGGTGCCGGTGCTGCGGGTGGACTGGCGGCCGGACGCGCTGGACCTGCGCACGGTGCGCGTGGGCGTGCGGCTGCTGGCGCAGGACCTCGGGCGCTCCGGCCTTGCGGCGCTGGAGGACGAGCCCGAGGGCGTGGAGCACGCGATGCTGCGCGACGGGGCGTACGGCGGGCACCACATCGGCACGGCGCGCATGGCGGACGACCCGCGGCACGGCGTCGTGGACGCGGACGGCCGGGTGCACGGGGTGCGCAACCTGTTCGTGGCGGGCAGCGCGGTGTTCCCGACGTCGAGCCAGGCGAACCCGACGCTCACGGTCGTGGCGATGGCGGCGCGGCTGGGGGCGCACCTGAGGGCAGGGGCGAGGGTGCTCGCGGAGGCTTGAAGCCAGGAAGGTTGAGGCTCCGCCTCAAACTCCGCCAAAGGCTGCGCCCTTGGAACGCATCCCTTAAGGAAGTGGGATCAAAGGGTCCTCGGACCCTTTGCGGGTTTGGGCAGAGCCCATGCTTGTTTGCTTTCTGGCGGTGTTTCCTGGGGGGCTGGCCATGGCGGAGTTCGACCTCGAGCGTTTCGTGCGGGCGCAGGAGCCGGTGATGGCCGACGTGCGGCGCGAGCTGGCGGCGGGGTCCAAGCGCTCGCACTGGATGTGGTTCGTGTTCCCGCAGCTCGACGGTCTGGGGCACAGCGACATGGCGCGGCGCTACGCGATCGGGTCGCTGGCGGAGGCGCGGGCGTATCTCGCGCACCCGGTGCTGGGGGCGCGGCTGCGCGAGTGCGCGGGGCTGGTCAACGCGGTGCCCGGGCGCTCGGCGCGCGAGGTCCTGGGCAGCCCGGACGACCTGAAGTTCCGCTCGTCGGCGACGCTGTTCGCCGCGGCCGGCCCGGGGGAGGCGGTGTTCGCCGAGTCGCTGCGGCGGTTCTTCGGCGGCGTGGCCGACCCGGCGACGGTGCGACTGCTGGAGGGGTTGCCCGGCTGACGGGGCGCCTGCGGGGCGGGGCGCGCGTGGGGCCTTCCCTTCGCGGGCGGAGTGGATCATTTTCGCCGCGCAGAACCCGACGCGCCGTCCAAGGAAGCTTTGCTATGTCAACGACGACCGCCAACACCCCGCTGCACGACGACACGCCGCCCGGGGGCACCCGGCGCGACTTCCTCACGCTCGTGGCGCTGTCCGGCGCCGCGATCGGGGCGGGCGCGATCGTCTGGCCGTTCATCGACAGCATGGAGCCGGCAGCCGACACGCTGGCGGCGGGCGAGGCGGTGGAGGTGGACCTCACGAAGGTCGCGCCCGGCCAACAGATCGTCGTGGTGTGGCGCGGCAAGCCGATCTTCGTCGTCAACCGCACGCCCGAGGCGATCAAGACGCTCAGCGAGCCCAAGCTGCTGAGCCGGCTCGCGGACCCCGCGTCCAAGACCAACCAGCAGCCGAAGTATGCGGAGAACGCCACGCGCTCGGCGGCGCCGGAGTACGCCGTGCTCGTCGGCATCTGCACGCACCTCGGCTGCGTGCCGGGGTACTTCCCCAACGTCAGCGCGACCGACCCTGCGCCGGACTGGCCGGGCGGATACCTGTGCCCGTGCCACGGCTCGAAGTACGACCTGGCGGGGCGCGTGTACTCGGGCGTGCCGGCGCCGTACAACCTGCCGGTGCCGCCGTACCTGATGGTGAACGCGACCACGGTGCGGATCGGCGAGAACCCGCCGGGCCAGACGTTCGACCTGAACTCGGTGCTGCAGGTCTAGCCTCCGCGAGGCCGGGCGTGAGGTGCCGGGATTGCGGCGCCGTGGATGTCGAGTGGGACTGGCCGGCCGAACAACGAGTGGGGATGCGCGATGGGCGACACCGAGCAGGCGCCGCGCATGACCGGCCGTGACGAGGATGCCGGCGCGTCGGCGCTGCCGGCGGCGGGCGTGCTGGCGGTCACCGTTCCCGCCGAGGCGTTCGCGGGGTCCGGGGAGGCCGTGCTCCGGCTTCATGCCGAGGAGGTCTCGGTGGGGCGCCGGTCCGTGCAGGGGCGCGTCCAGGTGCACGTGCACACCGTCACGCGCGAGCACGCCGTGGACGAGGCGTTGACCCACGAGCGGGTGGAGGTCGAGCGGGTGGCGATCGGCCGGCCGGTGGACGCGGTGCCGCCCGACCGCCAGGAAGGCGACACCACGGTGATCTCCGTGGTCGAGGAGGTCGTCGTCGTCCACCGCCAGCTCGTGCTGCGCGAGGAGGTCCGGGTGCGGCGGGTGCGCGTCACCGAGCAGCATCGCGAGACTGTCAGCCTGCGCGCGCAGGAAGCCGTGGTGGAGCGCACCGCCGGCGTGGCGGCGGGGTCGTAGGCGAGGCCGGGCTTTGCCCGGACTCGCCCGGGGCGAGCCCCCTCATCCGGCCCTTCCAACGGCCCAGGCGGGTCATCGGAACCTTTGCCCGGCCTCGCCCCTGGACTTAAGTTGTGCGTTCCAAGGGCGCAGCCTTTGGCGGAGTCCAGAGGCAGAGCCTCTGGCCTTGCCTTCCTCTCACGCCGCGCGGAGCAGCTCCGCGATCTGCACCGCGTTCAGGGCAGCGCCCTTGAGCAGTTGGTCGCCGGCGACGAACAGGGCGACCGAGCGGCCGGAGGGGTCGCTGGTGTCGGTGCGGATGCGGCCGACGAGGATCTCGTCGCGCCCGGAGGCCTCCACCGGCATTGGGAAGCGGTTGGCCTCGCGGTCGTCGACGACGCGCACGCCGGGGGCGGACTGGAGGATGGCGCGCACGGCCTCGGGGGTGACGGGCTCGGCGAACTCGACGTTGAGCGCGATGGCGTGGGCGCGCAGCACGGGCACGCGGATGCAGGTGGCCGCGATGCGCAGGGTGGCGTCGCCGAAGATCTTGCGGGTCTCGTTGAGCATCTTCAGCTCCTCCTCGTTGTAGCCCGAGGCGGCGTCCATCGGCGAGTTGTGGCTGAACAGGTTGAACGCGTAGGGGTGCGGCAGGACGCGGTGCACGAAGTCCTGGCGGTCCAGGGCGGCGCGGGTGCTGTCCTCCAGCTCGGCCATCGCGGCGGCGCCGCCGCCCGAGGCGGCCTGGTAGGTGGATGCGATGATGCGGCGGATCGGCGTCGCCTGGTGCAGCGGCCAGAGCGGGACGGCGGCGATGATGGTCGAGCAGTTCGGGTTGGCGACGATGCCCTGGTGGCGCAGGGCGTCGCCCGGGTTCACCTCGGGGATCACCAGCGGCACGTCGGGGTTCATGCGGAACGCGGAGGAGTTGTCGACGACGACCGCGCCGGCCTGCACGGCGGCGGAGGCGAAGTCGCGCGAGATCGAGCCGCCGGCGGAGAAGAGCGCGATGTCGATGCCGGCGAAGGAGCCGGCGGACAGCGCCTCCACGGGCAGCTCCTCGCCGCGGAACGCCATGGTGCGGCCGGCCGAGCGCGGGGACGCGAGCAGGCGCAGGGTGGCCAGCGGGAAGTCGCGGCGGGTGAGGCAGTCCAGCAGCTCCACGCCGACCGCGCCGGTGGCGCCCACGATGGCGACGTGGGGGGAAGCGGGCAGGGTCGGGTTCATGGGGCGGTTCTCCGGTGGCGCGGCGCAGGGATACCGGGCGGGGGCCGGGAAAGGAAGCAAGGTTGAGGCGCTGCCTCAAACTCCGCCAAAGGCTGCGCCCTTGGAACGCGCCACTTAAGTGAGGCCGGTCCAGGGGCGGCTCGCCCCTGGCGGGTTCGGGCAGAGCCCGACCTTGCTAGGCCGAGGCGGCCGCCAGGGCCTGGATGGCGCGGGCCATGGCGGCGACGCCGTTGCCGCGGTTGGTCGACAGCGCGCCGATCAGGCCGAGGTCGCGCAGGAAGCCGGGGTCGGTGTCGAGGATCTCGCGCGGCGTGCGGCCGGAGTAGACGCGCAGCAGCAGGGCGACCAGGCCGGAGACGATGGCGGCGTCCGACGAGCCCGCGAGGCGCAGGGTGCCGTCGCGTCGCTCGCCCTCCATCCAGACCTGGCTCTGGCAGCCGGGGACGCGGTGGGCGTCGTTCGCCCACTCCGTCGGGAAGGCGGGGAGCTTGCGGCCGAGCTCGATGATGAAGCCGTAGCGGTCCATCCAGTCGTCGAACACGTCGAGCTCCTCCGCGATGGCGGCGATGGCCTCGGCGGCGGTGGGCTCGGGGGGCGAGACGAAAGGGTCGGACATGGCACCCAGGTGACGGCGCGGGCGGAGGGCGTCAAGGGAAGGAAGGAAGTCTTCTTTTTCTGAAGAAAAAGAAGCAAAAAGACTTTGCCCGATCGGGTCCCGGGCCATTCGGTCAGGGACAGGATCCCGTGGGCAAAGTTCTTTGGTTCTTTCTTTCAAGAAAGAACTGCTTTCTTCCTTGCTTTGCCTACAGGATGAACCGGCTCAGGTCCCCCTTGTGGGCGAGCGGCGCGACGCGCTCGTTGACGTAGGCAGCGTCGACGCGGACGTGGTCGCCGGCGCGGTCCGAGGCGGTGAAGCTCACCTCCTCCAGCAGCTTCTCCAGGACGGTCGCGAGGCGACGGGCGCCGATGTTCTCCACGCGGTCGTTGATGTCGGTGGCAAGCTCGGCCAGCGCGTCCACGGCGTCGTCGGTGAAGTCGAGCGTGACCTGCTCGGTGCCGAGCAGCGCGGAGTACTGCTTGAGCAGCGAGTGCTCCGGCTCGACGAGGATGCGGCGCAGGTCGTCGCGCGACAGGGGCGCCAGCTCGACGCGGATCGGCAGGCGGCCCTGCAGCTCGGGCAGCAGGTCGGCGGGCTTGGCGAGGTGGAAGGCGCCGGACGCGATGAACAGGATGTGGTCGGTCTTCACCGGGCCGTACTTGGTGGCGACAGTGGTGCCCTCGATCAGCGGGAGGAGGTCGCGCTGCACGCCCTCGCGCGAGACGTCGCCGCCGCGGAAGCCGCCGCCCTCGGAGGAGCGGGCGCAGACCTTGTCGATCTCGTCGAGGAACACGATGCCGTTGTTCTCGGCATGGGCGACGGCGTCCTTCGTGGTCTGCTCGATGTCGAGGAGCGTGTCGGCCTCCTCGCGCACCAGCGCGGCGCGGGCGGCGGCCACCGTCATTTTGCGGGGGCGCGAGGGACGGCCGAACATGCCCTTCATCATGTCGCCGAGATTGCCCATCTGGCCCGGCGGCATGCCGGGGATGTCCATGGCGGGCGGGGGCGCCGCGTCGGTCAGGCTGACCTCGACCTCCTTGTCCTCCAGCTCGCCGTCGTGGAGCATCTGGCGGAACTTCCTCCGCGTCTCGGCGCCGGCGCCCTCGCCGACGAGCGCGGTGATGAGGCGCTCCTCGGCGGCCTGCTCGGCGCGGGGCAGCACGTCGCGGCGGCTGGCGTCGCGCAGCATGGTGAGGCTGGCCTCGACCAGGTCGCGGACGATGCTCTCCACGTCGCGGCCGACGTAGCCGACCTCGGTGAACTTGGTGGCCTCGACCTTGAGGAACGGCGCCTGGGCGAGGCGGGCGAGGCGGCGGGCGATCTCGGTCTTGCCGCAGCCGGTCGGGCCGATCATCAGGATGTTCTTGGGCACCACCTCCTCGCGGATGCCCTCGGGCAGGCGGGCGCGGCGCCAGCGGTTGCGCAGTGCTATGGCCACCGCGCGCTTGGCGTCGGCCTGGCCGACGATGAAGCGGTCCAGCTCGGCGACGATCTCGGGCGGCGTCAGGGTGGGGACGTCCAGCATCAGAGGCTCTCCACCGTGACGGAATGGTTGGTGTAGACGCAGATGTCGCCGGCGATCCGCATCGCCCGGCGCGCGATGTCCTCGGCGTCGAGGCCGTCGATCTCCATCAGCGCGCGGGCGGCGGCGAGCGCGAAGTTGCCGCCCGAGCCGATGGCGATGATGCCGTCCTCGGGCTCCAGCACGTCGCCGTTGCCGGTCAGGGTGTAGGAGTGCTCGGCGTCGGCGACGGCCATCATCGCCTCGAGGCGGCGCAGGTAGCGGTCGGTGCGCCAGTCCTTGGCCAGCTCGACGCAGGCGCGCTCGAGCTGGTTGGGGTAGCGCTCCAGCTTGGCTTCCAGGCGCTCCAGGAGCGTGAAGGCGTCGGCGGTGGCGCCGGCGAACCCGGAGATGACGCTGCCGCCGCCGATTCGGCGGACCTTGCGGGCGTTGCCCTTGATGACGGTCTGGCCGAGCGTGACCTGGCCGTCGCCGGCCATGGACACGCGGCCGCCCTTGCGGACGCAGAGGATGGTGGTGCCGTGCCAGCCGACGGGGTCGTAGGGGGCGGGGGACTGTTCGTTTCGCATGGCCGGTGATCTGGGAAGGCCGGGCGTGCTGCACAAGCGAGGCGGCCCGGCGGGCACCCGGTAACGCTTCCTCAACGACGCCGCCGCTACGATGGCGGCAGCAGGCGGAGGACCGTGGCCATGGCAGGGCGATCGGGCCGTGGCGAGGGCCCGGTGGCGTGGCTGGCGGCGACGGGCTTCCTGGTCTGCTGCCTGGTGGCCGCGACGCCGCTCGCGTTCCCGCCGCGCCCGGGCCGGCCGGTGGCGGCGGTGTTCCCGCCGTGGTGGGACGCGCGACGCGCGCTCGCGGCGACCGTGCTGGCGCAGGCGGTGACGGTGCGGGCCGGCGCGTGGCCGTCGCTGGTGGTCGCGGCCGACGCGCCGCCGCCTGACGATGCGCCGCGTCCTCCCGGCGCTCTGACGCTGGGCGAGCGGCTGCGCGCGGCGGGGGCGTGGCTGATCCTCGATCCGCAGTCGCTGCGCGGCTGCTCCCTCCTGCCGGAACCCCCGTGATGCCCAGGCGCCCGACCAGCCTCGACAACCTGCGCGAGTCGGCCAGCCGCGGGCTGATCGTGCTGCTGTGGGTGCACGTGCCGTTCAACGCCACGGTGGCGCTGGCGGTGGGCAACCCGTGGCTGCCCCAGGTGGTCCTGGGCGTGCTGATGGCGGGCACGGCCACGGCCTGCTGGCTGCGCACCGGCAGCAGCCTGCTGACGCGCCTGGCGGTGGCGGTCGCGCTGATGGGGATGGCGGCGCTGATCGTGGCGGCGCTGGCGGGCCATTTGTGGCAGCTCGACGGGCACATGTACTTCTTCGTCGGCTTGGCGACGCTGGCGGCGTACTGCGACTGGCGCGCGCTGCTGATGGCGGCCGCCGCCACGACGCTGCACCACCTGATGCTCAACTACGTGATGCCGCAGGCGGTCTATCCGGGCGGCTCGGACCTGCCGCGCGTGCTGCTGCACGGCACGGTGGTGATGCTGGAGACGGCGATGCTGTCGTGGCTGACCTGCCAGCTCGTGTCGCTGTTCGCGGTGGCGGCGGCCTCGGCGGACGCGGCGGACGCGGCGCGCGAGGCGACGGAGCGGGCCCACGCGGAGCAGGCGGCGCTGCGGCTGCGCGTGGAGGCGGACCGGCGCGCGGGCGCCCTGCTGCTGGCCGCGCGGCTGGAGGCCGACGTGGGCGGGCTGGTGCTGGAGGCGGAGAGCGCCGCGTTCGAGGTCGACGGCACGGCGCGCGCGCTGGCGGAGGCCGCGGCGGAGGCGATGTCGCGCACCGGCACGCTGGCGGAGGCGTCGGGCCAGACGGCGACGGGCATGCAGGCGGTCACGGTCGCGGTGGAGGAGCTGTCGGCGTCGGTGCGCCAGATCACCGGCCACATGGCGCGCGCCGCGGTGGTGGCCGACCACGCGACCGAGGAGGCCGGGCGCACCGACCGCATGGTGCAGCACCTGGCGGACAGCGCGGCGCGGATCGGCGAGGTGGTCGGGCTGGTGCGCGGCATCGCGGCGCAGACCAACCTGCTGGCGCTGAACGCCACGATCGAGGCGGCGCGGGCGGGCGACGCCGGCAAGGGGTTCAGCGTCGTGGCCGGCGAGGTCAAGGTGCTGGCCGCGCAGACCGCGCGCGCCACCGACGAGATCGGGGCGCACGTGCGCGCGATCCAGGCCGAGACCACGAACGCGGTGGCCGCGATCGGCGGCATCGCGGCCACCATCGGCGAGCTGGGCGGGCTGACCGCGTCCGTGGCCGCGGCGGTGGAGCAGCAGGAGGCCATCACGCGCGAGATCGGCCGCAGCGCGCAGCACGCCGCCGCGGGGACCAGGAGCGTGACCGCCACGCTGGACGCGCTGGCCGACAGCACGGGGCGCACGGGCACGGCCGCCTCGGTCGGGCAGGTGGCGGCGGGGCGGCTCAGCCGGCAGTGCGGCGCCGTGTCGGACGCGGTGCGCGGCTTCATGGAGGCGATGCGCGCGGCCTGACCGCGGTTGCCCTGCGGACGGACGCGCTTGGCGGGGCGCTCGGTGTTCCTGTAGTCAGGGCCCATGGACGAACCGCACCCTTCCCGCAGCGCCACCGTGGAGCGCCGCACCGCCGAGACGGACATCGTCGTGACGCTGTCGCTCGACGGCACGGGCACGGCGGACGTCGACACCGGCGTCGGCTTCCTCGACCACATGCTGACCGCGCTCGCCCGGCACGCGATGCTGGACCTGTCCGTGCGGGCGAAGGGCGACCTGCACATCGACGCCCACCACACGACCGAGGATGTC
>JBPBQX010000332.1:0-27897 GCA_050955025.1 Janthinobacterium lividum
GGCGCGCGCGTGCCCGAGCGCGCGCTGTGCCAGCGCTTCGCCGTGTCGCGCACGCCGCTGCGCGAGGCGCTCAAGGTGCTCGCCGCCGAGGAGCTGGTGGTGCTGCTGCCCCACCGCGGCGCGCGGGTCGCGACGCTCGACGAGGCGCAGCTCGACCACCTGTTCGAGGTGATCGGCCTGCTGGAGGCCGAGGCCGGCCGGCTGGCGGCGCCCCGCATCGCCCCCGACGCCATCGCCGAGGTGCAGTCGATGCACTACCGCATGCGCGCCCACTTCCTGCGCGCCGAGCTGCCGGAGTACTTCGCGCTCAACCAGGCGATCCACGCCGCGATCCTGCAGGCCACCGGCAACCCGGTGCTGATCGCGACCTACGCGTCGCTGGCCGGGCGGATCACCCGGGCGCGCTACATGTCCAACCGGTTCCACCCCGACCGCTGGGCGCAGGCGATGGAGGAGCACGAGGGCATCCTCGACGCCCTGTGCCGGCGCGACGGCGAGCGCCTGGCGCGGCTGCTGTCGGAGCACCTGCGCAACAAGCGCGACATCATCGCGGCGCAGATCCGGGCGGCGGCGGCCGAGGAAGCAAGCCTGGGCTCTGCCCAGACCCGCCAGGGGCGAGCCGCCCCTGGACCGGCACTCACTTAAGGGACGCGTTCCAAGGGCGCAGCCTTTGGCGGAGTTTGAGGCAGAGCCTCAACCTTGCTTTCTCGAGAACGGAGAGGATCGGATGGCCGAGAGGCAGGGGCCGCTGTCGCGGTTCAGGGTGCTGGACCTCACGCGGGTGCGCGCGGGCCCGACCTGCGTGCGCCAGCTCGCGGACTGGGGCGCCGACGTGGTCAAGGTCGAGGCCCCCGAGGGCGACGGCGGCATGGGCGGCGCGCGCGAGGCCGGCGACTTCCAGAACCTGCACCGCAACAAGCGCTCCGTCGCGCTCGACCTGAAGTCGCCGGAGGGCCTGGACGTCCTGCGCCGCCTCGTGGCGGGCGCCGACGTGCTGGTGGAGAACTTCCGCCCCGACGTGAAGGACCGCCTCGGCATCGGCGTCGACGCGATGCGCGCGCTGAACCCGCGCCTCGTCTACGCGAGCATCTCCGGCTTCGGCCAGGACGGCCCCTACGCGCGCCGCCCCGGCTTCGACCAGGTGGCGCAGGGCCTGGGCGGGCTGATGTCGATCACCGGGCTGCCGGGGCAGGGCCCGGTGCGCGTGGGCATCCCGATCGCCGACCTCACGGCCGGGCTGTTCTGCGCGCAGGGCATCCTGATCGCGCTGCTGGAGCGCGAGCACTCCGGGCAGGGCCAGTGGGTGCAGAGCGACCTGCTGTCCGCGCAGATCGCCATGCTCGACTTCCAGGCCGCGCGCTTCCTCGTGGACGGCGAGGTGGCGGGGCAGGCCGGCAACAACCACCCCACGATCATCCCGACCGGCGTGTTCGCCACCAGCGACGGCCACATCAACATCGCCGCCGCCGGCGACCCGATCTACCGACGCACCTGCGAGGCCCTCGGCGTCCCCGCGCTCGCCGACGACCCGCGCTTCGTCACGCAGGACGCGCGCTCGCGCAACCGAGACGCCCTGAACGCCGCGCTGGAGGCGGTGACGCGCCAGCGCCCCTCGGCCGCGTGGGTGGAGCGCCTGAACGACGCCGGCGTGCCGTGCGGCCCGATCAACGCGATCGACGCCGTGTTCGCCGACCCCCAGGTCCGCCACCTCGGCGTGGCCACCGCCGTCGGCGACACGGGCGTGCGCCTGGTCGGCCAGGCGGTGGCGCTGGACCGCACGCCGTCGGCCCTGCGCACGCTGGCGCCCGGCCTCGGCGAGCACACGGACGAGATCCTGGCGGAGCTGGGGATGGATGCGGCGACGATCGCGTCGCTGCGGCAGAAGGGAGCGGTGCATTGACGGACGAGCTGCTGTTCGAGGTCCGCGACGGCATCGCCCGCGTCACCTTCAACCGCCCGCAGGCGCGCAACGCCCTCACCTTCGCGATGTACGAGCGCCTCGCCGAGGTGTGCGCCCAGGTCGACGAGGACCGCGGCGTGCGCGCGATGGTCCTGACCGGCGCGGGCGACAAGGCCTTCGCCGCGGGCACCGACATCGCGCAGTTCCGCGCCTTCGGCTCCGCCGAGGACGCGCTGGTCTACGAGGCCCGCATCGACCGCGTGCTCGGCGCGCTCGAGCGCTGCCGCGTGCCCACGATCGCGGCCATCGCCGGCGCCTGCACCGGCGGCGGCTGCGCCATCGCCTCGGTGTGCGACCTGCGCGTCGCGGCGCGGGGCGCGCGCCTCGGCTTCCCCGTGGCGCGCACCCTGGGCAACTGCCTGTCGGTGTCGAGCCTCGCGCGCCTGTCCGCCCTGATCGGGCCGGCGCGCGTCAAGGACATCGTCTTCACCGCCCGCCTGCTGGACGCGGACGAGGCGCTCGCCGCCGGGCTCGTCGGCGAGGTCGTCGCCGACCCGGCGGCGCTGGCCGAACGCACGGACGCGCTGGCCGCCCTGGTCGCGTCCCACGCGCCGCTGACCATGCTGGCCACCAAGGAAGGCCTGCGCCGCCTGCGCGACGGCGGGCCGGGGGCCGACGGCGCCGACCTGGTCGCGATGTGCTACACCAGCGCCGACTTCCGCGAAGGCATGGAGGCGTTCCTCGCCAAGCGGCCGGCGCAGTGGACGGGGACGTAAGGAAGGCCTTCTTTTTCTGAAGAAAAAGAAGCAAAAAGACTCTGCCACTGAGGTCCCTGCGCCGCCCGGCTGGCACAGGCCCCGTGGCAAAGTTCTTTGGTTCTTTCTTTCAAGAAAGAACTGCTTCCTTGCTTCCCTGGAGGTCCCGATGGGCCGTTTCGCGGACCGCCGCCTGGTGGCGATGCTGGGCCTGGGCTTCAGCTCCGGCATCCCGTTCCTGCTGGTGTACGGCACGCAGTCCGCGTGGCTGTCCGAGGCGCGCATCCCGATCGCGACGCTGGGCCTGCTGAGCGAGCTGACGCTGGCCTACAAGTTCAAGTTCGTCTGGGCGCCGTTCCTGGACCGCTTCGACGTGCCGCTGCTGGGCCGGCTCCTGGGCCGCAGGCGCGGCTGGATCGTGGCGTCGCAGGCCGCGGTGGCCGCGGCGCTGGCCGGCGTGGCGTGCGGCGACCCGGCGCACCGGCTGGCGTGGACGATCGTGTTCTCGCTGGCGCTGGGGTTCGCGGGGGCGACGCAGGACGTGGTGATCGACGGCTGGCGCATCGCGTCCGCGCCGCCGGAACGACAGGCGCTGATGTCGACCTGGGCGGAGGTGGGCTGGCGCGTGGGCAACCTCGCGGCGGGCGCGGGCGCGCTGTTCCTGGCGGACCGCGTGGGCTGGCGGGGCGCGTACCTGTGCATGGCCGCGCTGATGGCGCCGGGCGCGCTGGCGGCGCTGCTGGCGCCCGAGCCTGAGTCCGACCGCGACCGGCCGCCGCCGGCCCGCGTCGGGCTGGTCGCGACGGTGGCCGAGCCGATCCGCGACCTGATGGGGCGGCTCGGGCCGATGGCGGTGCCGGTGCTGCTGATGGTCGCGGGGTTCCGCCTGCCGGGCTACGTGTCCAACGCGATGGCAGTGCCGCTGTTCAAGAGCCTGCACTACTCCAACACCGACATCGCCACCGTGACCAAGGTCTTCGGCTTCGGCGTGGCGCTGGGGGGCACGTTCCTGGCGAGCTGGGTGGTGCCGCGCGCGGGCATCATGGCGAGCCTGCTGGCGGGCACGGTGTTCGCGTCGGCCTCGCACCTGAGCCTGGCGTGGCTGGCCGCGCACGGCGACCACGCGGGCGGCGAGTTCTGGCTGTTCGCCACCAGCGTCAGCATCGACAGCTTCGCCTACAGCTTCGCGTCGATCGTGCTGATCACCTACATGTCGTCGATCACCTCGACGGGGTTCGCGGCGAGCCAGTACGCGCTGCTGACGTCGCTGTGCGCGCTGCCGGGGAGCCTGGTCGCGGGCTCCTCCGGCTTCCTGATCCAGCGCCTGGGCTTCGAGTGGTTCTTCGTGTGCACGTCGCTGATCGGCGTGCCGGTGGCGCTGCTGTGCTGGTACGTGACGCGCATGCACCGCAAGGCAGGAAGCAAGGTTGAGGCTCTGCCTCAAACTCCGCCAAAGGCCGAGCCTTTGGAATCCCTCACTTAGGTCAAGGGATCAAAGGGTCCTCGGACCCTTTGCGGGTTTGGGCAGAGCCCATGCTTGCTGGCCTTACTTCAGGTGCTGGGCGAGGAGCTTGTTCATCTCGAACATGGTGCACTCGTCCTTGCCGAACACCTTGCGCAGCATGTCGTCGGCGACGATGACGCGGCCGTCCTTCGGGCTCTGCAGCTTGTGGGCCTTGATGTAGACCCAGACCTTGCTGACGACCTCGCCACGCGGCATGGCGCCCTCGCCGACGATGGCGGCCAGCTCCTTGGACGGCTGCAGCGGCTGCTGCAGGGCGTTCGGCTTGGCGCCGTCCTTGGGCTTGTCGACCTTGGCGCCCTTCACCGGGGCGTCGGCCTTCGCGGCCTTGGGGGCCTTGGCGGCGGCGGCGGCCTTGGGGGCGGCTGCCTTGGCGGCGGGGGCCTTGGCGTCGGCCTTGGGCGCGGCTGCCTTTGGCGCGGCCTTGGGGGCGTCGGCCTTGGGGGTCGTCGGCGACTTCGTCATGGGGGTGCCTCAGGGCTGGTCGCGTTTCGGATGAGTGGTCCCTCGGGGACCGTGTGCGGGCCCGGCCATCGGCGCGGTCCTGTCGGAAGGCGGGCCGTTCCCCGTGTGCGGGAGCAACGTCGCCGGGGCGTGCCGGGTCGCCCTGTGGACGGGCGGCGGGGCGTTTCCTCGCGGGTGTCTCCCAACTGTCACAGCGGGCCCGGGCGGGCCGGACCGCCACCGCCGGTGTGCCAGAACGCCGCCACGGCAACAACCCGCCGTTGCAGGCGGCAAGGCCCCGCTGCAACGCCCCGCCCCGCGGCGGCGGGCGGCACGGCGCCCGGGCCGGGGGCGCGACGGCCGCGGGGCACCCGGGCGGGGCCGGGTCGCGCAAGATGTGTGCAGTAGAACCGCGCGGGGCGAAGCGGGAACGTATTGTTGCGCTTGTAATCCGGCGCGCGCTCTTCCTATGTTGGCAGTCCTGCGTATCGCTTCCGCATCATTGTCCGCATCGGATCATTCATGTCAGCCGCAACAGGCCAGTCATCCATCCTCGGGCTTGCCGCCAGGATCGTCTCCTCCCACGTCGCCAACAATGCCGTGCAGGCCGCCGACCTGCCGGAGCTGATCCAGACCGTCCATCGCGCGCTGCTGACTCTGGGCGCGGCCCCGGTTGCCGAAGACAAGCCCGAGCCGGCCGTGCCCGTGCGCAAGTCGGTATTTCCCGACTACATCGTGTGCCTCGAGGACGGCAAGAAGCTGAAGATGCTCAAGCGCCACCTGCAGACCTCCTACGGCCTGACGCCGGACGCCTACCGCGCGCGCTGGGGCCTGCCCACGAACTACCCGATGGTCGCGCCGTCCTACGCCGAGCGCCGCTCCGCCCTGGCCAAGTCGATCGGCCTCGGCCGCAAGCCGGGGCCCCGCGCCGAGGCCGCCGAGTCGGAGGAGGGCGCCCCCGCCCCGGCCCGCCGCGGCCGCAAGCCGGGCAAGGCCGCCGCCGCCAGGGCCTGACGCCCCGCCCGCCTGGCGCATTGGCCGCCTGTCTGCCGCACTGCCTGCCTGGCGCTGGCCGCCCGACGCGGCGGCCGGCGGGGCCGCCCCGCCGGCCCGCGCGGCTCAGTGCGTGGCGGCCCCGTCCTGCGGCGCCCACCCCGGGCGCCCCGCGCGCCAGAACACGAAGCTGTAGATGTCGGCCGCCAGCGCGTCGCCCTGGCTCCGCGTCGAGCCGATGCCGTGGCCGCCCTCGCGGTCGATGCGCAGCAGCACCGGGTTCGTCGTGCCCGACGCCTCCAGCGTCGCCGCCAGCTTCGCCGGCTCCCACGGCGACACGCGCGGGTCGTTCAGCCCGGTGGTGATCATCACCGCCGGGTACTGCGTGCCGGGGACGACGTGCTGCAGCGTGTCCATCTCGAACAGGTTGCGGAAGCCCTCCTCCGTGGAGATCGTGCCGAACTCGGGGACGTTGGGCGGCCCGTTGGGCGAGAACTCCGCGCGCAGCGTGTTGGCCGCCGGCACCGCGTCGATCACGCCCGCGAACAGGTCCGGGCGCTCCGTCATCGCGCGCCCCATGGTGATGCCCCCCGCCGAGCCGCCGAAGATGAACAGCCGCGCCGGCGTGGCGACGCCGCGCGCCACCAGGTCCTCGGCGCAGGCGATCAGGTCGCGCCAGGTGTTCGGCTTGAGCGCGTCCTTGCCCCCCAGCCGCCACGCGTCGCCGAGCTCGCCGCCGCCGCGCACGTGGCACGACGCGTAGGTCCCGCCCTCGCGCAGGAACCCCACGCTGCGCGGGGAGAAGTCGGCGAGCTGCGAGATCCCGTACGAGCCGTACGCCTGGACCAGCGTGGTCTGCACCCCGTGCGCGTCCCTCGGCTGCACCAGCGACAGCGGCACCATCGTCCCGTCCGCGGCCTTCGCGTCGAGGTCCTGCACGACGTAGTCCGCCGCGTCGAGCGCCGGCTTCGCGGTCAGCGCCAAGTCGCGGAACGTTCCCGCCTGCGGGTCGTAGGCGAACTCCGCGGGCGCCGCGACCCAGCCGTTCAGCTCCAGCGAGAGGCCCGGCGCGCGCGGGTCGGTGAACGCCGACTCGATGTGGCCGCGGAACGGCAGCGCCACCTCCTGCGCCTCCGTCGATCCCTTCGGGATGCGCAGCAGCTGCGAGTAGGCCCCGCTGCGCGCCAGCACGTAGAGCGCGTCCGACGCCGCGTGGATCGAGTCCACCACCCGGTCGCCGCGCGCCGGCAGCAGCACGGTGGCCGCCGACAGCGGCTGCCCGGCCTTGACCGAGAGCACCTGGAAGGTAGGCGCGCCGTGGTGCGAGAGCAGGAAGATGTCGTCCCCGCGCATCTCGATCGCGCTCACGTCGTCCGCGCGCGCGACGAACGGCGTCCACGCGACCTGCGGGTCGTCCACCTGGGCCGCCGGCGCCAGCCAGACCGCCAGCTCGTTCTGCACGCCGTTGATGCTGGACGCCGCCGCCATCGGCGCCCCGGGCGCGATCTCCAGGCTCGGCGTCTCGAAGGGGCTGAACGCCGGCCCGTGCCCGACGGAACTGCCCAGCACCGGCACCAGTGCGCCGTGCATGTCCCAGCGGTCCAGCGTCGGGTCCTTGTACTTCTCGAGGTCGGACTCGCCCGGCGCCAGCCGCTTCAGCCGGATGAAGTACAGCGCGGCCGAGTCGGCGCTCCACGTCGTCGCCCCGTACTCCGCGCGGTCCACCGGCCCCGCGACCCGCGCCCCCGTGGCCGCGTCGTACACCGAGATCGACGCGTCCTCGGACCCGCCCGCCGAGATGCCCACCGCGACCTTCGAGCCGTCCGGCGCCGGCAGGATGTAGTTGATCGCCATCGGCGTGCCCCCCGCCTCCGCCCGGAGCGAGGCGACGTCGACCAGCGTGCGCCGCCCCGCCGCGTCGGACACCACCAGGTCGAAGTTGTCCGAGCCGGGTGCGCGCTCCTCGAAGAACGCCCGCCCGCCGTAGGTCGCATACTCCTGCGTGAAGCCGAAGCTCGCCGTGAAGGCCGCCACGCGCGCCTCCAGCGCGGCGCGCGGCGCGATCGAGTCCAGCACCGCGCGCGTGTGGTCGCCCTGCGCCTCCATCCACGCCAGCGTCGCGGGGTCGAGCGCCTCCATGCCGCGGAACCTGTCGGTGACGCTGCGCCCCCACAGGGTCTCCGTGACCGGCGACGGCACCGCCGCCGGCGGCTCCGCCGCGAGCGCCGGGGCGAAGGCGAGGCACCCGAGCACGAGGCCGTGGACCGCTGCGCGCATTGTCGTGTTCCTGACGTGACGGCGCGCAGCGTAGGGCGCAGGGCCAGGCAAGGTCGAGGCTCCGCCTTGAGCTCCGCCAAAGGCTGCGCCCTTGGAACGCACCCCTTGAGTGAAGCCGGTCCAGGGGCGGCTCGCCCCTGGCGGGTCCGGGCGTAGCTGCCGAAGGTTCCAACGACCCGCTTGGGTCGTTGGAATGGCAGCGGAGGGAGGGCCCGGCCTTGCCTGCCTGCTGACAGCCCCCCCCGGATTTGCTATGGCCTGCGCCCGCAGGGACGATCGGAACCGCCGGATGAGCTGCGCGTGCCCGGCCGCGGGGCTGCTGCCTTGATCATCAGCCGCTACCTGGTGCGCGAGCTGAGCCGGCCGCTGCTGGCGACGCTGGGCATCCTCGTCGCGCTCTTCGCGAGCTACAGCGCCGGCGTGCTCCTGTCCGACGCCGTCGCCGGCCTCCTGCCGCTCGACGCGGTCGCCGCCCTGATCGGCCTCAAGGTGCTGATCTCGCTCGAGGTGCTGATCCCCGCCTCGCTCTACATCTCCGTGATGCTGTCCTTCGCCAGGCTCTACGGCGAGTCCGAGTTCGTCGCGATGTTCGCCCTGCGCATGACGCCGGCGACGATGACGCGCGCGGTGCTGATGCTGTCGGGCTGCCTCGCGCTGGCCGTCGCCGGCCTGTCGCTGGCCGTGCGCCCCTGGGCCTACCAGCGCCTGCACGCCATGACCGACCAGGCCGCCGCCCTGCTCGACGTGGACGCGATGACGGCGGGCTCGTTCTACGTCGGCCAGCACGGCAGCCGCGTGGTCTACCTCGGCGGCCGCGACGCGGACGGCTCCACCGCGCGCGACGTCTTCATCCGCGTGCGCCACCACGACCGCACGGAGATCATCTCCGCGCGCGGCGCCGACGCCGTGCCGCGCCCGGGCGGCGGCGGCTCCGAGGTCTACCTGCGCGACGCCCACATCTACGAGTTCGACCGCTCCGACGGCCGCCCCGACGAGGCGCTCGACGCGAAGGGCATCGTGGTCAACCCCGGCGGCCGCGACGCTGCCGACCCGCCCGGCTACAGCGCGGTCGCCGCCTCCACCGCGCACCTGGTCGCCTCCGGCACGCCCGAGGACATCGCCGAGCTGCAGTGGCGCCTGTCCACCCCGCTCTCCACGCTGCTGCTCGGCCTCATGGGCATCCCGCTCAGCCGCACCAGGCCCCGACAGGGCCGCGGCTCCAAGCTCGGCGTCGCGTTCTTCGTCTACTTCGGCTACTACCTGCTGTGCACCTCCGCGCGCACCTGGGTCCAGCACGGCGCCATCGGCCGCTTCCCCGGCATCTGGTGGGCGCCGCTCCTGCTCGGCCTGCTCCTGCTGGCCACCGTCTACCGCCCGGGCTTCGCCGCGCGGGGCGGCCGGTGACCCGCGCCCCGCCCCCTGCCGCCGCCCCCCGTGCCCCGCGCGCCGCCCATGTCCGCGCTGCTTAGCCGCTACCTCGAGGCCGCCGTCCTGCGCGCCTTCCTCGGCGTGGCGGCGGCGCTGACCGGGCTGTTCAGCCTGCTGGAGTTCGTCGAGCAGCTCGCCTCCGTGGGGCAGGGCGGCTACCGCGTCGGCGACGCCCTCGCCTACGTGGCGCTCACCGCCCCGGGCCGGATGCTGCAGGTCATGCCGGTCTCGATGCTGCTCGCCGCGCTCCTCGCGCTGGGCCCGCTCGCGCGCACCTCGGAGCTGACCGCGATGCTCACCCTGGGCATCTCCGAGCGCCGCATCGTGGGCACCGTGCTGCGCCTGCTCGTGCCGATCGTCGCCGTCCTGCTGCTCCTCGCCGAGTTCGTGGTCCCCCCCGCCCAGCAGATGGCGCAGGACCGACGCGCCGACGCCCTCGGCCTGTCCACCCCGTCCGGCGCCGACAGCGTCTGGGCCCACGACGGGCGCGAGTACCTCGACGTCGAGCGCTTCGAGCACGGCCGCGTCCCCGTCGGCATCGACATCTACAGCTTCGAGCCCGACGGCAGCCTCGCCAGCCTGGTGCACGCCGAGCGCGGCACCATCGGCCCCGCCGGCACCTGGGCGCTCGACGACGTGTCGCGCCGCACGCCCGACGGCGCGCAGTTCCGCGTCGAGCACCTGGCCCAACTCGACTGGCACTCCTTTATCCAGCCCGGCCAGCTCGGCTTCCTCACCCTGCCGCCAGACAGCCTGCCGCCGCTCGCCCTGTTCCGCCACATCCGCAAGATGCGCAAGCAGCACCAGAACGCCGTGCGCTTCGAGCGCGCCCTGTGGAACCGCGCCGCCATCCCCCTCTCCATGGCCGCCATGGCCATGATCGCCGCCCCCCTCGTCTTCGGCGCGCCGCGCCTGCAGGGCAACGGCCAGCGCCTCGCGCGCGGCATCGGCATCGGCATCGTGTTCTCCCTGTTCCAGCAGATCACCGGCCGCCTCGGCGAGCTGCTCGCCGCAGGCCCCGCCGTCACCGCGCTGGCGCCGCCGCTGGTGCTCCTGGCCGTGGCCATCGCCCTGCTCCCGGGCAGCGGCGGGCCGGGACCGCGCAGGCGCGCCGGGCCGACGCTGGACCCGCGGGGAGGGGAGGCCTAGGCAAGCAAGGCCTTCTTTTTCTGAAGAAAAAGAAGCAAAAAGACTTTGCCCCGTAGGCCGCGTGGCTGCCACAGGCCCCATGGGCAAAGTTCTTTGGTTCTTTCTTTCAAGAAAGAACTGCTTGCCTTGTCTGCCACGCGCCCTGCGGCACGGTCACGGGTGCATGACCCCTCCCGGAGCGTAGCCCTGCCGGCAGGGGCCGTGCGGGTCTTCGCCGACGCGGGCGGGCCTGCCGCGTCGGGCCGCGGCCGATCGCCTCGGCGTCCCCGCGGCCCGCGCCGCGCTCGCGCCCGCGACAGGGCGGCATGCGAACCGCAGGCGTCAGGGATGCAGGTTCCGGCATGGTGGGCGATCGTTGCCGTGACGATCTTCTACATGCTTCCCCGCGAACGGGACGGCGGCGCCGGGATGCCGGAGCGCCTCTCCGGACGGGGACAGGTCGCCGGGACAGAAGCCCTGTGCACGGCCCGGGACGCGCCGCGAAGCGTCTCGCACATACCAATCCCACAGGTGGACAGATGTCTTCCGATTTGACCGCGCGCAGCCTCCGGGATGCCCGGTTCGCACGCCTGTCGCCCCGCACGGTCGCGCTCGGCGTCCTCGGCGCGGCGGCGCTGGCCACGCTGGCCGGCTCCTGGATCGAGGTGCCGCAGAACGGGGTGGCCAGCATCACCCGCTTCGGCCGCCTCGACCGCGGGCCGCTCGCGGCCGGGCCGCACTTCAAGCTGCCCTGGATCGAGCACGCCTACGCACTGCGCATCAGCGAGGACCGGATCACGCTCCCCGACGAGACGGCGACCACGATCGACAACCAGTTCATCTTCCTGCGCGGGATGACGGTGACGTACCACATCGCCGTGGCCGACGCGAACAAGGCCCTGTTCGGCGTGGGCGGCATGGGCAGCGTCGACATCATCCAGAACGCCGTCCCGGTGATCCGCGACCGCACCCTGCGCGTGCTCGGCCGCGTGAACACCATCCAGGTGAACCAGCAGAAGGACCAGATCGCGGCCAGCATCATGGCGGAGTCCGCGCCCGACGTGCTGCGGATGTTCGGCATCACCCTGGACAGCATCCAGCTGCCCTCGATCGACTACGACGACCGCTTCAAGGCCGCCATCGGCCAGGCCAACGAGGCCAAGATGCGCATCATCCAGGCCCAGGCGCAGACGCAGCAGGCCGAGCAGGACGCCCTGCGCGCCACCGCCGCCGCCAAGGGCCAGGCCGACGCGCAGATCCAGGCCGCGCGCGGCGCGGCGGAAAGCCAGCGCTTGGCCGCCATCGCGCACGCCCAGGCCACCGAGGCCCAGGGCCAGGCGCAGGCGCACGTCACCGAGCTGACGGCGCAGGCGAACGCGGACGCCATCACGAAGGCCGGCCAGGCCCAGGCGGAGGTGGACCGCCTCAAGGTCGCGGCCGTCGGCGGCCCGGCGTTCTACGTCCAGAGCCTGCAGGCGCAGGCGATGAACAACTGGACGGGCGGCGTGCCGCAGATGGTGTTCGGCGGCGACAAGGGCCCGCAGACCTACATGCCGATCCCGATGCCCCTGCTCGCCCAGGGCAGCCCCGCGGCGGGGCAGGCCCGGTAGAAGGAACAGGAAGCAAGCACTTCTTTTTCTGAAGAAAAAGAAGCAAAAAGACTTTGCCCGTACGCCGCGTGGCTGGCACAGGTCCATGGGCAAAGTTCTTTGGTTCTTTCTTTCAAGAAAGAACTGCTTGCTTCCTTCAGCCTAGGGTCGCGAAGAACCGCCGGTACCGTGCCCCCTGCCGCGCGAGCAGCACGGCCAGCACGGCGCTCAGCCCCACGATCTCCGCCCCGAAGTACCACAGCGGCGCGCCCGCGATCGCGAAGCCGAACAGCCCCAGCGTGCGCCAGTTGGCCGACAGCACGGACCAGCGCCGCACCGGCCCCGCGAAGGCCGCGCGATACCGGCTGCGGATCGCGCCCGCGCCGGGCGAGCCCAGCACGGCCGCGAGTCGGCGCCGGTCCGCCGCGCTGACGCCGCCGCCGAACGCCTGCACGCGGGCATAGACCGCCTGCAGCATGGCGGCGATACGCGCGACCCCCGTGCGCGGCGCCGGCACTTGCGCGGGTAGAACCTCGGCCGACGCCCGCCCCCGCCCCCAGAACAGGTAGTCCTGGCGCTGCGTCTCGTAGAGCGCGGACTGCACCGCGTGGCACGCGCCGGACAGCGCGACGAGCCCCCACACCCACGCGCCGCGCCCCGGCGCCAGCGCGGACGCGAGCCCCACGTAGACGGCGGCGAAGGTGACGTAGTCGCACACCCCGTCGAGCACCTTGCCGGTGGGCGACTGCTTTCCGGTCAGCCGCGCGAGCTGCCCGTCCGCCCCGTCCAGCACGTGCCACGCGAGCATCAGCGCGAAGCCGGCGACCACGGCGCGCGGGTCGTGCGGGTGGTGGTAGGCAAACCCCGCCGCCGCCCCGCACGCCATGCCGGCGAGCGACACGGCATTGGGGTGCACGCCCGCGGCCGCCAGCCGCGGCGTGAGCCGGTTCGACACGGGATGGACGAGCACCAGGTTGGTGGGGTCTTCAATCTCGGACGCGCGCCGGACGGGCTCCGCCCCTTCCGTGCCGGCGTCCGCGGAACCGGGCGCCGCGCTCACAGCCGCCCCGCCGCCATCAGCGCCTCGGCGCGCGCGTAGGCGGCCTGGTCGTCCACGTCGACCCAGGTCCGCCCGCCCACGTCGAACGCCCGCGCGCGCCCGAGCCCTGCGAGCACGGTCATGGCCCCGGAGATGCTGTCCTCGCCGGCCGCCTGGCTCGCGTCGAGCGCCTCGAACATCCCCGGCGTGCACAGGAAGGCGCCGGTATCGAAGGCGTTGTAGTCGGCGATCAGCTTGCCGATGCGCCGGATCAGCCCGCCCTCGCAGCGCACGCGCGTGCAGTCCTCGGGGTCGTTGTTCGGGCTGGCGACGTCGTGGTCCACCGCCAGCGTGACCGTGCCCGGCACCGCGGGCTCCGCCATCAGGTCGCGCAGGATCGCGGGATCCACCAGGTGGTCGCACATCGTCAGCAGGAACGGCGCGCCCAGCAGCGCCCGCGCCGCGAGCACCGACACGCCGTTGGCCCGCCGCCACGCCCCGTTGTGGACGTGCGAGACGCGCGCCCCCGTTCGCCCCGCGATCGCATCGAGCGCCGCGCGCAGCTCCTCGCCCCGGTGCCCGTTGACGACCACGAACTCGCTGGCGCCGGCCTGCAGCGCACGCGCGATCACGTGCTCGATCAGCGGCGCCCCGGCGATGGGCACCAGCGGCTTGAGCTCCGGATGCTCCCGCAGCCTGGCGCCCTGGCCGGCCGCGACGATGAGGCACTTCATGGGCGCTAAACCTTCGTCAGAAGCACGGGCGGCAGGAGCATGGGCGAGGGGGGTGTGTGCACCTTTCGCACGCCCCCGTCAGCCCGGGCGGCGCAATGCACCGCTGCCGCCCGCGCAGGCCCCGCGCCCCGCGGACGACACGAGGCGCGGACGGCACGGGCCAGGGACGACAGGGCACGGGACGACAGAGCAGGGAGCGTCGCAGTGCGGGGACGACGCTGGGAGCACGGGCCTGCGAAAGCCGCCGCCGGGGGAGGGCAGGGCGCCGCCCGCCCCCATCTTCCATGCGAGGCCGCCGCCGCGCCGCCCGCAGGAAGGAGTGCCGCCATGGAGGACGTCTGGGCCTACCCCCGCCCGCCCGCGCTGCAGCCGGTCCCTCTCCCCCTGCGCATCGTCTTCGCCGGCCGCACCATCGCCGAAACCCGCGCCGGCTTCCGCGTGCTGGAAACCTCGCACCCCCCGTCTACTACCTGCCGCCCGACGCCTTCACCGGCTGCACCCTGGAGCCCGCCCCCGGCCGCTCCCTGTGCGAGTGGAAGGGCGCCGCCCGCTACTGGACCATCCGCGTGGGCGACCGCGCCGCCGAGCGCTGCGCCTGGAGCTACCCCGAGCCCACCCCCGCCTTCGCCCCCCTGCGCGACCACCTCGCCGTCTACGCCGGCGCCATGGACCAGTGCCTCGTCGGCGACGAGATCGTCACCCCCCAGCCCGGCGGCTTCTACGGCGGCTGGGTCACCCGCGACCTCAAGGGCCCGTTCAAGGGCGGCCCCGGCACCATGGGCTGGTGAAGCAAGGTCGAGGCTCTGCCTCGAGCTCCGCCAAGGGAAGCCCCTTGGATGGCTTCCCTAAGTGAGGCCAGTCCAGGGCGGCTCGCCCTGGCGGGTCCGGGCAGAGCCCGGCCTTCCTTCAGGCCAGCGCCTCCACCGCCGCCCTAACCAGCACCCCGTCCGGCCTGCGCAGCGCGTCGAGCACCGTGAAGTGGTCCGCCCCCGCCACCGGCACCAGCGCGCCGGCCATGTGCGCTTCCGAGCGCAGCCCGTGCAGGTGCCGGCTGTCGTGCGCCAGCGCCGCCAGCTCCCGCGTGCCGTACGCGACCGCCAGCGTCTTCGCGACCGGCGCCAGCCGCAGCGGCGACAGCGCCGCCACCTCCGCGTCGTCCAGCCGCAGCTTCTCGCCGATCGCCGTGTCCCGCAGCGGCCCCAGCTCGTACACCCCCGAGACCGCCAGCCCCGCCGCCACCCTCGGGTGCCCCAGCGCCATCGCCACGAGATGCGCCCCCGCCGACCACCCCGACAGCAGCACCGGCCCCCCGACCCCGTGCCCCTCGCCGTGCGCCGCCAGCCAGTCCAGCGCCGCCGTCACCTCCCCCACGATCTGCGACAGCCTGGCCTCCGGCGCCAGCGTGTACCCCGCCATCGCCACCGACCACCCCCGCGCCCGCAGCCCCTCGCCCAGGCACGCGAACTCCTCGCGCCGCCCTCGCTGCCAGTAGCCCCCGTGGATGAACGCCAGGCACGGCGCCGAGGCGTCCGCCGCCGGGTAGATGTCCCACTTCTGCCGCTCGCCGGGCCCGTACGCCAGGTCCAGCGCCCCCGGCACCGACCCCCGGAACGCCGCCGAAGCCGCGATCCGCTCGGCGTTCAGCGCGGCGCTGTTCGCGACGGCCGCGCCGTTGTCGTAGGCGGCGTCGCGCTCCGCCCGGCTCATCGCACCCCAGTTCTGCACGGCAGGTCTCCCAGAGAAAGCAAGGTTGAGGCTCTGCCTCAAACTCCGCCAAAGGCGGGGCCTTTGGAATGCCTTCTCTTAAGGGATGCGTTCCAAGGGCGCAGCCTTTGGCGGGTCCGGGCAGAGCCCGCGCTTGCTACCCTTCTCCGTCCCGCCGGTACGGCGACAGCAGGTCCAGCTCCGCCATCTCCGCGACCCGCGCCGGCCGCTCCGCCTCCAGGAACTCCCGCACCGCGCCGCGCAGCCCCCGGTGCGCGATCCAATGCGCCGAGTACGTCGGCCGCGGCCGATACCCCCGCTGGATCTTGTGCTCGCCCTGCGCCCCCGCCTCGACCCGCGAGAGCCCGTGCTCGATCGCGTAGTCGATGGCCCGGTAGTAGCACAGCTCGAAGTGCAGGAACGGCCACTCGCCGACCGCCCCCCAGTTCCGCCCGAACAGCGCGTCCGTCCCCAGCAGGTTCAGCGCCCCGGCCACCGGCACGCCCCCCTCCGTCGCCAGCATCAGCACCACCCGCTCGCCCAGCCGCTCCCCCAGCATCGGGAAGAACTTCTTCGTCAGGTACGCATTCCCCCACTTCCGATCGACCGTGGAATGATAGAACCGGAAGAACGCTTCCCAATGCTTCGGCTCGATCTCCGGCCCGCGCAGAGTGAGGAACTGCAGCCCGCACCCCTGCGCATCCCGCCGCTCCCGCCGCAGCGTCTTGCGCTTCCTCGACGACAACGCCCCCAAAAACCCCTCGAAGTCCGCATACCCCGCGTTCTCCCAGTGGAACTGCGTCCCCACCCGCGCCAGCCACCCCGCCTCGCCCAGCGCCGCCCACTCCTCCTCCGTGCAGAACGTCGCGTGCACCGACGAGAGGTCGAGCTGCCGGCACGCCTGCACCAGCGACTGCGCCAGCGCCAGCCGCAGCGCCCCCGCCTCCACCCCGCACCCCGGCCGCACCAGCAGCCGCGGCCCCGTCACCGGCGAGAACGGCGACGCCACCTGCAGCTTCGGATAGTAGTCGCCCCCCGCCCGCTCGAACGCCGCCGCCCACCCGTGGTCGAACACGTACTCCCCGTACGAGTGCGCCTTCGCATACATCGGCGCGCACGCCAGCAGCACGCCCGCCGGGTCGCGCAGCGCCGCGTGCTGCGGCAGCCACCCCGTCCGGCTGCCCGCCGAGCCGCTGTCCTCCACCGCGGACAGGAAGGCGAACGACACGAATGGGTTGTCCGCCCCCGCGCACGCGTCCCAGTCCGCGGCCGGAACCTCGTGGATCGAAGGGTGCAGCGTCAGCGTGAAAGGCGGCGCGTCGGGCATCAAACGCATATGGCGCCGCAGCGAAAGGAAGGAAGCCCGGGCCCTGCCCGGACCCGCCAGGGGCGAGCCGCCCCTGGACCGGCCTCACTTAGGGAAGGCGATCCAAGGGCCCGGCCCTTGGCGGAGCTCGAGGCAGAGCCTCGACCTTCCTTGCCCAAACGCCCCCGCCCCGGCGAAGAGTCCCGTCCCCCCGGAGCCCCGCCCATGGACGCACGCACCCTCCGCAGCAGCAGCAGCCGCGCCCGCATCCTCGCCGTCGCCACCCGCAACATCGCCGACGCCGGCTTCGCCCACATCACCCGCGAGCGCATCATGGCCGGCACCGGCATGCACCCCGGCACGCTCGACCCCCACTTCGGCAATACCGCCCGCCTGCTCGCCGTGATCTGCAACGACCACGCCCGCGCGCTGGCCGAGGCCACCGGCTGCCACGACCCGCTCGACCCCACGCCCCCGCGCGCCGCCCTGGCCGCCACCGCCGCCCGCATCCTCGCCTGCATCGACGCCCGCCCCGACGCCCACACCGTCCTCATGCGCGACCTGGCCTGCCTCCCCGCCCCCGTCCGCGCCGAGATCGAGCACCTCGGCGCCGTCGCCGCCTTCCAGCTTGACTGCGCCTGGAGTGCCCTGCGCCCCGACCTCGCCCTGCCCGAACGCTACACCGCCCTGACCCGCACCCTGCGCAGCCTCCTCCTCCGCTGGCCCGACTGGCGCGAGCCCGGCGCCGCCGGCCACCCCCGCGCCGCCGCCGACCGCGCCGTCGCCATGGTCGAGGCCACCATCGACCGCGCCACGCCCGCCCCAACGGCACCCCCGCCCGCCGCCCCCGAAACCCGCCCCCGCCCATACTGGCTCACCGCCGCGGCGGCCGCCCGCTGCACCGTCGTCGGCGCCCCACCGCGTCTCGCCGCGCAGGACGCCGGGGCCGAAAACCCCCCGATCCGTCCCGCCCCGCAGGACGCCCCGCGTCTCGCCGCGCAGGACGCCCCCGCCGCCGCCCCAACCCCCGCCACCCCCGCGCCCCCGCCACCCCCGGCCCACCCCGGCCTCGCCCTGCGCGACGCTCTCGCCGCCCACGGCCTGACCCCCACGATCGCCGCCGCCCGCCTCGGCATCACCCGCCAGCGCCTGCACGAGCTGACCCGCGGCACCCGCGCCATCACCCCCAACACCGCGCTCCGCCTCGAGGCCCTGCTCGGCGAGCACGCCGAGACCTGGCTCGCCCGCCAGGCCCGCCACGACACCCACGCCGAACGCGCCCGCATGGCGACGTAGCCCGCGCAAGCCAAGGCACAGGCAAGCAAGCCCGGGCTCTGCCCGGACCCGCCAGGGGCGAGCCGCCCCTGGACCGGCGCAAATTGGGGTCCAACCCCGACCGGCCAGGCCGCCGCCACGCCGCTTGCGCCGTCCCCCGACCTTCCCCAGATCGTGACCACTGTGGTCATGGAGGACACGTTGCGGGAAATCCAGCTGCGCGACGCCAAGGCCACCCTCTCCGCGGTGATCGACCAGGCCCGCGGGGGCGAGCCCTCCATCATCACCCGCCACGGCCGCCCCGCCGCCGTCATCCTCGGCTTCGAGGAATGGCAGCGCCTGTCGCAAGTCCCCTCCTTCGGCCGCCTCCTCATGGAAGCCCGCCTGGACCCGCCCGAGCCCCGCGGCGGCTTCCGCGACAACGATTTTTGAGGCCGTGTACCTCGTCGATACCAGCGTCCTCTCCGCCACCGCCCCCACCAGGGCCGTGCCCGAGGCTGACCTCCGCCACTGGATGGACCGCAACAGCCACGCCCTCTACCTGTCCGTCATCACCATCGCCGAGGTCGAGGACGGCCTGGCACGCAGCCGCCGCACCGGCGCCCACCCTAAGGCCAAGCGCCTCGCGGACTGGCTGGACACGGTCCTGCACCTCTACGCCGACCGCATCCTCCCCATCGACATCGCAACCGCCCGCCGCATCGGCGCGCTCGCGGACCAGGCGCGAGGGCAGGGGCACGACCCCGGCCTCGCCGACCTCGCCATCGCCGCAACCGCCCTCGTCAGGGGCTACACGGTCCTGACCCGCAACCTGCGCCACTTCGCCCCGCTGGGCGTGCCCGCGCACGATCCCTTCGAGACCCTGCCGGCAGGCTGAGACCTCGCCCGCCAGGCCCGCCACGACACCCACACCGAACGCGCCCGCAGGGAGGCAGGCCGCTCGCATCCCGGATCACCTGAGACTATTATCCGCTCAAAGGAGCATCCGCATTGGCCCATGACCCCGTTCCTGCCACCCCGTCTCGCCGGCGGCAGGCCGCCCGCCCGCCAACGGTCGCACTGTCCTACATCGGGGTGTTCCGGGCCGAGCCGGTCCAGCGCATCGCCATGGCCAAGGCCGGCCTCCCCGCCGCCGACGCCAGACGCATCGTCGCCGACCTCGCCGCCAACCAGGCCGCGGGATACCGCGCCCTCGGCATCTCCCCGGCCACCATGAACCGCAAGATCAGGAGCAACGACAGGCTCCCCCTGGCCGAAAGCGAGCGCGTCCTCGGCGTGGCCCGTCTCGTCGGCCAGCTCCAGGCGATCGTGGAGGAGTCGGGCGACCCGGCAGGCTTCGACGCCCCCGCTTGGCTGTCGCGCTGGCTGGGCGAGCCGCTCCCGGCCCTGGGCGGCGTGCGCCCCCTCGACATGCTCGACACCATCGAGGGCCAGGGCCTCGTGTCCGCCAGCCTCGCCCGCATCCAGGCCGGCGCCTACGCGTGACGCGGACCGTCTGGCGGATCGCCACCGACGCGCCGACCTTCGAGGCGGACGACATGACCGGCGCCGGCGCGAGGCTGACGGGCGGCCGCTGGAACGAGGCGGGCGTGCCGGTCGTCTACGCCGCCGAGAACCGGGCCCTCGCGTGCCTGGAAACCATCGTCCACCTGAACGCCGGCGGCCTTCCCCTGAACCGCTACCTGGTCGAGATCGCCATCCCTGACGCCGTCTGGGCCGCCCGCGAGGAGGTCGACGCCGCCGGCCTGGTCGGGTGGGACGCCCGCCCGGCAAGCCGCACCAGCATCGGCTTCGGCACGCAATGGGCGCGCAGCGGACGATCGCCGATCCTCGTCGTCCCCTCGGTCGTGGTCCCCGAGGAGGCCAACGTCCTCGTCAACCCGCTGCACCCGTCGGGCGCATCCCTCGCCGCGCGCAAGCTGCGCCTGTGGACCTACGACCCGAGGATGGCGAAGGCGACGTAGCCGGGGGCGACCACGACATTGCTGCCGAGCGGCGCGTCGAAACCGCTCAGATATCCCGCGTCCGCACGGCCTCAAGCATCTGCTCGGCCTCGTCGTGGGTCACGCGCAACCCCTGCGCCAGCCTGACCAGCAAGCGCCCCCGCCGGACCAGCCTCTCGACCGCCTCGAACCCGCCCGGCGGCACGTGGCCGCGCAGCGCATCCTCGACGTCGACGATCTCCCTCGTGCCCATGTCTAGGATCCAGTCCTCAATCAACGCCGGTCCAGGGGCGGCTCGCCCTTGGCGGGTCTGGGCAGAGCCCAGTCTTGCTTGCCTAAACCTTGCTTCCCTAAAGCCAGTCCAGCAGCGACGGCAGCAGCGTCTCCAGGTCCCACGCCGACGGATCGCTGACCGCGACGAACGCCATCTGCACCCCGATCACCGCCGCGTGCCCCAGCACGACCGCGCCCACGCCCGCCACCGTCGTCACCAGCGCGATCTCGACCATGTGCCCGCGCCGGTGCCCGCGCCGCCAGCGGTGCAGCAGCCCCCACAGCACGACCGCGAACAGCACCGCGTTCGCGACGCCGACGATCGCCATGACGTGCGTCCACCCGATCAGCGCCAGGTACCCGAGCGTCTGCCCGACCACCAGGAACCCCAGCACGCTGAGGCACGCGACGTCGAACGCGACCAGCAGCGCCGCGACCACCGCGAGCGCCGCCCGTCCCTTCCGCCCCCGCCCCGGCGCGGGCTCCCGCCCCCCGGCCACCGCTCCGCCGACGGCCTGCCCCCCCGGGCGCGGAACGGACACCTCGTTCCCCCTCATCCCGCCCCGATCTCGAACATCCCCTCGACCTCCACCGCCGCCCCGAGCGGCAGCGACGCGACCCCCACCGTGGCGCGCGCATGCCGCCCCGCGTCGCCGAACACCGCGACCGCCAGGTCCGACGCCCCGTTCATCACCCCCGCATGCGCCGTGAACTCCGGCGTCGCCGCGATGAACCCGCCCAGCCGCACCACGCGCGTGACCCGGTCGAGGTCCCCCCCGCACGCCTCGCGCAGCTGCGCCAGCAGGTTGACCAGGCACAGCGCCGCCCCCCGCGCGCCCTCCTCTGCGCTCACGTCCGCCCCCAGCCGCCCGCGCACCGCCACCGCCCCGTCCTGCATCGGCAGCTGCCCCGACAGCACGACGAGCCCGCCCGCTTCCACGAACGCCACGTAGTTCGCCACCGGCGCCACCGGCCGCGGCAGCGCGATCCCCAGCTCCGCCAGCCGCGCCTCGACCCGCCCGCTCATGACCCCGTCCCCTCTGCCCGCATCCCCGCCATCGCCCGCTCCCTCGCCCGTGTGCGCGGCGCACCCTGCCGCCCCCCGCCCCCGAACGCCAGCGCCCCCGCACCGACCGCACGCCGGCCCCGCACGCCGGTGCACATGCCGACGCACCCACCGGCCCGCGCCGCCCTCACGGCCGCCGCCCCCCGCACCGGCGCGGCCCCCGCACCAGGCCGCGCGCCCCTGCGCCCGCTGGCACGGGAGTTGCTGTGCCCTGCGCAAATGTCCGCGACCGCCCGGCAAGCCTGCCGTGCCTTCCCGCGCCACCCGCACCGGAGCCCGCCCCGCGATGAACGAGACCATCACGCCTGCCCGCATCGTAGGCAGCATGATCGAGGCCGGTGCAGTCCGCGCCAGGCTGGGCGCCGGCCCGCTGTTCGTGCGCGCCGCCCTGGCCGGCGCCTTCCTGGGCGTGGCCACGACGCTGGCCTTCACCGTGCTGGCGCAGACCGGCCTGCCGATCGTGGGCGCGCTGATCTTCCCGGTCGGCTTCGCGATGATCGTGGTGCTCGGCCTCGACCTGATCACCGGCTCCTTCGCGCTGCTGCCGATGGCCGTCATCGCCGGCCGCGCCACCGTCCCCGAGATGCTGCGCAACTGGGCGATCACCTTCGTCGGCAACTACGCGGGCGCCCTGGTCCTGGCCCTGCTGATGTGGGTCGCGCTGACCAGCGCCGGCCACGACACCGGCGGCCCGGTCGGCGACAGGATCCGCGCGGCCGTCGCCGCCCGCTCCGCCGGCTACGAGGCGCTGGGCCTGGCCGGCCTGCTCACGGTGTTCGTCAAGGCGATGCTGTGCAACTGGATGGTCTGCCTCGGCGTGACGATGGGCCTGGCCGCCTCCACCTCGGCCGGCAAGATCGTCGGCTGCTGGCTCCCCATCGTGATCTTCTTCGCCCAGGGGTTCGAGCACGCCGTGGTCAACATGGCCCTCTTCCCCCTCGGCCTGATGCTCGGCGCGCCCGCCGGCGTCGGCCAGTACCTCCTCTGGAACGAGATCCCCGTGACGGTCGGCAACCTGGTCGGCGGCTTCCTGTTCACCGGCCTGGCCCTCTACGTCAGCTACGGCCGCGACGCCGGCTCCGCCCCGCTGCGCACCGTCCCCCCCGGCCTGCCGCCGCTCGCCGTGGCCTCCTGACCGACGGAACGCCCCCATGCCCGACACCAGCCTCGCCGAGCCCCAGCCCCTCGCCGCAAGCCTCGCCTCCCCCGACCAGGCCGCCGCCGCCACCCCCGGCGAGGCGTTCACGGGGGAGCAGCAGGAATACCTCAAGGGCTTCATGGCCGGCGTGGAGGCGCGCCGCGGCGCCCTCGGCCTGCCTCTGGCCCCCGCGGGCGGCGCCGCCGCGGCCGAGGCCACCGACCCCACCGACCTGCAGCGCGTCGCCCAGGACGAGCTCCTGGCCGGCGGCGGCAAGCTCTCGACCATCGAGAAGCTCAAGCGCGCCCGCCACCCGCTCGACCGCTGGGACGAGCTCGAGGCGCGCGCCGCCAAGGGCGTGTTCCCCAAGGGCGACGACAACTTCCTGACCCGCTGGCACGGCCTGTTCTACGTCGGCCCGACCCAGGACGCTTATATGTGCCGCCTGCGCATCCCCGGCGGCATCCTGGCGAGCTTCCAGCTGCGCGGCCTGGCGGACATGGCCGACGAGCTGGCGGGCCCCTTCCTGGACTGCACCACGCGCTGCAACCTGCAGTTCCGCGAGATCCCCGCCGCCAACGGCCCGAGGCTCCTGACGCGGCTGCAGGAGCTGGGCATGACCGCGCGCGGCTCCGGCGCCGACAACATCCGCAACGTCACCGCGCCGGCCACCGCGGGCATCGACCCGCAGGAGCTGCTGGACTGCCGGGGGCACATGCGGGCGATGCACTTCCACATCCTCAACCACCGCGTGCTCTACGGCCTGCCGCGCAAGTTCAACATCTCCTACGACGGCGGCGGCCGCATCCCGACGCTCGAGGACACCAACGACGTCGGCTTCACCGCGGTCGAGGTCGACCCCGGCCACGGCGTCGAGCCCGGCATCTACTACCGCCTGGCGCTCGGCGGCATCACCGGGCACCGCGACTTCGCGCGCGCCACCGGCGTGGTCCTGCGCCCCGACGACGCGACGCGCGTGGCCGACGCCGTGCTGCGCGTCTGGATCCGCCACGGCAACCGCGTGGACCGCGGCAAGTCGCGCCTGAAGTACCTGCTCGACGACTGGGGCATCCCGAAGTTCCTCGACGCCGTGGAGGCGGAGCTCGCGCCGCTCACCGGCACCGCGATGCCCCCGCTCGCCAACGGGGCCGAGACGCCGCTCCACCGCCTGCCGGAGGCGGCGATCCGCCCGCCCCTGACGCAGGACCGCCACGGCCACCTCGGCGTCCACCCGCAGAAGCAGGACGGCCTGTTCTACGTCGGCGTGGTCTGCGCGATCGGCCGCATCACCGCCGACCAGGCGCGCGGCCTGGCCGCGGTCGCCGAGCGCTTCGGCTCCGGGACGATCCGGCTGACCGTCTGGCAGAACCTGCTGCTCAGCGACATCCCCGAGGCGCAGGTGCCCGGCGCCATCGAGGCGATCCGTGCGCTCGGCCTCGACGTCGATGCGTCGCACGTGCGCGCGGGGATGATCGCGTGCACCGGGGCCGCGGGCTGCAAGTTCGCCAACGCCCACACCAAGCAGGACGCGGCCGCGATGGCCGACTTCCTGGAGGGCGAGATCACGCTGGACCAGCCGCTCAACATCCACATCACCGGCTGCCACAACTCCTGCGCCCAGCACTACGTGGGCGACATCGGCCTGATCGGCTCCAAGGTCGAGCGCGGCGAGGACATGGTCGAGGGCTACGACCTGCACCTCGGCGGCGGCGCGGGCGTCGAGCAGGCCGTCGGCCGCAAAATCCGCGAGAAGGTCGCCGCCGACGAGGTCCAGCCCGTGGTCCTCGGCCTGCTGCGCGCCTGGCAGACGACGCGCGAAGGCACGCAGAGCTTCCAGGAGTGGACGCGCGCGCGGCCGGACGAGGAGCTGGCGGCGCTGGCCGGCGGCGGGGCCGTGCCCTCGGACGCGGGCGACCACGTGGCCTCCGAGACGGACCCGGGGGCGCACCCGTGAAGCAAGGCCAGAGGCTCTGCCTCTGGACTCCGCCAAAGGCTGCGCCCTTGGAACGCCTCCCTTAAGTCAAGCCGTTCCAGGGCGGCTCGCCCTGGCGGGTCCAGGGCAGCGCCCTGGCCTTCCTTTCCTCTCCTCCGAGGGCTCGATGCGATGAACGCGATGTCCCCCCCGATCCCGCTGATCCCCGACACCTCGCCGTTCTCCGGGCCGCAGCGGGCGTGGCTCAACGGCTTCCTGGCCGGCCTGTACGGCTCGGCGGGGTCGCAGCAGCCGATGGCGCTCGACGGCGCGGCGGTCGTGGAGGAGGACGAGGACTTCCCCTGGCACGACCCGGCGCTGGAGATGGACGAGCGCCTGTCGATGGCGGCGGGCAAGCCGCTCAGGCGCACGCTGATGGCGGCGATGGCGCAGCTCGACTGCGGCCAGTGCGGCTACCTGTGCCAGACCTACGCCGAGGCGCTCGCCGACGGGAAGGAGGCGTCCACGAGCCTGTGCGTGCCGGGCGCCAAGCCCACGCAGCGCAAGATCAAGGAGCTGATGGCGGCCGCCCCTGCGGCGGCGGCCCCGACCGTGGCCGCGCCGGTGGCGGCGCCCGTGAAGGTGCTCACCACGGCGCGCGTGCTGTCGGCGACGCGGCTCACCGCGGAGGGCTCGGCCAAGGACGTGCGCCACGTGGTGATCGACCTGGCCGGCAGCGGGCTCGTCTACGAGGCAGGCGACTCCATCGGCATCGCCGCGCAGAACGACCCGGAGCTGGTGGAGGCGACGCTGCGCGCGATGGGCGCCACGGGCGAGGAGTCCGTGGCCTGCCCCGACGGCGAGGAGCGGCCCCTGCGCGCGGCGCTGGCGTCGCAGTTCGACATCGCGCGCCCGATGGACCGCACCACGGACCTGCTGGCGATGAGCGCCACGCACGCGCCGCACGCCGCCCAGCTCCGCCGCCTGTCCGACGGCGAGGACAACGTGGAGCCTGTGGACGCCGACCTGCTCGACCTGCTGGAGGCGTTCCAGTCGGCGCGCCCCCCCGCGGTGGACCTGGCGCGCTCGCTGCCGGCGCTCAAGCCACGCCTGTATTCGATCGCCTCGTCGCTGAAGGCCACCCCCGGCCAGGTGCACCTGTGCGTCGGCGTCGTGCGCGCCACGCGCCGCGGCCGGGTGCGGCAGGGCATCGCGTCGGCGTTCCTCGCCCACCGCGCCGCCGACCACGGACCGATCCCGGTCAGCGTGACGACCAGCCACTTCCGCCTGCCCACGGACCCCGCCAAGCCCGTGATCATGTGCGGCCCGGGCACCGGCATCGCGCCGTTCCGCGCCTTCCTGCAGGAGCGCGCGGCGCTGGGGATCAAGGGCCGGTCGTGGCTGTTCTTCGGCGACCAGCACGCGGCGTCCGACTTCCTGTTCGAGGGCGAGCTGCGCGGCTGGCTGGCGGACGGCACGCTGGGGCGGCTCGACACGGCCTGGTCGCGCGACCAGGCGAAGAAGGTCTACGTGCAGGACCGCATGCTGGAGAACAGCGAGGACCTGTGGCGCTGGCTGCAGGACGGGGCGTCGTTCTACATCTGCGGCGACGCGTCACGCATGGCCAAGGACGTGGACGGCGCGCTGCGTCGCATCGCCATGACGCAGGGCAAGCTCGACGAGGCGCAGGCGAAGGACTGGATCGTGGCGCTGGCGCGGCAGGGGCGCTACCAGCGCGACGTCTACTGAAGGAAGGCCGGGCTCTGCCCGGACCCGCCAGGGGCGAGCCGCCCCTGGACCGGCCTCACTTAAGGGATGCGTTCCAAGGGCGCAGCCTTTGGCGGAGTCCAGAGGCAGAGCCTCTGGCCTTCCTTGCTTCAGCCGACGCGGACGGCCGCGCCCTCGATGGTCTTGGCGGTGGCGACGCCGGGCAGCTGCACGGTGTAGGCGGTGCCCTTGCCGTGCGTGGCGACGATCTTCACCGCGGTGCCCACGGCGAGCACCTTGCCGCCGGCGCGCACGGCGCGGACCAGCGTGGCGCTGCCCCCCGTGGACGCGGCGGGGGCGGGCGTGGCGGGCTGGGGCGTGATGGGCGCGGGCGCGGGGCGCGGGGCTGCGGGCGCTGCGGGCGGGCGGGGCGCGGGGGGCGGGGTCTGGGCGGACGCCCTGGGCGCCGGGGCGGGGGGCTTGGCGGCGCCCAGGCCGAGGGCGTTGCGAACAGTGTCCATCAGACCGCTCAGATTCATCGTGGTGCTCCGACCCGTTTTGCTGGCGCGAGCGTAGAGACGCGGGGGGGGCGCGGCAAGGCGGGCCCGTCTTGCCGGGGCCGGGGCCGTGCGCCATAGCAGCGGCATGGCGGTATTCCGGGAGCTGCGCGACATCGAGCTGGCCGTGCTGACCGCGACGGGCGGCGCGGTGGCGATGGCGGTCGCGCTGGGCACGGAGCGGTTCGGGGGCCTGGTGCCGTGCGCGCTGTGCCTGGTGGAGCGCTGGCCTTACCGCATCGTGACGGTCCTCGGCGTGGCGGCGATGCTGCTGCGGCCGGCGTGGTCGCGACGGGTGCTGTGGGTGGCCGTCGCGGTGTTCGCGGGGGCGGCGGCGCTGGGCGCGCTGCACGCGGGCGTGGAGTTCGGCTGGTGGCCGTCGCCGCTGCCGGAATGCGCGGCGCCGCGGCTGGCGTCGGGCGGGGCGGCGCGGATGCTGGCCAGCATGCCGGCGCACCCGTCCAAGCCGTGCGACGACCCGACGTTCCTCGTCCCCGGGCTGCCGGTGTCGATGGCGGCGCTGGGCGGGCTGTATGCCCTGGTGTTCGCGGCGGGCCTCGCCATCTCCCTGTGGTCGAAACGGGAGCGTGCACCATGGACCAGACACCGGGCGTGATCGCGGCCACGGAGTCCCGCAGCCTCGCCGTGCGGCCCGCGCCGGAGCCGCGCCGGCCGCTGCCGGGGGACCTGACGCCGCGACGCGCCCTGGAGCGCATGATCCGCGTGGACCACGCCGGCGAGTACGGCGCGAAACGCATCTACCAGGGCCAGCTCGCGGTGCTGCACAGCAGCGACAAGGCGGAGATCCTGCGCCACATGCAGGCGCAGGAGCAGGTGCACCTGGACACCTTCGCCGGGCTGATCGCCACGCGCCGGGTGCGGCCGACGCTGCTGCTGCCGATCTGGCACGTGGCGGGCTGGGCGCTGGGGGCGGCGACGGCGGCCATGGGCGAGCGCGCGGCGATGGCCTGCACCGTGGCCGTCGAGGAGGCGATCGACGAGCACTACGCGGCCCAGCACGAGAGCCTGGGCGACGACGAGGCGGCGCTGCGCGACACCATCGACGTCTTCCGCGAGGAGGAGCTGGAGCACCGCGACATCGGGCTGGAGAACGAGGCGGAGCTGACGCCGGGCTACAAGGTGCTGTGCGCGATCATCAAGACCGGCTGCAAGGTGGCGATCGCGGTCAGCGAGCGCGTGTGAGCGC
>JBPBQX010000333.1:0-26925 GCA_050955025.1 Janthinobacterium lividum
ACCTGCGCCAGCTCCAGGCGGAGGCGGGCGGCAACTGGAACGTCGCGGTGGGGCTGTACCACTCGCACACGCCGGACCTCGCCGCCGCCTACCGCGAGCGGGTGGCGCAGGTCGGCGCCGGCATCGTGACCGGCATCGGCGGCCCGGAGCCGCTCTACATGCGCGCCATCCGGCAGGGGACGCTGCACCTGGCGCTAGCAGGGGGCGGCATGCTGGTCATCAACCTGAACCGCCAGCCCCATGCGACGCGGCACCGCGGCCAGTCGCCCTGCCAGGTCGCCTCGATGCTCCGGCCGCTGCTCGCCTCGCCGGCGCGGGTCAAGGGCTGCCGGAGCTAGCGCCGCCCCCGGCCCCGCCGGCTTAGGTGAGGCTCGCCTACCCGGCCTGCACGAGCTCGCGCGTGCTCGCGGTCACCGGCGCGGAAGTCTGCATGGGCGCCTCGTCCCAGGCGGCGCCGCCGGGGAAGTGGTCCGCTGCCTCGAACAGGATCGCGGCCTCCGGCGTGGCGCAGCGCACCGACCACTCGCCACCGGCGCGGCGCGCCGACCAGTGGGCGCCGAACCGCGCGACCTCGGCCACCACCCGGCGCTGCACGCCCTCGTGGCGGATCGTCGCCGTCATTGTTCCCGGTGCCACGCCCGAGAGATGGGTGATGTCCATGCCCCTGCCTTCCTTGCGGGGCGGCCTGCCCCTGGCGACAAGGTGCCCTGCACGGATTGCCGGAGCGTTAACGCCGGCAGATGCCGGCAACGAGGCTGGCCGCGGACACGCCGCGACGGTATCGTTGCGCATCCCGGCGCAACCCGCGCCGGGAAGACCGCCGAGGATGCGACATGCCCGATTCCCTGTCCGCGACGGACGGCGAGCGCCGCTCCGTCCTGGGCCGCGTCACCACCGCCTTCGTCTACCTGTTCGAGCGGCTGCTGCCCGACCCGTTCGTGTTCGCGATCCTGCTGAGCCTGGTCACGGCGGCGCTCGCCCTCGCCTTCGCCCCGCACAACTCGGTACCGGAGGTGCTCAACGCCTGGTACGGCGGCATCTTCCAGATCTTCGCCTTCGCCTTCCAGATGGTGATGATCCTGGTCACCGGCTACGCGCTCAGCTCGTCGCGGCCGGTGGCGCGCCTGCTGGCCGTGCTGGCGTCCCTGCCCCGCTCGCCCGCTGCCGCCGTGGGCCTTGCCGCCCTGGTCGGGCTGTCGGCGAACCTGCTGAACTGGGGGTTCGGTCTGATCGTCTCCGCGCTGTTCGCCCGCGAGCTGGCCAAGCGCCAGCGCCTCGACTTCGCGTGGCTGATGGCCGCGGCCTACACCGGCTTCCTGATGTTCCCCGCCGGCCTGTCCTCCTCGATCGCGCTTGCCGAGGCCACGCCTGGTTCCGCGCTCAACATCACCCAGAAGGTGACGGGCGAGGTCGTGCCGCTGTCGGACACGCTGTTTTCCGCCTTCAACGTCGTGCCCGTGCTGGTGCTGCTGGTCGCGATGCCGCTGATCTACATGCGCATGCAGCCGGCCGAGCGCGACATCGTCCCCGCCGACTCCGCCCGCCTCGCCGCAGAGGACGCGCCCCGCCCGGCGCCGGAGCACGTCCCCGGCCTGGCCGGCGTGCTCGACCGTGCCTGGATCCTCAACCTGTCGATCGTGGCCGCGGCCGCCGGCTACCTCGGGCTGCAGGTCGTGCGCGGCACCTTCCACCTCGACATCAACTCGCTGATCCTGATCTTCCTCGCGCTCGGCCTGCTGCTGCACTGGCGCCCGGTCGCCTACGCGGCGGCCATCCAGTCAGCGGCCCGCGTCACCGGCTCGCTCCTGCTCCAGTATCCGCTGTACGGCGGCATCATGGGCATCATGACCACCACCGGCCTGGCGGGCGTGATCGCGGAGGTGTTCATCCGCATCTCGACGCCCCACACCCTGCCGTTCTGGGGATTCGTCTCGTCGATCATCATCAGCCTGTTCGTGCCCAGTGGCGGCGGACACTGGGCGGTGCAGGGCCCGTTCATCGTCCCCGCCGCGGTGGCGCTGCACGTGAGCCAGGCCGCCGCGGCCCAGGGCGTCGGCTACGGCGAGGCGGTCGCCAACATGATCCAGCCGTTCTGGGCCCTGCCGCTGCTGGCGATCGCGGGCATCGGGATGCGCCGGGTCATGGGGTTCACGGTGATCAGCTTCTTCGTGTCGAGCGTGGTGTTCGGCGCCTCGCTGCTGCTGCTCGTGCCCTGAACGGCAGCAGGCAAGCATGGGTTCTGCCCAAACCCGCAAAGGGTCCGAGGACCCTTTGATCCCATTACTTAGGGAAGCCATCCAAGGGGCTTCCCTTGGCGGAGTTTGAGGCAGCGCCTCATGCTTGCCTTGCTAGACTTCCGCCTCGTCGAACACCCGCCGCACGTCGCCGCCCCAGGCGCCGTGGAACCGCGCCAGCCAGTGCTCGGCCTGCGTCGGCCCGCCCGCCACGATCGCGTGCAGCGGCGCGAGCAGTGCCTCCTCGCCGTGGCCGCGTGCCCGCAGCCCGTCCCTGGCGATCGCCACCACGTCGCGTGCCACGTCGCGCAGGGTGCCCGTGGCCCACGGCGTGTCGAGCCCGCGGGTCGGGACGTGCTCGCGCAGGGCTGCGAACGCCTGCCAGGGGTGGCGCCCGACCAGCGACACCGCGGCGGACAGCGCGGCCTCGTCGTAGAGGAGCCCGACCCAGAGGGCGGACTGGGCCAGCATCATCTCCGGGGTGCCGGCGTCCGCGCCGCGCATCTCCAGGAAGCGCTTGAGCCTGACCTCGGTGAACGAGGTGGTCATGTGGTCGGCGAAGTCGCCCAGGGTGGCCTCGCCCGCCACCTCGCCCGACAGCCGCCCGGCCATGAAGTCGCGGAACGAGCGGCCGGCCAGGTCGACGTAGCCGCCGTCGCGCATGACGAAGTACATGGGCACGTCCAGCAGCCACTCGACATAGCGCTCGAAGCCGAAACCGTCCTCGAACACCACGGCGGGGATGCCGGTCCTGTCGGCGTCCGTGTCGAGCCACACGTTGGCGCGCGCGGACAGGAAGCCGTTGGGCCGCCCTTCCGTGAACGGGGAGTTGGCGAACAGCGCGGTGGCCACGGGCTGCAGCAGCAGGCCCACGCGCAGCTTGCGGACCATGTCAGCCTCGCTGCCGTAGTCGAGATTCACCTGCACGGTACAGGTGCGCAGCATCATGTCGAGCCCGCGCGTGCCGGTGCGCTGCATGTAGCGACGCATGATCGCGTAGCGGCTCTTGGGCATCCACGGCATCGCCTCGCGCGCGCCCGTCGGGTGGAAGCCGAGCGGCGCGAACCCCAGGCCCATCGGCCGTGCCACCGCGTGCACGTCGGCGAAGTGCGCGTCCAGCTCGGCCCGCGTCTCGTGCAGCGTCGCCAGCGGCGCGCCGGACAGCTCGAACTGCCCGGCCGGCTCGAGCGACACGCTGGCGCCGCCACGGCTCAGCCCGATCACGGAGCCTGCGTCGCTGATCGCCGTCCAGCCGCGCGCCGCGATCCCGTCCAGCACCGCGCGGATGCCGTCGGGCGCGTAGCCCGGGGGCTCGTAGGCTGCCGTCGCCGAACCGGGGACCGCGGGCTCGCCGGGTCGGGCGGGACGGCGGAAGCCGAACTTCTCGTGCTCCGTGCCGATCCGCCACGAGTCGCGCGGCTTGCAGCCGACGGCGATGTGCTCGGCCAGCTGGCGGGTCGAGGCGATCGGCGTCGCGTCGGCTTCTCCGGGATTGGACATGGCACTCCAGTCGAGACGCCCGGCGGGGCAGTGTCAGCGCGGGCCGGGCGCCCCCAGCAGGGCGAGGCCGACGATGGCGGCTGTCTCGGCCCGCAGGATGCGGGGGCCAAGCGTCGCGGGCAGAACAAAGGGGCGCGCACGCAGCGCGTCAAGCTCCGCCCCCGTGAAGCCGCCTTCCGGCCCGACCAGCAGCGACGTGCGCCCCGGCTCGGGGGCCGGCCGCACCGGCTCCGCCCCCGCCCGCTCCACCGCGGCCACCAGCACCTCGCCGTCCGGCCAGTCCCCCAGCAGGTCGGAGAGGTGTCGCACAGGGTGCACCACCGGCACGTCCAGGCGCTCGCACTGCTCGGCCGCCTCGCGCGCGATCAGCGTCAGGCGTTCGGCGTTGAGCCGCGCGCTGTTGGTGCGGGCGGTGAACACCGGCTGCAGCGCGCGCACGCCCAGCTCCGTCGCCTGGCGCACCACGAGGTCGGTGGCGTCGCGCTTGAGGAGCGCGAACACCAGCGCCGCGCCGGGCTCCGCCGCCTGCGGGCGGACGCGGTCCGCGACCACGAACTCCGCGCGGTCGCGCCGCCCGGCCCGCAGCGACGCGTCCCACTCGCCGTCCACGCCGTTGAACAGGCGCAGCGCGCTGCCGTCCGCGCGGCGCAGCACCACCTGCAGGTAGTGCGCCTGCGGCCCCGACGCCGCCAGGATGGCGCCCGGTGACAGGGAATGCTCTACGAACAGACGCGGGGCATCCTGCATGGGGACCAGAGTGGGCGGACGACGAGGCGAACACCAGGGCTGCCCCGTGGCCATCTTGCGCCGGGCCTGAGCCTTGTCCGTCGCCGGGCCCGGTTCCTTCACCGACATCGACGCGCGCGGCTGGGTCGCGCGCCTGCCGCCGGCCTGGCGTCCCTACGCGCTGCTGGCGCGGCTGGACCGGCCGATCGGGGTCTGGCTGCTGTTCCTGCCCGGCCTGTGGGGCATCCTGCTGCAGCGCGCGCCGTGGCCGGGGACGCTGCGGCTCGCGCTCCTTTTCGCGCTCGGCAGCGTGGTGATGCGCGCTGCCGGCTGCGTCGTGAACGACATGTGGGACCGCGACCTCGACCGCCGGGTGGCGCGCACCGCAGGCCGTCCGCTCGCGTCCGGCACCCTGCGCATGCGCGGGGCGCTGGTGTTCCTCGGGATCCTGCTGTTCGCCGGCCTTGCCGTGCTGCTGCAGCTCCGCCCGCTTTGCTGGGCGCTCGGCGCGGGCGTGCTCGTGCTCGTGGCGCTCTATCCGTTGGCCAAGCGCGTCACCTGGTGGCCGCAGCTCGTGATGGGCTTCACCTTCGGCTTCGGCGCGCCGATGGGCGCGGCGGCCGCCGGGCCCCTGGGAGCCGCCGGCCTTGCCCTCTACGCCGCGGCGATCCTGTGGGACCTCGGCTTCGACACGATCTACGGCTTCCAGGACATCGAGGACGACGCCGTGGTCGGCGTGCGCTCCACCTCGCGGCGCTTCGCCCGGCACGCCCGCCTGTTCGTGGGGACGAGCTACGCGGGCGCCCTCGCCGCGCTGGCGCTCGCCGGCGTCCTGGCCGGGCTCGGCCCGTGGTTCTGGGCGGTCCTGCCGCTGCCCGCGCTGCTGCTCGCCCGTCAGGTGGCGGCGCTGGACATCGCCAACCCGGCGGCCTGCCTGCGGCTGTTCCGCGCCAATCGCGAGGTCGGGCTCGCGGTCGCCCTGGCCGTGCTGGCGGGGCGCCTGTGACCACGCACGCCGACGCCGGCGCGCCGGACGACGCGGAGCGCTTCGTGCGCGACCACACGGCCCTGGCCCGCGCGCCCATGGTGCCGGAGTTCGCCCTGCATCTCGCGACCGAGATCACCCCGATCTGGACGGCGACCGAGGCCTGGCTCGAGCGCACCGGCACCGCGCCGCCGTTCTGGGCCTTCGCCTGGCCGGGCGGGCAGGCGCTCGCCCGCCTCATGCTGGACCGGCCCTCGCTCGTCGCCGGGCGGCGCGTGCTCGACTTCGCCGCCGGCTGCGGCATCGCCGCGATCGCCGCCGCCCGCGCCGGCGCCGCCAGCGTGGAGGCCTGCGACATCGATCCCCTCGCCCTGGCCGCCGCCCGGCTGAACGCGCGCGCGGCCCGCGCGGACGTCGCCTGCACCGACGGGGACGTCGTCGGCGCGCCCTCGCGGTGGGACCTGATCCTGTGCGGCGACGTCTGCTACGAGGCGCCCATGACCGGGCACATCCTGCCGTGGCTCCGGGGCCTGGCGCGCGACGCCGAGGTCTGGATCGCCGACCCGGGGCGCGCCTACCTGCCGCGCGAAGGGATGCGCGAGATCGCCCGCTTCCAAGTGCCGACCACCCTGGAGCTGGAGGACCGGGCGACCCGGGAGACGGTGATTTACCGGCTGGAATGAAGCAAGGTTGAGGCTTTGCCTCAAACTCCGCCAAGGGCTGGGCCCTTGGATCTCCTCCTTAAAGTAGAGGGATCAAAGGGTCCTCGGATCCTTTGCGGGTTCGGGCGTAGCTGGCCAAAGGTTCCGATAGCCCGCGTGGGCTGTTGGAAGGCCAGCGGAGGGAAAGCCCATGCTTGCCTGCTCCGCCCCCGCGACCCCATCTGGCAGCCATGGAGCCCCTCGCCCTCTACATCCACTGGCCGTTCTGCCTGGCCAAGTGCCCCTACTGCGACTTCAACAGCCACGTCCGCGACCTCGTCCCGCAGGCCCGCTTCGCCGCCGCGCTGCGCGCCGAGCTGGCCTGGGAGGCCGCCCGCCTCGGCCGTCGCCCGCTCGGCTCCATCTTCTTCGGCGGCGGCACGCCGAGCCTGATGGACCCGGACACCGTGGCGGCGCTGATCGCCGACGCCTGCGCGCTGTTCGACCCGCTGCCGGGGCTGGAGGTCACGCTCGAGGCCAACCCCACCAGCGTGGAGGCCGGGCGCCTCCGCGCCTTCCGCGAGGCCGGGGTGAACCGCGCCTCGCTGGGCGTGCAGAGCCTGTCGGACGCGGCGCTCGCGGCGCTCGGGCGCAGGCACTCCGCCCGCGACGCCGTGGCGGCGCTCGGGATCGCGCGCGACATCTTCCCGCGCATCTCCTTCGACCTGATCTACGCCCGGCCCGGGCAGACGCTAAACGCTTGGCGGGCGGAGCTGCGCGAGGCGCTGTGCCTGGTCGCCGACCACCTCTCGCTCTACCAGCTCACGATCGAGCCGGGCACCGCGTTCGAGGCGCTGCACCGGCGCGGCGAGCTGGTGCTGCCCGAGGGCGACGAGGCCGCCGCGCTGTACGAGGCCACCGCCGAGGAGGCGGGCCGCTTCGGCCTGCTGCCCTACGAGGTGTCGAACTACGCCCGTCCCGGCGCGGAAAGCCGGCACAACCTGGCCTACTGGCGCTACGCCGACTACGCCGGCATCGGACCCGGCGCCCACGGGCGGGTCAGCCTGGCGGATGGCACGCTGCTGGCCACGCGTCGCCATCGTGCGCCGGAGGTCTGGGCGGAGCGCGTGGAACGCTGCGGGCACGGCAGCCAGGGCGACGCCGCGGTGTCGCCCCGCGAGCGGGCGCGCGAGATGCTGCTGATGGGGCTGCGGCTCGACGAGGGGATCGACGAGGCGCGGTTCGCGTCGCGCACCACGATGGCGCTGGACGACGCGGTCGAGCTGGACGTGCTAGCGCAGGCGGTCGACGCCGGCTACGTGGAGCGCACCGGCGGCAGGCTGCGGGCGACGGCGGAGGGACGCCTGCGTCTCGACGCGCTGCTGGTTGCGCTGGTCGCGTAGGAACCGGCGGCGGGTGCCGCGGGAGGCCGGCGCGACCCAGGGGTTGCCTGCCTGGTTGTCCGGGATCGACGCTGCGCCCGTCTGCGGCACGGGCGGGCGTGCCGCAAGGGCCGCCTTTCCGGCGTCTCGCCCCATTCCGGCCTGGGCGGCGTGCCGGTACTGCAGCGTACGCAGGAATGCCGACCCATGGCGGCTTGACGACGGCGTCCCGTGCGGCAATACCATCGGCACTCCGTCGGATCGTTCGCCACGCCCATGTCCATGACGCAGCCCCGGCCTATGCGGGGATGCGCGCGCCCTGGGACGCGGCGTCTTCCTTGCTTGCGGCTTCTGCGAGGCCGCGAGAGCCGAACAATAGTGAACGCCGCCTGGCCTCGGCAGGCCGCCGGCCGCGCAGACCCGGTCTCCCGGCTGGGCGCTAAACTCCCGGCTGCCCCGGATGCCAGGCACGGCCCGTCCGCCGACACCATCAACGAGGCTATCGATGCCGAACTCCGACCAAGACGCCCGCAACGACATGCCTCGCGAAGCCGATCCGTCGCCACCCCTGCCGACCGCACCGACCAGCCCGTTCCCGGACCCCGACGCAGCCTCCTCTCCAGGGGTGGCCGCGAACGACGCCGCCCCGCCCGCGCCCAGGACAAGAACGACCCGGCGCAGGAAGGCGGCCGACCAGCCCGCCGCCGACGTGGCCTCGCTGTTCGACGCACCCGAGGCCGCCGCGACCGACGACGCCCAGGATGGCGCGCCCGCGCCCTCCCGCGCCGCACCACGGCGCAGGAGCGCCAGGGCCGCAGCCCCTGCCGCCGAGACACCGGACAGCCCGGCGGGCCAGCCGGAGCCCACCGAGGCGATTGCGCCGGAAGCGGCGGTGCCTGACGCCACGGAACCGGCGGTCGCGGCTCCGGATCAGCCGGCGGCGGCAGCCGAAGCCGCGTCACCGGCGCCTGCCGGGAACACGGCCGTCGCCGTGGCGCCCGACGCGATGCAGCCCGAGCCTCGCCCGACCGAGCCGGCGCCGAAGGCCGTCCCGGCAGGGCCGCCCAGGCCCCTGGTCATCACCCCTGCGGATGCGGCGCTGGCGATCGTCAACCCGCACCCGATGCGCGCGAACGATCGGCCGGACAGCTACCTGTACCACCTGACCTCGCCGGGCGAGGCGAAGGTGCTGCTGCAGTCCGGACTGACCTGCAGCTTCGACGATCCCCTCATCCTCACCGAGCGCGGCGGCATCCCCTACTGGCTGTCCGTGCTGTCGGAGGACGTCGACGACATTCTCGACGGGCCCGCCGCGGTCACCGTGTTGCGCGTGCGGCGCAGGTCCGTGCAGAACGCCATCGAGTCCGACGCCGACAGCTCGCGTGCGGCGCAGGCCCCCTGCTACCTGCTGAGCGGCGTGTCCGACCTCCCGCCCGCGCCCCCGGCGCCGCCCCCTCCCCTGCTCCGGGCGAGGCCGGCCCCTGTCCCTGCCGGCGAGCCGGCCGAGCCCGGCGCGGGCGTCGAGATGGGCGGCACGGTCAAGTGGTACAATCCCCGCAAGGGCTTTGGCTTCATCACGCCCGGCAGCGGCGGCAAGGACGTGTTCGTGCACGCCTCGACGCTTGAGCGCGCCGGCCTGACCCAGCTCACGGACGGGCAGACCGTGCGCATGCAGGTCATCCAGGGGGCAAAGGGGCCGGAAGCCGCGAGCCTCACGCTGCCGTAGCGCGCCGGGTCGATGCCGCGGCGGGCGCTAGGCCTTCATGATCTCCGAGGCGTGCCGTGCGCGGCCATCCTCGGTGACGTCGAACCGCCCGTCCCTGCGTTCCGTCGCCAGGCCCATCGCGGCCAGTCGCTCCAGGCAGTTGCCGTCCTTCATCCCCGGCGGCCGGCCGGCGTCGTCGCACACGCACAGGCGATGCAGGGCCGAGCGGCAGCAGGTCTCCAGGTACGGCTCGTTCCACATCGCCAGGGCTCCCGAAAGCCGGTCCCCTTACACCCACTTCCCCCGAGGGTCGACCTCGGGCATCACCCTGCCCATGCCCAACCCGACCGTTGCCGACCTCGCGATGCCGTTGATGCGCAGGCTCGATCCCGAGCGCGCGCACGCCCTCGCCGTCCTCGCGCTCCGCCTGCGCCTGGGCGGGAGCGCGCGGCCGCCCGCCAACCCCGCGCTGGAGGTCAGGACGCTCGGCTGCGTGTTCCGCACGCCGATCGGCCTCGCCGCCGGCTTCGACAAGAACGCGGCCGCGGTGATGCCGCTGATGCGGCTCGGATTCGGCTTCGTGGAGGCGGGTACCGTCACCCCGCGGCCGCAGTCCGGCAACCCGCGCCCGAGGCTGTTCCGCCTGGAGCGGGACCGCGGCGTGATCAACCGCTTCGGCTTCAACAACGACGGCGTGGACGCCCTGCTCGCCCGCGTGGCGCGCCACGGGCCCCGCCCCGCCCCGCTCGGCATCAACATCGGCATCAACAAGGAAGGCGCCGACCCGGAGCGCGACTACCCCTTCCTCGTGGCGCGCGTGGCGCCGCACGCGGACTACGTCGTCATCAACATTTCCTCGCCCAACACCCCGGGGCTGCGCAGCCTGCAGTCCGGCGAGCGCATCCGCGGCATTCTCGACGCGATCGCCGCATCCTGCCCGGTGCGGCCGAAGCTGCTGATCAAGCTGTCCCCCGACCTCTCGGACGAGGAGCTGGGCGACGCGGTGGGGGCCGCGCTGGGTGGCGGGGTCGACGGGCTGATCATGTCCAACACCACGCTGTCCCGCCCGCCCGGCCTGCACGGCCCAGACGTCGCCCAGGCCGGCGGCCTGTCGGGCGAGCCGCTGCGCGCGCGGGCCATGGAGATGCTGCGCGCCACGCGGCAGCTCGCGGGGGACAGGATCGTGCTGATCGGCTGCGGCGGCATCGGCACGGGGCGCGACGTGCTCGACCGCATCCGGGCGGGGGCGAGCCTGGTGCAGGTCTACACCGCGTTCTCCTACGCGGGGCCGTCGCTGCTGCCGCGCCTCGCCGCGGAGCTGTCGGCGGCACTCCGCGAGGACGGGCTCGCCAGCGTCGCCGAGGCGTGCGGGGTGGACGCGTAGAAGGAAGGCCAGAGGCGCTGCCTCTGAACTCCGCCAAAGGCTGCGCCCTTGGAACGCCCTACCTAAGTGAAGGGATCAAAGGGCCTCCCGGCCCTTTGCGGGTTCGGGCAGGGCCCGACCTTGCTTCCCGGCCCTGGCGAGCCGGTCTAGAACCCGCGCCATGTCCGCCCCCTGCGCCGCCATCGTCCTGCCGCCGCGCGAGGGGTTCTCGCCGCGGGCGGTCGGCGCCGTGGGCCTGCTGGTGCACAGGCTGGCGCTCCCCGGCGACGTCGTTGTGGGCACGCCGCAGCCCGACCCGTTCGCGGATGTCGACTACCTTTCTGCGCCGCTGCCGGCCTGGCCGCCGCTCGGGCGGCTTGCGCGCTATGCCGCGGGGGTCGCGCGAGTGCTGCAGCCGCGCGAGCCAAGGCTGGTCGAGGTGCACAACCGGCCGGTCGTGGCGTGGCGCCTGCGTCGGGCGCTGCCGGGGGCCATGGTGGGGCTGGTGCTGCACAACGACCCGCAGGAGATGCGCGGGGCGCGCACGCCGCGGGCACGGCTAGGGCTGCTGTCGCGGCTCGACGTGGTGTGCGTGTCCGAGCACCTGCGGCGACGGTTCATGCAGGGGCTGCCGGAGGGCACGCGCGGGCCGGCGGTGCTGCCGAACTGCCTCGACCTGGCCGCGCTGCCGCCGCCGTGGCCGGCCGAGGCGCGGGACCCTGTGCTGCTGTTCGCCGGGCGGCCCACCGAGAGCAAGGGCGCGGACGCGTTCGTGGAGGCCTGCGCGTCGGTGCTGCCGCAGCGGCCGGAGTGGCGCGCGGAGATGATCGGCGCGGACCGGTTCTCACCGGACGCGGCGGACACGCCGTTTCTGGCCGCGCTGCGGCCGCGCGCCGGGGCGGCCAGGGTGCGCCTGCTGGGCCACATGCCGCACCCGGAGGTGATGGCGGCGATGGCGCGTGCGGCGATCGTGGTGGTGCCGTCGCGCTGGGAGGAGCCGTTCGGGCTCGCGGCGCTGGAGGCGATGGCGAGCGGGGCGGCGCTGATCGCCTCGCCACGCGGCGGGCTGCCGGAGCTCGTGGGCGAGGCGGCGGTACTCGCCGGGCCCGACCCTGACGCGCTGGCAGCCGCGATGCTGCGCCTGACCGCGGACCCTGCAGCCCGTGCGGCGCTGTCGGCGGCGGGCCTCGTGCGGGCGCGGAGCTTCGACCGGCCGGCGGCGCGGCAGCGGCTGGGGGAACACCGGGCCGCGTGGCTGCGCGAGGCGCACGCATGACCCCGCTCGGCGTGCGGCGCGCGGCGAGCCGGCTGCGCCTCGCCTTCTCCGACCCTTCGATGCCGCCCCCTCCGCGCGGGCTGGCGCCTCGCCCGGTGCGCGCCCTGGTGCTGGTGCTGCCGCTGGTGCTGCTGCACGGGCGCGGCATTGCGGAGGTGCTGATCGCGGTGGTCGCCGCCCTGTTCCTGCTGCACTCGGCCCGGCAGCGCGACTGGCGCTGGCTGCGCACCGCCTGGGTGCAGGTGGGGGCCGTGTGGTGGGTGTGGCTGGTGGCGTGCTCGCTGCCGGTGGCGGGGCTCGGCCAGGGCGGCGGGCGCTCGCTCCTGCAGGCCGTCGTGCTGGTGCGGTTCCTCCTGTTCGTGGCGGCGCTGGAGCACTGGGTGCTCGCAGGCACGATCCGCCCGGATCGCGCCTGCCCTATCGACCCGGCGCGGCAGCGGGCGGCCGAGGCGCATTGGGCGGCGACACGGCGCTGGCTGGCGCGGCTGGTGGCGCTGTCGGGGCTGTACATCGCGCTGCAGTGCTGGCTGCAGGCGCTGGCCGGGCGCAACCTGTGGGGCTGGCCGCGCTGGGGGGACGGCTCGCTCACCGGGCCCTACAGCCAGCCGCGCGCCGGGCCGCCGATGTCGCGGCTGCTGTTCCCCGCGATGCTGCCGACCGCCGCGCGCTGGATGACGCGCGGGCGGGGCTGGGCGGCGGGGGCCCTGGTGCTGGCCGGCGCGGTCACGGTGGTGCTGATCGGGCAGCGCATGCCGCTGCTGCTGACCGGGCTGGGGCTGGTGGTCAGCGGCCTGCTGCTGCCTCGCCTGCGCCGCGTGGTTCTGGCCTGCCTGGTGGCGGCCGCCCTGCTGGTGCCCGCCACCGCGGTGCTGTCGCCGCCGACCTTCGGCCACTTGGTCACCCGGTTCGGCCAGCAAATGCGCCACTTCCCCGAAAGCGACTACGGCCGCATCGCCGTGCGCGCCCTGGTGATCGCGCGCGCCAATCCCTGGACCGGGCGGGGCTTCGACGGCTATCGCACCGGCTGCCCGGACCCGTCGACCTTCCACGCCCTGGGCGGCGTGGCGGGGGACGGGGGCGGCGACGGCGGGGGTGGCGCGCCCGACATCTGCGTGCAGCACCCGCACAACCACTACCTCCAGGCGCTGACCGATGCCGGGCTGCCGGGGCTGCTGCTGTTCGGGCTGCTGGTGGCGGCGTGGCTGCGCGCCCTGTCGCGCGGGCTGTGGCGGGGGTCGTCGCGCCGTGGCCTGAGGAGGCGGCGCGAACCGGACGCGGGCCGCCACGCGCTGCGGGTGGGGCTGTTCGTGGCGGCACTGGTGCAGGAGTGGCCGCTCGCCTCGGCGTCGAGCTTCACCTCGATGCCGCTGTCGGGGTGGTTCTTCCTGCTGCTGGGATTGGGACTGGCGGAGGCGCGCGCCTATATGTCGGCCGAAGCCAGCGGAGACCCACCATGAGCGACACCACCGCCCCCGACCAGCAGGCTACCGGCCGAGACGCGGCCGCCGAGCAGGCCAAGGTTCCGGTCACGGTGCTGACCGGCTACCTCGGCGCCGGCAAGACCACGCTGCTGAACCGCATCCTCACCGAGAACCACGGGCGCAAGTACGCCGTCGTGATCAACGAGTTCGGCGAGCTGGGCGTGGACAACGACCTCGTCGTGGACACCGACGAGGAGGTGTTCGAGATGAACAATGGCTGCGTGTGCTGCACCGTGCGCGGCGACCTGATCCGCATCCTGGCCGCGCTGATGAAGCGGCGCACGAAGTTCGACGGCATCATCGTGGAGACCACGGGCCTGGCCAACCCGGCGCCGGTCGCGCAGACCTTCTTCGTCGACGAGACGGTGCGCGCGAAGTGCCGGCTCGACGCGATCGTCACCGTGGTCGATGCCAAGACCCTGCCCGACCGTCTGAAGGACTCCGAGGAGGCGGCGGCGCAGATCGCCTTCGCCGACGTGATCGTTCTGAACAAGACGGACTTGGTCGACGAGGCCGGGCTGCTCGCGGTGGAAGCGCAGGTGCGCGCGATCAATCGCTTCGCCCGCATCCACCGCGCGACCCGCTCGGCCGTGCCGGTGTCGGAGATCCTCGACCAGGGGGCGTTCGAGCTGGACCGCATCCTGGCGTTCGACCCCGACTTCCTCACGCACGGCGACGAGCACAGCCACAACGAGGACATCGCCAGCCTGTCGTTCGAGGCGCATCGCCCGATCGACGGCGAGAAGTTCAACGCCTGGATGAGCCAGCTCCTCGCGGAGAAGGGCGGCGACCTCCTGCGCACCAAGGGCATCCTCGGCTACGCGGGCGAGGACCGGCGCTTCGCGTTCCAGGCGGTGCACATGATGGCTGACGGTGACTTCATCGGGCCGTGGAAGGCCGGCGAGGAGCGGACCTCGCGCCTGGTGTTCATCGGGCGCAACCTGAACCGGCCGCAGCTGCGGCGGGGCTTCGAGAGCTGCCAGATCGCAGCATAAGCAAGGCCAGAGGCGCTGCCTCTGGACTTCGCCAAAGGCTCGCCTTTGGAAACCTCGACGGGGGCCCGTGCCCCCATTGTGCGGGTCCGGGGGCGCCTGCCCCCGGCGGGTCCAGGGCAGAGCCCTGGCCTTCCTGCCCCTTTCCGAACAGGACCCGTGATGGGCAACACCCTCGCCCCCGACCACCTTCTCGCCGAGCGCGGCACGCACCATTCCCTCGACGGCCACGTGATCGCCGCGTGCTTCGCCCGCGACGGCGCGACCTGCGCGTTCGCGACCGCGGACGGGACGCTGCATCTGGCGCCCCGCTCCGGGCCGTGGCGCGCGGTGCAGGCGCACGACGGCGGCCTGCTGGCGCTGGCGCCCGACGCATCGCGCGGCGGCTTCGTGTCCGGCGGGGACGACGGCGGCTTCCTGCGCACCACGGCGGAGGGGGAGGTGACGGCCATCGCACGCTTCGGCTCGAAGTGGGTGGAGCAGGTCGCGAGCCATGCCGATCCGAAGGCCGGGCTGCTGGCGTGCTCGGTGGGCAAGCGGGCGCACGTGTTCGATGCCCAGGGCGGCACGCTGAAGGTGCTGGACCACCCGAGCACGGTGACCGGCCTGGCGTTCGACGCGAAGGGCAAGCGCGTGGCCGCGTCGCACTACAACGGGGCGTCGCTCTGGTTCGTGGCGGCGAAGACCGACAGCGCCCGCGTGCTGGAGTGGAAGGGCAGCCACACGGGTGTCGTGATCCATCCCGCCGGCGAGGCGCTGGTGACGACCATGCAGGAGAACGCGCTGCACGGCTGGCGGCTCGTCGACGGGCAGCACATGCGCATGAGCGGCTACCCGACCAAGACCGAGTCGCTGTCGTTCAGCCGGACGGGCAAGTGGCTGGCCAGCTCGGGCGCCGAGAGCATCGTGCTGTGGCCGTTCCACGGCGGCGGGCCGATGGGCAAGGCGCCCACCGAGCTGGCCACCGCGCCGGACGGGGTCGTCTGCACCCGCGTCGCCTGCCACCCGGAGCGCGACCTGGTCGCGGCGGGGTTCTCGGACGGCACGGTGGTCGCGGTGGACATCCCCACGGCGCGGGTGCTGCCGCTGCTGGCGCCGGGGCGCGGGCCGGTCTCGGCGCTGGCGTGGAGCGGGGACGGGGCGGTGCTGGCGCTGGGCAGCGAGAGCGGGTTCGCGGCGCTGCTGGACCTCTCGGAGCGCTGAAGCAAGCAAGGTCGGGCTCTGCCCGAACCCGCAAAGGACCTTCGGCCCTTTGATCCCATTGACTTAAGGGGCGCGTTCCAAGGGCGCAGCCTTTGGCGGAGTTTGAGGCGGAGCCTCAACCTTTCTTCCTGCCAGGGTCACTGCACGGCTTCGCCCGGGTCGGTGCCCCAGAACGCGTCGCGCCGCAGCCAGCCGCGGTACTCGCCGACCTGGACCTGGCACCAGGCGGCGCCGGCGTCGCACGCGCGGATGCGGCCGATCACGCCGGGCTTGAGCCTGGCCACCACGGCGGCGTCCTCGCCGGCCGCGGCGCGCATTGCTCGTGCCGGGGTTGTGGCGGCCTCGTTCACGCTGAAGGTGCGGTGCGTGACCAGGGTGGCGCCGCTGACCCAGCCTCTGGTGCCGTCGGGCAGGGCGACCAGGCGCCACACGTCGAACTCGCGCTCCACCTTCACCGGCAGGTCGCGGCGCTTGTACACCCAGTCGATCGGGTAGCGGGTGCCGGGGCCGGTGCGCAGGTTGACCTCCTCGGTGCGCAGCGCCGACCAGCGTGGCAGGGGCAGGCCGGTGTTGCTGCCCTTGTCGGGCACCGCGGGCACGGGGACAGGCTCCGGGACCGGCGCGGGGGCGGGCGGCGCCGGCTTCGCGGGGCCCGGATGGGCGCCGCCGGGATGCGCGGCGCCGGGGTGGGCCGCGCCGGGGCCGTGGGGGTGCGCCGCGGTGGCGGGCGGGTGATGGGAGGCGCTCGGGGCGGGGTGATGCTGCGTGGCAGGCGCGGGGTCGGCGGCTCGCGCTCCGGGGCCCAGCGGGAGCAGCAGGGCGGGGAGGGTCAGCAGGAACAGGCCGGGGAGGACGGGACGCATCCCCCTGCGTGCCAAGCCTGCATGGAGCCGGTCAAGCGCCCGCGGCGCGAGTCGGGACGTTTGCGTGCGATGCCTTACGCGCCGGCCCCGCGGTTCGGCGGGCGGCGGGGCTAGAGCGAGACGATCTGGCCGCGGCCGGCGGCTTCCAGGAAGGTGGCGATGCCGGCGATCTCGACGCTGTCGAGCAAGGCGTCGCGCGCGATGCCCTCCGCGAGCAGCCCGGCCTCGCAGGCGATCAGGCGGACGCCGAGCTCGGCCGAGGCCTCGCGCAGCTCGGACAGCCCGGCGACGCCGCGCGTCCGCAGCACCGCGTCGCGCGCGGCGTCGTCGAGCGCGGACCAGTTGCGGCACAGCGCCAAGCAGCCGCGGTTGGTCGCGAACAGCACCACGGAGCGGCCCAGCGCGGCCCCGCCCGCCGCCAGCACGAAGGCGTAGTGCGCCCGCTCGTGGCTGCCAGACAGCAGGAGCAGCGCGAGCGGGTCAGGGGACACGCGCGCCCTCCGGCACGGCGCCGGGGTGGGCGGCGAGGCTGCGGATCGTGGCGTGCGGGCCGCACAGCGCGCAGTCCGGGTCGCGACGCAGCCGCACCGTGCGGAAGCGCACCGCCAGCGCGTCCCACACCAGCAGCCGGCCGGACAGGCCCTCGCCGATGCCGACGATCTCCTTGACGACCTCGGTTGCCTGCAGCGTGCCCATCACGCCGGTGACTGCGCCCATCACCCCGGCCTCGGAACAGGCGGGCACGAGGCCCGGCGGCGGCGGCGCGGGGTGCAGGCAGCGGTAGCAGGGGCCGTCCGGGTCGGCGTGCGGCTTGAAGGTGGAGAGCTGGCCCTCGAAGCGCAGCACCGCCGCGGAGACCAGGGTGCGGCGCGCCAGCACGCACGCGTCGGCCAGCAGGAAGCGGGTCGCGAAGTTGTCGGTGCCGTCGCAGACCAGGTCGTAGTCCGCGACCAGCGCGAGGGCGTTGCCGGCGTCGAGCCGGGTGTCGTGGGTGCGGACCGTGGTGTCGGGGTTGAGGGCGGCAATGGCGGCGGCGGCGGACTCGACCTTGGGGCGGCCGAGCGAGGCCATGGTGTGGGCGATCTGGCGCTGCAGGTTGCTCAGCTCGACGCGGTCGTCGTCGACCAGGCCGATCGTGCCGACGCCCGCCGCAGCCAGGTAGAGCGCGAGGGGGCTGCCCAGGCCGCCGGCGCCGACGACGAGCACGCGCGCCGCGCGCAGGCGGGCCTGGCCGGTGCCACCGATCTCAGCGAGCAGGATGTGGCGGGAGTAGCGGGTGATCTCGTCTTCGCTGAAATCGAGGTCCATGGCGGGGATGTGGGGGCGCCGGGCGCCAGGAAGCAAGGCCGGGAGGCGAGCCGCCCCCCGGACCCCGGCGCACATGGAGCCCGCCGCCCGGCCTGTGCTTAACTCGTGCCGGTCCAGGGCGGCTCGCCCTGGCGGGTCCAGGGCAGAGCCCTGGCCTTGCCTGCTGGAAGGACCGCCCATGACCTCCGAAGACCACGCGCTGGTGCTGTTTTCCGGCGGCCAGGACAGCGCGACCTGCCTGGCCTGGGCGCTGGACCGCTACCCGCACGTCGAGACCGTGGGCTTCGACTACGGCCAGCGCCACGCGGTGGAGCTGGAATGCCGGCCGCCGCTGCGCGCGGCGCTGTCGGCGATGTGGCCGGGGCGGCTGGGCGAGGACCACGTGCTGGACATGCGCAGCCTGGTCGGGGGGCTGGGCGAGACGGCGCTCACCGCGGACGTGGCGATCGGGGTCGGGCGGGACGGGCTGCCGACGACGTTCGTGCCGGGGCGCAACCTGCTGTTCCTGGCGTCGGCGGCGGCGCTGGGGTGGCGGCGGGGGCTGCGCAGGATCGTGGCCGGGGTCTGCGAGACCGACTACTCGGGCTACCCGGACTGCCGCGACGACACGATCAAGGCGATGCAGCTCGCGGTCAGCCTCGGGCTGGCGCGGCGCTTCGTGCTGGAGACGCCGCTGATGTGGCGGGACAAGGCGGAGACCTGGCGGCTGGCGGAGCGGCTGGGAGGCGAGGGGCTGGTCGCGGCGCTCGTGGAGGGCACGCACTCCTGCTACCGCGGCGACCGCACGCACCGGCACGACTGGGGCTACGGGTGCGGGGCGTGCCCGGCTTGCGAGCTGCGGGCGGCGGGGTGGGACGGGTACCGGGGCGGCGTGGGCAAGGAAGCAAGGCCAGAAGCCCTGCCTCTGGACTCCGCCAAAGGCTCGCCTTTGGAATCCATTACCTAAGTCGAGGGTTTCCAAAGGGCTAGGCCCTTTGGCGGGTTCGGGCAGAGCCCGACCTTGCCTGTCTTCGGAGCGCCGCGGGCGCGTCTCGCGGCGCGGGACAGGACACGTCCTGCCGGGCGAGACGTTTTGGCGGGTTTTCGGGCGCGACGTCTCGCGCGGCAGGACGCGGTGGGGCGCCTCCGGGCTAGGCGCCGGGGGCGACCATCATGCAGGGCGTGCCCTGGCGCTGCACGCGGGCGCAGGCGGCGGCGGCGTCCTGGGCGTCGATCCCGACCAGGCGGGCACGGTAGAGCACGGCGCCGCCGAACGGGGTGGTCGGGCCGATCCGGGTCTGCGCGGTGCCGAGGAGCTGGGGTGCGGCGCGGCGGGCGCCGTCGGCGGTGCTGCGGGCGAGCTCGGGCGTGGCGAACGCGCCCACCTGGATGCCCCAGCCGCCGCCGGTCGCCAGGGCGGGCATCGCGCGCGCCGGGGCCGCGGCGCCGAAGCGGACCGGCGTGGCTTCCTGGGAGGCATAGGCGGGGCGCGGGGCGTAGGCGGGGCGGGGCGCGTAGAGGGGGGCGGCCTCGGCGCGGGCGACGAGGGCGGGCATCGCGGGGACGCGCATGGTCGATGGAGCGGGCGGGCGAGCCTCGGCGACCTGCTGCGGCGGGGGACGGGTGGCGTAGGCGGGCGGGGCGGCGTTGTAGATCGCGGAGGCGAGCGGCTCGGACGCGGCGACCAGCACCGGCGGCGGGCGGGGGCTGGCGCAGGGGGAGTCGAAGGCCGCGTCGGGGTCGCGCAGGCAGCCGGGCGGGGTCGGGCGGACGGCGGCGACCACCACGGGGGCGGGCGCAGGGGCGCTGCCGCAGGGGGAGTCGAACGCGGCGTCGGGGTCGCGCGCGCAGCCGGCGGGCGCGGGAGCGGCGTAGGCGGCGCTGGTCCAGCGGGGAGCGGCGGCGGCGACCTCGACGGGCTGCGGGTCGGGCGGGAGGGCGATCGTGCCGCAGGGCGAGTCGTAGGCGGCGTCGGGGTCGCGCACGCAGCCGGTGGCGTGGCGGCGCCAGGACGGCTGGCGGGGCTGCGACGCGGCGGCGAGCATCACCGGGGCGGGCGCGGCGCCGCCGCCGGGCATCGCGCCGCCGAGGTGCGGGCTGATGGAGGCGACGTAGTTCACCGTCTCGTTGGGCAGGGAGCCCGAGCCGGCCAGGTAGTTGTCCATGCGCTGCGGGCCGGCGTTGTAGGCGGCGAGGAAGCCGGGCGAGCCGTAGCGGTCGTACATCTGCCGGATGTAGGCCGTGCCGGCGAGGATGGAGTTGTGCGGGTCGAACGGGTCGTCGCCGAGGTTGTTCTGCGTGCGCAGCTCGTCGTAGGTCGCGGGCATCACCTGCATCAGGCCCATGGCGCCTGCGGACGAGGTGATGGGCGCGCCGCCGAGGAAGGCGTGGCCGCCGGATTCCTGATGCATCACGGCGCGCACCCACTGCTCGGGGACGCGGAAGCGGCGGGAGGACTCGCGGATGTAGGGGCCCCACGGGTCCTCGGGCGGGCCGGGCGGGGGGTAGTGGCGGCTGGATCCCGCGTAGTTGCGCGCGGACTGGCGCGCGGTCAGGCCGCTGCCGCCGCCGCAGCCGGCCAGGAGAAGCAGGCCGGACGCCAGCAGGCCCCGCAGCACGATCCCGTTCCATCCGCCCGAACGCCGCACGCCCCACCTCGCGTTCCGCGCGGCCTTCCGCGCCACCGTCGTTGTCCCCGCCCGCCCCGGAAGGGGCAACAGGTTTCGCAGTTCCGCCATGCGATTGTGGCGCGATGTTGCCATCCCGACGAAGGATGCGCGACGCGGGTGAACGACAGGTGAACCCGACCTGCCTCGCCGTGCGTCGTTGCGGCCGAGGGAGCGGCGTGCATGGGTGCGGCCTTTGCCGCCATCATCCGGGGTGCCCGCCATGGCCGAGACGCTCGACCCTTCCGTCCTGCCGGGGTTCCGGCGGGTGCGCACCGCGACGCTGGACGTCGGGTTCCTGGAGCACGGGCCGGTGGACGGGCCGGCCGTGGTGCTGCTGCACGGGTTCCCGGACGACGCGCACGCCTACGACGCGGTAGCGCCGGTTCTGGTGGAGGCGGGGTGCCGGGTGGTCGTGCCGTGGCTGCGCGGGTACGGGCCGACGCGGTTCCTCGACGACGCCACGCCGCGCTCGGGGCAGCAGGCGGCGCTGGGGGCGGACCTGCGCGACCTGATGGACGCGCTGGGGGTCGGGCGGGCCGTGCTCGCGGGCTACGACTGGGGCGGGCGGGCGGCGTGCATCGCGGCCGCGCTGTGGCCGGAGCGGGTCGCGGGGCTGCTCAGCATCGGCGGCTACAACCTGCAGGACATCGCGGCCACGCGCGCGCCGGCCGATCCGGAGCAGGAGCGGCGGCTTTGGTACCAGTGGTATTTCCACACGGAGCGGGGGGTCGCGGGGCTGCGCGATGATCGTCGGCGGCTGTGCCGGGCGCTGTGGCGGATGTGGTCGCCAGGGTGGGCGTTCTCCGACGCGGAGTTCGAGCGCGCGGCGGCGGCGTTCGACAACCCGGATTTCGTGGACGTGGTGGTCCAGTCGTACCGGCACCGGCATTCGGCGGCGGCTGGCGATCCGGCACTGGAGGGGATCGAGCGGGCGCTGGCCGCGACGCCGGCGATCACGGTGCCGGCCGTGGTTCTGGAGGGTGCGATGGACGGGGTGCACCCGCCGCACGGGGAGGACCCGCACGCGCGGCACTTCACCGGGCCGTACCGGCGCGCGATCGTGCCGGGGGTCGGGCATTTCATGCCGCGCGAGGCGCCGGAGGGGGTGGCGCGGGCGGTGCTGTCGCTGGTGCGCGAGGCCTGAAGCAAGGCCAGGGCTCCGCCCTGGACCCGCCGGGGGCAGGCGCCCCCGGACCCGCGCACGTGGCGGCACGGCCCGGACTTCCTTGCCGCCTGCGCGTCGCGGGCCCAGATCAGCGGCATGATGACCCGTGCGCGCCGCCGCTTCGTTCTCACCCTGGCCGGGCTGTTCGCCGTGCTCGGGACCATGACGGTGGTGACGTCGTATTCGGTGACGCTCTACCGGCTGTTCTGCGAGGCGACGGGGGCCGGCGGCACCACGCGCAGGGTGGGGGCGGACGACGCGAAGGTGTCCGAGCGCACCGTGTCGGTGAGCTTCGACACCAGCGTGGCGCCGAACCTGCCGTGGCGGTTCGTGCCGATGCAGCGGCGGGTGAAGCTGCGGCTCGGCGAGGACACGCTGGTGTTCTTCGAGGCGGAGAACCTGTCGGACCACGACATCGTCGGGCACGCGACGTTCAACGTCACGCCCGACCAGGCGGGGCCGTACTTCAAGAAGATCCAGTGCTTCTGCTTCACCGAGGAGCGGCTCGCGGCGCACGCCAAGGTGCAGATGCCGGTCGACTTCTTCGTCGATCCGCGCTTCGCCGACGACCGCGAGACCAAGGACATCAGCGAGATCACGCTGTCCTACACGTTCTTCCCGTCGGTGCGGCCGCAGGGCGCCACGGACCTGGCGCGGTTCGGGGGCGAGGACGCGGCGGCGGGGGCGCAGCTGTTCACGGCGCAGTGCAGCGGGTGCCACGCGGCCGAGCACAGCAAGGTGGGGCCGCCGCTGGCGGGCGTGGTCGGGCGGGCGGCGGGCAGCGTGCCAGGGTATCCTTACTCGCCGGCGCTGGCGGCGTCGGGGCTGGTGTGGAGCGACGCGAACCTGGCGCGCTGGCTGGCGGGGCCGGTGGCGATGGTGCCGGGGGCGGGGATGCCGATGAGCGTGCCGGACGCGGGACAGCGGCAGTCGATCATCGCCTACCTGCGCACGCTGCAGCCTTCAGGCTGAAGGCAAGGCCGGGCCCTGCCCGGACCCGCCAGGGCGAGCCGCCCTGGACTGGCTTCACTTAAGGGATGCGTTCCAAGGGCGCAGCCTTTGGCGGAGTTTGAGGCGGAGCCTCGACCTTGCTTGCTTTCGGGCGGTCAGGCCTGGCGGCGGACCACGCTAAGCAGCATGGCGCCGAACAGCATGCCGACCACCGAGAACACGCAGATGACGATGCGCAGGCGGAAGCCGACGTCGGCGGCCTCGGCGGCGAAGCTGGTCTGCAGGTGGGCGCGGGCGTCGGCGACGCGGGCGGGCAGCGGGGCGGGGCCGCCGAGCAGCGGGGCGGCGTCGTCGCCCAGCACGGCGGAGACTTCGGGGCGGAGGGTGGCGAGGGCCGCGGCGGGGTCGGGTGCCTCCGTGGTGAGGAGCACGCGGTCGAGCAGGGCCTCGTGCAGGAGGGCGCGCTGGAGGGGGATCTGGGCGGCGTAGGTGGCGACGACGCCGGTCATGCCGACCACGGCGAAGGCCATGGCCAGGAACCCGGTCCAGGCCAGGCCGCCTTGTCTCGATCCCGCCACCGGCCGCCACCCCCTGCGGCGCGATGCGGCCGTGCCGGTGATGTCAGGCCTGCGCGCGCCGGCGTCAACCGTCGTGCCGGCGGCCCCGTGCGGGGGCGGGGAGGTTGACAGGGGGCGGGGGCGCCGGTATCCCGCCCGCCTTCCGGCATGCCTCAGTGTCTGGCCGTCGCCTTGTGGCGAGGGTCGTGCGACAGGCGCCATTCCCAGGACGCGGCCTGTGCCGCGCTCGCCCGAGGTCGCGTCATGAAGATCCGCAACAGCCTGCGCGCCGCCAAGGTCCGCGACAAGAACTGCCGCGTGGTGCGCCGCCGCGGCCGGGTGTACGTGATCAACAAGAAGAACCCGCGCATGAAGGCCCGCCAGGGCTGAGCGGCCGCCGGCCCTTCGCGGGGCCGGCGCGACAGGGTTTCCGCACGCGCCTTTTCGGGTGCGGTTCGATCACGCTTCGCTGATGCGGGCGGGCCTTCGGCTCCACCCGCATCCTTTCGTGCCCGGTGGTTGTCGCGGGCGCGACGGGTTCGCGCGTCCCCGGGTTTCACGCGCGCCTTGCCGCTCCCCGTCCGCTGCGCCATGTCTTGGGTTCAAGCCCGGCCAAACGGGCGCAGCAGGGTCGAGGGCGCCATGATCGAGTTGCCGGAACCGAAGCGGGACGTGCTGGCGCGGCGCGACGAGATCGTCGCGGGGCTGGCGCGCCTGGTGCCCGCGTCCGGGCTGATCTCGGACGCGCTGCGGCTGCGGCCGTACGAGACGGACGGGCTGTCCGCGTATCGCCAGCCGCCGATGGCCGTGGTGCTGCCGGAGACCACGGAGCAGGTCGCGGCGGTGATGCGCTACCTGCACGCGCAGGGCGTGCGCGTGGTGCCGCGCGGGGCGGGGACCAGCCTGTCGGGCGGCGCGCTGCCGCTGGCCGACGCCGTCGTCGTCGGGCTGATGCGGATGAATGCGATCCTCGAGGTGGACTACGACGACCGCCTGGCCGTGGTGCAGGCGGGGGTGACGAACATCGGCATCACGCAGGCGGTGGCGCAGGACGGGTTCTTCTATGCGCCGGACCCGTCGAGCCAGCTCGCGTGCATGATCGGCGGCAACGTCAACATGAACTCCGGGGGGGCGCACTGCCTGCGCTACGGGGTGACGGCGAACAACCTGCTGGGGCTGCGCGTGGTGACGGTGGACGGGGAGATCCTGGACATCGGGGGCGCGCACCTGGACGCGGCGGGGCTGGACTGGCTGGGGCTGCTGACGGGGAGCGAGGGGCAGCTCGTGCTGGTCACCGAGGTCACGGTGCGCATCTTGCGCTCGCCGGAGGGGCAGCGGGCGATGCTGGCGGCGTTCTCGTCCAACGAGGTGGCGGGCCGGTGCGTGGACAGCATCATCTCGTCGGGGATCATCCCGGTGGCGCTGGAGTTCATGGACCGGCCGGCGATCCATGCGTGCGAGGCGTTCGCGCACGCGGGCTATCCGCTGGACGCGGAGGCGCTGCTGATCATCGAGGTCGAGGGGTCGGTGGAGGAGCAGGACGAGCTGCTCGCGTCCATCAGCGCGCTGTGCCGCGCGCACGACCCGATCAGCCTGCGGGTGTCGGCGTCGGCGGAGGAGAGTGCGGCGATCTGGAAGGGGCGCAAGGGGGCGTTCGGCGCGGTGGGGCGGATCAGCCCGGACTACCTGTGCATGGACGGCACCATCCCGACGTCGCGGCTGCCGGAGGTTCTCAGGCGGATGGCGGAGATGAGCGACAGCTACGGGCTCAAGGTGGCCAACATCTTCCATGCCGGCGACGGCAACCTGCATCCGCTGATCATGTTCGACGCCAACGACGCGGAGAGCTTCCGGCGGGCGGAGGCGTTCGGCGCGGACATCCTGAAGCTGTGCGTGGAGGTGGGCGGGTGCCTGACCGGCGAGCACGGCGTGGGCGTGGAGAAGCGCGACCTGATGAGCGTGCAGTTCACCGAGGTCGAGCTGGACCAGCAGCGCAGGATCAAGGCGGCGTTCGACCCGGGGTGGCTGCTCAACACGGCTAAGGTGTTCCCGATGCAGGCGCAGGCGGTGCAGGAGCGGCTGGGGCGGGAGTGGGCGGCGGGGCCGCGCGCGGCGCTGCAGGCTGCGGAGTGAGGCGCGGGAACGTGCGCGGGTCCGGGGGCGCCTGCCCCTGGCGGGTCCCCTCTCCCAGGCAATGGGGCGGCGCCCTGGCCTTCGGGCGGCACGGCGTTGGCTGAGTTCGCGCCGGACACGGAGGAGGGCATCGCCGAGGTGGTGCGCGAGGCGCGGGCGCGGGGCGAGCCGCTGCTGGTGCGCGGGCGTGGCAGCAAGATGGGGATGCTGCGGCCGGTGCAGGCGGCGGGGTCGCTGTCCACGCGCAACCACACGGGGATCGGGCTGTACGCGCCCAACGAGCTGATCCTGTCGGCGAAGGCGGGGACGGCGCTGTCGGAGGTGGAGGCGGCGCTGGCCGAAGGCGGGCAGCACCTGATCGCCGAGCCGCCGGACCTGGGGGGGCTGCTGTCGCCGGGCGGCGAGGCGGTGGCGCAAAGCCTTGGCGGGGTGGTGGCGACGAACCTGTCGGGGCCGCGTCGGGTGGCGTGGGGGGCGATGCGGGACCACGTGATGGGCGTGCGGGTCGTCAACGGGGCGGGCGAGGTGACGCGCTCGGGGGGGCGGGTGCTGAAGAACGTCACCGGGCTCGATCTGTGCAAGCTGCTGACCGGGTCGCACGGCACGCTAGGGGTGATCACGGAGGTCACGGTCAAGGTGTTGCCGCGGCCGGAGCGGACGGGGTCCGTCGTGCTTGCGGGGCTGGACGCGCGGGGCGGGGTGGCGGCGCTGTCGGCGGGGCTGGGGTCGCCGTATGCGGTGTCGGGGGCGGCTTGGCTTTCGGCGGAGGCGGCGGCGCGGGTGGAGGGGCTGCCGGCGGGGCCGCTGGCGATCCTGCGCATCGAGGACGTGGCGCACAGCACGGAGTACCGGCTGGGGAAGCTCGCGGGGGAGATGGCGCGGTTCGCGCAGCCGGTGCGGCTGGAGCACGAGGCAAGCCTCGTGGCGTGGGCGGCGATCCGGGATGCGCGGCCGCTGCGGGCGGAGGCGGGCGACGCGGTGTGGCGGGTGTCGGTGCGGCCGTCGCGGGGGCCGGCGGTGCTGGAGGCGGCGGAGGCGGCGGGGCTGCGGGGGTTCCTGGACTGGGGCGGCGGGCTCGCGTGGCTGGCGGGGCCGGCGAGCGAGGCGGCGCACGGGGCGGTGTCGCGCGCGGCGCTGGCGGGGGGCGGGGTGTGGACGCTGCTGCGCGCGCCGGACGGGCTGCGGGCGGCGGTGGCGGTGGTGCCGCCCGAGGCCCCTGCCCTCGCGGCGATCACGCGGCGGGTGAAGGCGGCGATGGACCCGGGAGGCGTGCTGAACCCGGGGCGGATGGTGGCGGGGCTGTGAGGAAGAAAGGCCGGGCTCTGCCCGGACCCGCAAAGGGTCCGAGGACCCTTTGATCCCACTTACTTAAGTAGCGCGTTCCAAGGGCGCAGCCTTTGGCGGAGTCCAGAGGCGGAGCCTTTGGCCTTGCTTCCTTGCCATTATCCGGGGCGTCGTCATGCAGACCAGCTTCACCACCGAGCAGCTCCGCGATCCCGAGACCGCGACGGCCAACGCCGTGCTGCGGACCTGCGTGCATTGCGGCATGTGCACGGCGACGTGCCCGACGTTCGTGCTGCTCGGCGACGAGCTGGATTCGCCGCGCGGGCGCATCTACCTGATCAAGGACATGCTGGAGTCGGGGCGGCCGGCGACGCGCGAGGTGGTGCAGCACGTGGACCGCTGCCTGTCGTGCCTGTCGTGCATGACGACGTGCCCGTCCGGGGTGAACTACATGCACCTGGTCGACCACGCGCGGCGCTACATCGAGGACACCTACACGCGGCCGTGGCACGAGCGGGCGATGCGCGA